>JBDTYQ010000096.1:0-13094 GCA_040005515.1 bacterium
TACTTGGTACTTTGTTTTGAAGTCGATGGGCTTCGGGAGTCATATTAAGGTTCCAAGTACAGGCACCAAGTTCCAAGCCACCAAGCATAAAGTCTGGGCACCGAGTTCAAAACTTCACACCTAATGCAGCTCTCACCCAATACCATCCTGGGTCGTTACGAAATCCTTTCCCGGCTTGGTGTCGGCGGGATGGGCGAAGTCTATCTAGCTCGGGATACAAAGCTTGAGCGTCAGGTTGCTTTGAAGATACTGCCTCCCGAAGTTGCTACAAACGAAGAGAGAATGCGGCGTTTCACTCAGGAGGCCAAGGCCGCGGCGGCCCTCAATCATCCGAACATCGCGCACATTTACGAGATTGGCGAAGCGTCAGGCACACACTTCATCGCGATGGAGTACGTCGAAGGTGTCACGCTCAATCAGAGGATCCGCGAAAAAGCCACGCTGAGTAAGCTTCTAAAATATTTGATTCAGGTAGCAGAAGGATTGGCCAAGGCCCATAAGGCCGGAATCGTGCATCGAGACCTAAAGCCGGACAACATCATGATTGCTCGTGAGGGTTACGCGAAAATCCTGGATTTCGGTTTGGCGAAACTGATTGAGCCGCAAAGATCACATGGGTCGCAAAGCAGTTCGTCTGGCGAAATGGAGACTGTTATTCTGGCGCAACACTCCACGCCGGGCATGATCATGGGAACGGTCGGCTATATGTCGCCGGAACAGGCCCAGGGCAATGTCCGGGATATTGACCATCGCTCTGACATCTTTTCGTTCGGTTGCATTCTCTACGAAGTGGTGACGGGGCAGAAAGCATTCGCGGGCAAAGATCCGCTCGATTCACTTCATAAGATCGTTCACTCACCGACTCCGCAGATTCATGAACTGAGTCCAGACGCACCCCTGGATCTGCAAAGAATCGTTCGGCGCTGCCTCGCGAAGGAGCCAGACAAGCGCTATCAGTCAATCAAGGACGTCGCGATTGAACTTGATGAGCTCAGGCAGGAATTAAAAGACAACGCTGCGCTCGAGTATTCCGTTCAGCCTTATGCCACTAGCGACGGCGTGGATAGCGATTCGCTCGTGGCAATAGCCTCAGGGACGCACCGCTCAACTGCCGAAACAACTCGCGCGGAAATAACCCGCCCGAGCTCCAGTGCCGAATATGTAATCAGCGGAATCAAGAGCCACAAGACAGGTGTAGCTGCTGTCCTGGCAGGTCTTGTGCTGGCGGCAGCTGGAATCGGATTAGTCATCTACAAATTTTGGCACAAGACAGATGCCAGGGATTCGTCGATTACGATCAAACGCCTAACCGGCAGCGGCAAAATATCCCGCGCCGCAATTTCTCCAGACGGAAAATTTCTGGCTTACGTTGAAAACGAGGGTGGGCGACAGAGTCTCTGGGTAAAACAGATCTCCACGAATAGCAGCGTTCCTATCGTCGCCCCGGCTACGGTGGAAAGGATATCCGATCTGAAATTCACCCCAGACGGAAGTTTTGTCTATTTCACCGGCACGAACTCCGCTCACCCCACGACCACGATCTTTCGCGTTCCCACGCTCGGAGGCTCGCTTGCCAAGGTAGTTTCGAATGCCTTCAGCACAGATATTTCCCCGGACGGCAAACAGCTAGTGTTCGGCCGATGGAATGGCCCTACAGCGGAAACTGCCTGGTTTGTCGCAAACGCGGATGGTAGCAATGAGCGGAAACTTACGTCACTCTCCAAGACCCTGTTTTTCAGTGGTGCGATCGCCTGGTCGCCGGATGGCAAGTTGCTCGCTTGTGGAGTTGGAAACGACGAAAAGACCGAGCGCAGACAGACAATAGGAATCGTTAATGTTGCGGATGGCTCATTGAAAGAGATAAGCGACTACAAGTGGGATGCGGTCGAGAGTATGGCGTGGCTTCCCGATATGAGCGCCATCATTTTTAGCGCCGACGATTCGGGGGGCGGCGAAGGCGTCGCAAAACTTTGGGAGATCTCATACCCGGACGCTGAAGCGCGCCGACTGACACAAAACCTAACGAACTATGCCTACATAACTTTGACGGCAGATGGCAAAACGATCGTGGCAGTAGAATCGGACATCAGTTCCAGCGTTTGGGTTTCGCCCACTGCAGATCTAGGTGGGGTGACACAAATAACGACCGGGAAGGACACTGTCGTTCGCGGTATCTCCTGGACCCCGGACAAACACATTGTTTACATTTCCAGCGTCAGCGGCAATACGGAAGTGTGGAGGATGGATCAGGACGGGTTGAACGCGAAACAGTTAACGAATGACGGGCGGATCAAATACACACCCGTTGTCTCTCCGGATGGGCGTTACATTGTCTACGGCACGTCGGAAGGTGGCGGAGATTTATGGCGAATCGATATTGACGGCAGTAACCCATCGCTCTTAACGCCAAAGGATGCTGACGAGGGTAATCCTGACATCTCACCGGACAGTAAATGGGTAGTTTATTCAGCGTGGAAATACGGGAAGCTGACTCTCTGGCGCCTTCCGATTGAAGGAGGCGTCCCCAAACAATTAACTGACTTCATGTCAACTGAACCGCATGTTTCCCCCGACGGCAAGTATGTCGTTTGTTATGTAGTCGATGATAACAACCTCACACGCATTGGAGTGTTGCCTTTTGAGGGCGGTTCTCCAATCAAAACTATTGATGTTCCGCAAACAGTCAACATTGACCTGTCTCCGCGGTGGACCGCGGACGGACGCAACATCACCTACATTGAAAATCGTGGGTCCGTGAATAATCTTTGGCAGCAGTCTTTCAGCGGCGGGGCGCCAAAACAACTGACTGACTTCAAGGAGAACGGAGTTTACCGCCGCGACTGGAGTCGCGACGGAAAGCAGGTGGCGATTGTGCGAGGTCAAACCATCTATGATGTGGTAATGATCACTGACTTCAAATGAACGACGGTCCTGGTCTTTCGATTTTTGCTTGTTGTTATTTTTACTTTGAACTTGGTGCTTTGTAGTGTGAATTGTTGCCGCAGAATGAGCCTAAAGAGTTGAACGTGCAAAAGAGGAACACAGTAACAAAGATCAAAGTACTAAGTTCACATGAAGGTATTGCAGTAACCCATGCCAGATGAAATCATAGTTTACGAAAAACCAACGTGAACGAAGTGCCGAGAAATGGACAAGCTGCTCCGTGAGAGTGGCACGCCGTTCGAAAAAGTTAATTACTACCTCGCACCGTTAACCCAGGCAAAGTTGCGTGAACTGCTCGGGAAGCTGAAACTAACTCCTCGCGAACTCTTACGCACTAGCGAACCGGTCTATCGCGAACTCGGTTTGGGTAAGGGTGAGTTTACCGATGACGAGCTCATCTCTATGATGATTGCGCATCCTGACCTAATACAACGACCGATCGTCGAACGCGGCAAGCGTGCGATCCTCGGTCGCCCGACGGAAAATGTGAAAGCCTTATTACAGAACCGCGAGCGTTAGCGATCGGCCTCTCGACTTCCCCCGGCAACTCAACTACACAGTCTCGAGACAACAATTGACCAAAAAACCCGAAACCATCTTCGCCTGCCAAAACTGCGGGCATCAAACAGGCAAGTGGCTGGGAAAGTGTCCGGAGTGTGGCGAGTGGAACTCACTCGTTGAAGAGCGCGCGCGCTCGACCAAGAAAACAGGCGCGCGAGCCGGATTCAAACTTCGCGAGGTCGGAGCGCTCGCCTATAGCGACATCGAATCGCAGGACGATGTGCGCGTTCCGTCCGGCGTTACCGAGTTTGATCGCGTCCTCGGCGGGGGAATCGTGCCCGGCACGCTCGTGCTGATTGGCGGTGATCCCGGGATCGGCAAAAGCACCTTGCTGCTTCAAGTAGCCGACAGATTAAGCGCTGGCGGCACTGTGGTGCTGTATATCTCCGGCGAAGAATCCGAGCGGCAAATCAAATTGCGCGGCGAACGACTGAAGATTGAGGCCGAGAATCTTTATTTGCTTCCCGAAACCAATCTCGAGAACATCTTTCACGAGGTAGAGCGACTTCAGCCAGGAGCGATCATCGTCGATTCAATTCAGACGGTGTTCTCGGCGCTCATAGAGTCGGCTCCAGGTTCGGTTTCACAGGTAAGGGAAGTCGCTCATCAGTTTTTGCTCCTTGCCAAGAACCGCACCATTCCGGTTTTCCTCATTGGACACATTACTAAGGACGGATCGATCGCGGGTCCGAAGACGCTGGAGCACATTGTCGACACTGTTCTGTACTTCGAAGGTGAGCGTCATCACAACCATCGGATTGTGCGCGCTACGAAGAATCGCTTTGGTGCGGCGAACGAGGTCGGCATTTTTGAAATGACGAATGCGGGACTGATGCCGGTTGCCAATCCCTCGCAGATGTTTCTGCAGGAGCGCCCGCAGCATGCCGCCGGCTCCGTCGTGACTGCCTGCATGGAAGGAACTCGCCCCCTCCTCGTGGAAATTCAGGCGCTCGTGTCAGGTTCAAAATATGGCACAGGCCGGCGCATGACGCAGGGAGTTGATCAGAATCGAGTCGCCCTCCTGATTGCGATGCTCGAAAAACGCACTGGCTTGCAAATGCTCGGCGACGATGTCTTCGTGAACATCGCAGGCGGTCTGGAGGTTGACGAGCCCGCGGCTGATCTTGGAGTGGTTGCGGCAATCACATCGAGTTTCAAAAACATACCCATCGATTCGCACACTGCCGTATTTGGTGAAGTGGGTTTGACTGGCGAAGTACGCGGCACGATGCAAGCCGGTGTGCGTGCGCGAGAGGCCCAGGCATTGGGCTTTCAAAAGATTGTTGTGCCGGCTTCAAACACCACCGGATTAGAACGACTGCTGGGAGTGAAAGTCGTGGGCGTGCGATCCGTTGATGAGGCGCTGGAAGAGTTGTTCTAGTTCTCAAGCACGACGGTAGCGTCGTTTTGGTGAACTCTTTTCTCGATTCAATAACTATGAAACATATTCTTCGAAAACCAACCTCCGCGGTTCTCTTACTCCTACTAGTCCTGTTCACTGTTGGCCTACCCGCGAAGGGACAGCGGCAAGCCACCGAGAAAGCTGACGACGCTCACAAGCAGCGCGATTTTGATCAGCCTGAAGAAGAAGATGATCTCAATCGAGAGTTGTGGGAGCTCGCACGCAAGACCCCCTACGACGAGATCCTCCCGTATGTCCAGGCAGCCCAACGCGCGTCGGCCGCAAAACAAACAGCTGAAGTCGAACTGCCAAACGGCTGGCGCATCTCACCCGCAGGCACACAGGTTGAAGTCGGAAGACTACCCTACGAAGCCCTTATGTTCGCCGAGCATCTGGTGGTCCTGGACACCGGTTACTACCTGAAGGAAGACCAGGCAGTTTCAATCGTCGACGTCCAAACAAAATTGGTGACGAAGACCCTGAGACTCCATTCGCTCTTCCCCAGTGCTGTAGCGGGTGGCGATGGCGATCTCTATATCAGTGGTGGTTTCGATCAGAAGGTATTTCGCGTTAACCGTGAATTCAAGGTTGTGCGAGAGTACGCCGTTGGCGGATTCACAGGAGGACTAGCCGCGCTTGATGCGAAGCATCTCGCTGTTGGTTACCTGGTTGCAAAGAACGCTGGCGGAGGCTACATCAGTGGCCGACTCGCAGTTTTGAATACTGAAACGGGTAAGATCGAGCGTGAAGTAAGTGTTGGATATTTCCCCTACACGGTGCGCTATTTGGCCGGCAAGCTTTTTGTAACGATGTTGGGGGAGAATAAGCTGCGGGTGTTTGATCCGCAATTGAAAGAACTCAGCGATCTGCCCCTGGGCCAGACACCACAAGAAGTGTGCACAGATGGCACGCGACTCTATGTGACGAACACAGGCTCAGACAACATTTCGGTAGTCGACATCAAATCAACCCGGGTAATGTCATCGATCAATGTGGCACAGAAGGGCAGTCGCTTTGGCCGCACTCCTACCTCCTGTGCCGTCGAAGGTAACCGGCTCTATGTCACGCTCGCCGGTATCAACGCCGTCGCAGTGCTTAACAAGGCCACTGGAAAACAAATCGGACTTGTGCCTACCGGTTGGTATCCGACAAAGGTCTTGAGTAACGACCGCGACCTGATCGTCCTTAACGCTAAAGGCATCCGGCCACGGCGCCCAAACCCGAAGGGCCCGCAACCGATCGGGAATAGTCGCGAAGGCGATTACGTCCTGACATTGCTGAAGGGAACAGTCTCGATGATTCCCAAAGCAGAAATTCCGACAAAGCTGCCTTCATGGACGCGGCAAGTTGAAGTCGGATCGCCATTGTTCAGTATGAAGGCTGGGTTCAAACTTCCGGTGCGTCACATCTTCTACATCATCAAAGAGAATCGCAGCTACGATCAGATTCTCGGCGACCTCGGGCGCGGCAATGGCGATCCGGCATTAACACTTTTCGGCAAAGACATCTCACCGATTCATCACCAGCTGGCGTCAGAGTTCGTCACCCTCGACAACTTTTTCGTAAACGGCGAAATCAGCGTGCTCGGCCATAGTTTTACTACCAGCGGATACGCCAGCCCGTTTCTTGAGTGGCTCGGTAACACACGCTATTCGGGGCGTTGGAATGGCTATCCATTCGGCACAGTTCCTGCCCTGACCTCGCCTGCTTACCTGTGGGACAGGCTTGATGAAAAGAAGATCGACTATCGGATTTACGGCGAGAACTATTTTCTCTTCACACGAGCCTATCGCATTCTCTCCGAGCATTACGGAGCAGAGAGCGTGCTTGCAAAGACCTTCTATGCCAAGTCAATGGGGACAGCTGCTAGTGTCGATAGAGGAAATGAGTTCTACCAGTTCGCCAGGAGTTTTTATGGCCAGGCTGGTACCCGCGAAAGCGCCTATCAACTTCTCGGGAAGCCTGAGTTTACGCAGCCGTTTTCAATATTCCTCACCGGAGATGGCAGTTTGAAGGAAGCGTTGGACAAGGATGAAAAGCTGCGACGCAGGTTCGCGGACTATCTCTACCACTACCCGTTCAACTATCGCTCGTGGGATCTGAAGGTTTCAGACTTGGATCGCGTTAAGGCTTGGAAGACGGATTTCGAAGGGCAGGTGCAAGCCGGCAAGGTGGCCCAGCTTCATTACATCTGGCTGCCAAACGATCACACGGACGGCGCAAACGAGACGATTCTCAATGCGTTTCAATTTGTCGCGCAGAATGACGCGGCGCTCGGTCGTATCGTTGAAACGATTTCCCGCAGTCCTGTTTGGAAGGAATCACTGATCCTGGTCGAGGAAGACGATGCGCAGAACGGACCGGACCACGTAGATGCCACGCGTACTGTGGCGTTCGCCATCGGACCTTATGTGAAGCGTGGACAAGTGGTCAGCGATCGCTACGACCAGTTAAGCATGCTGCGGACGATGGAGCTGTTGCTGGGTCTGGAGCCACTAAACCTCGGCGATCGTTTAGCGGTGCCTATGTTCGGCGTCTTCGAGAGGCAGCCTAACTTCGCGCCTTTCGCTGCTGTTAAGCCATCGGACCGTTTAGTGGCGGCCGATCGTGAGCGCTTCCAGCAGCTAGCACCGTAGGATTCAACGGCTGCATTTTTGTACAAACCCGAAGCGGAACTCACACCTTACATCTTTCGAATCGTTATCTGCGGAAGTTGATGATCCCGCAGCGTTCGATTCAATGCCGCTATGTCACTGTCTTTCATCGCTTGCCAAGCTGCTAGTTGTTGCTGCAGCAACTCCTGATACAAATCAAACGTTGCGACCGCTTGTGCTGTAGGCGCGGCGTCGGCGCGGTCGATTGCAAACAACAGAAATCCCAGCTCGCTATTCAACGCCGTCATGCTCACAACCGGTGACGGCGGGTATTGGGGTGGCCCCCCTAGTAATACGAGCGCTTTCTCATCGAGAGCGGTCACTGCATCCGCAATGGGTTTGAGATCCGCCTTGTGGGCCAAACCCGCTTTTAGTTCTGCCAATTGATGACGCAGCAGTTCAAGCTCCTGCGCAGCCCCGAAGCTTTTGCTCATGCCGTAGTTAATGTTCAACTCGATTTCCAACTGCTGCTCGAGCGCGCTTGTCGCAAGCTTTATCCGTGGGTCAGCCTTCACTTCGAGAGGCGCTGTATAAGCGCGACCACCCGCCGTGAGTTTCACTTGATAAGTGCCGGGCAGGACGAGCGGTCCTTCCGGTATCTTCGTCGCGTCTTCACCGAACGCGACCGCGATGCTGTATCCCGGGGCCATTGCTGACGGCGGCGCGTAGCGCAGGTCCCAGACAAAGCGGTTCATGCCTGACTGTTTCGTGAGTGGGGCCGGAGGTCGCAACCAGTAAGTGGGAAAGGGCTGCGTGTCGTCGAGCTTACGTTGGGGATCAGTACTCGAGAACTTTCTAACGAGACTACCGCCGCGATCAAGAATTTCCAGTGTCACCTCGCCAACAGGGACCGACTTGAGAGCGTAATCGATAATTGCGCCGGCTGGTGGATTCCTTCCGGCAGGCGTTTCCGGCTGCAGCGGAGTGTCTTGACTCTCATTCTTGCGCAGCCGAAACGCCGGCGCCGGCTTGAAGAGATGTAAGTCCGAGTTCGTGACGTCGGCGTTCAGTTCGCGCAGGGCGCTGATGTCGTCGAGGATCCAAAACGATCGGCCGTGAGTTGCCGCAACAAGATCGTTATCCTTGATCAGTAGATCCCGAATTGGTGTAACGGGAAGGTTGAGCTGCAAAGGCTGCCAGCTGCTGCCATTATCGAACGAGACGAACACCCCGAGCTCAGTACCCGCGAACAGCAGTCCCTGCCGCACCGGATCTTCTCGAACCGCGTGTACACAGGCCGCCTCTGGAATGCCGCTCGTTATCTTTGTCCACGTCTTTCCGAAATCTTGAGTCCGGTAGATGTAGGGTTTGATGTCATCCATCTGATGACGATCGATTGCCGCGTAGGCCGTGCCGGCATCATAAGGAGAAGGATCGATGATGCTAATCATGCTCCACTGCGGGAGGTTCGGAGGCGTTACATCCTGCCACGTCTTACCTTCGTCACGCGTTAGTTGAATCAGACCATTGTCGGTGCCGACCCAGATCGTTCCCGCGCTGCGGGGAGAAACAGCAATCGTATAGATGATGCCCTTGCCGTCTTCTGCCTTCTCGCCAGGTCGCAGTGTCAGATCGGGACTAATGATGTTCCAGTGGTTGCCTCCGTCTGCAGTCCTCATCAAAAACTGGGACGCCTGATAGAACGCATGAGGTGGCTGCGCCGCGAATGCGATTGCCGTCGTCCACGGATGGCGATGCATCAAGGTCACGCCGAGATTCGCTGGAGTTGGCGAAACGTCCTGCACCTGTCCGGTCCGCTTGTCGAAGCGATAGGTCTCTCCGCCTGTGCTGCCGCCATAAACAATTTGCGGGTCATTGGGGTCGGGCAGGATGTAGCCACTCTCGCCCGCGCCGATCGGGTACCAATCGCGAAACGTAATCTGTCCGTAGTCGCTGCGACTAGCTACCGCAGCGGTGCCGCTGTCCTGTTGCGCCCCGTACACGTAGTAGGGAAACTGATTATCAACAGCAACGTGATAGAACTGCGCAGTCGGCTGGTTGTACCAACTGCTCCACGTCTTGCCGCCATTGAGGGTGATGATCGTTCCCTGATCGACGCCTGAGATCATTCGCTCTGGAGCAGTCGGATCGATCCAAAGAGAATGGTAATCGTCTCCGCCGGGCGCGCCCCGCATCGCTGAAAAAGTCTTACCACCATTCGTCGAGCGGTAAAGAGAGACATTGGAAACGTAGACGATCTCCGGGTGAGCCGGATCGAGTCTCACTTCGCCGAAGTACCAACCGCGACTGAGAATTCGCGGATCGTTTCCCACTAGACTCCAATTGCCACCTCCGTCATCGGATCGATAGAGACCGCTTTCACGACCGGCATCAATCAGCGCGTAAACGCGATTGCCTTTGGTTGCGCGGGCGACGTCGAGCCCGGTCCGACCCCGTTTGCCTTTCGGCAATCCCTTTCCCGCAACTTCGTTCCAAGTCGCCCCGCCATCGATGGACTTGTAAATCCCGCCCCCTGGTCCAGTCACCGGAGCGTAAACATTCCATGCGGGTCGACGAACATTCCAAAGCGATGCGTAAACGGTTTGCGAGTTATCCGGATCGGCAGACAGATCGATCGCCCCGGTGTTCTCGTCTTTGTAAAGCACCTTGTGCCAGGTCTTGCCGCCATCCGTCGTCCGGAAAACTCCGCGTTCTTCGTTTGGTCCAAACCCGTGACCTAAAGCCGCGACGAGTACGACTTCAGGGTTTCGCGGATCGATCAACAACCGACCGATCTGTCGCGTGTCTCCCAGGCCGAGAAAGCGCCAGCTCTGTCCCGCGTCTGTAGATTTGTAAACACCTGCCCCGTACGTAATGTCCGAACGCATGTCGGCTTCCCCGGTGCCGACGTAAATGACATTCGGATCGGATGGCGAGACCGCCAGGGCGCCGATCGAGGAAATCGGTTGATCGTCGAAGAGTGGAACCCAGGTATGGCCCGCGTCCGTTGTTTTCCAAACACCGCCCGCCACTGCACCAAAGTAAAAAGTATTCGGTTGACCTCTCACACCCGATACTGCGAGGACGCGGCCACCACGATGAGGTCCAATCAAACGCCACTTCATCGCTCCATAGAATTTCTCTGGGATAACAGAGGAAGTAGCGTCGCTGTGCGGTCTTGTGGTCAGCAAGCCAACGAAAGCGATGAGGGATGTGAGAAGAAAGATCCGTATGAGTCGCAGCATTTGGTGGTTCCTCTTAGGGAGCGGCTGGTGTTAGCATGAAGTTCCGTTTATATCTGCCAAACTAAAGGAGTCCACCGTAATGATCAAGACGTGCTTTACGTCTCGCCGTCGCCTTGTTCTGCCTCTCCTCGTCACGCTTCTGCTGACCAGCGTTTTCGCTTCAGCCCAGCAGGAACCCACACCAACGCCAACCCCGGCGTCGTCTAAAGAATCCGATCCGCTCAAAAGTTTGCAATGGCGATTGATTGGGCCTTTTCGTGGCGGGCGTGTTACGGCTGTAACCGGCGTTACTTCGCAGCCGATGGTTTACTATTTTGGCGGAACGGGAGGTGGAGTTTGGAAGACGAGTGATGGCGGCATCAACTGGGAACCGATTACAGATGGCTCGGTCTTCGGCACAGGTTCAGTTGGCGCAATTGGTCTTTCGGATTCTGATCCGAACACCATCTACGTCGGCATGGGTGAATCGCCGGTGCGCGGCAACGTCTCGCACGGCGACGGCGTTTACAAATCGATGGACGCGGGAAAGACATGGAAGCGCGTCGGACTGGAAGACACGCGGCAGATCTCTCGTATCCGGGTAAACCCGCGCAATTCCGACATCGTTTACGTAGCCGCTCAGGGTCATATCTTCGGACCGAACGAACAGCGCGGCATCTTTCGCTCGAAGGACGGCGGCAAGAATTGGGAGCGGGTATTTTATCGGAGTAACAAAGCCGGCGCTTCGGATCTGATCCTTGATCCAACCAACCCGAATATCCTTTACGCCGCGTTTTGGGAGGTCTCGCGCAAGCCGTGGAACCTGGAGAGCGGTGGCCCAGGCGGTGGGATTTTCAAGTCGACTGACGGTGGTGATACGTGGACAGAGATCACGCGCAATCCCGGTTTGCCGAAAGGACTCGTCGGCAATATCGGCATCACAGTGTCGCCTGCGAATCCTGAACGCGTTTGGGCCATCGTCGAGGCCGAAGACGGCGGCGTCTTCCGTTCGGACGACGCCGGGAAGACGTGGACGAAGACGAATGAAGAGCGGCGGCTGCGTCAGCGAGCCTGGTATTACACGCGCATCTACGCTGATCCCAAGAACGCTGACTCGGTTTATGTTCTAAATACCGGTTTCTATAAATCAAACGATGGCGGCAAGACTTTCAATGGGATTTCAGTTCCGCACGGTGACAATCACGATCTCTGGATCGCCGCAGACGATCCCACACGCATGATTGAAAGCAACGACGGGGGCGCCAACGTCTCTTCTAATGGCGGCAAGAGTTGGACAGCACAGGATCAAGCAACGGCGCAGTTCTATCGCGTCGCTCTGGACAATGATTTTCCCTACAACATCTACGGAGCGCAGCAGGACAACTCCACCGTTCGCATCGCGAGTCGGACGACCGACTTCGGAATCACTACGCAACACTGGTATGACGTCGGCGGCGGCGAGTCAGGCTGGATTGCCCCTTCCCCCAGGGACTCAGAAATTGTTTACGCGGGTTCCTATGGCGGCTTGATCACTCGCTTCGATCATCACACTGGGCAGTTGCGAGACGTTTCTCCCTATCCTAATAATCCCATGGGCGCCGGCGCGGATGTTTTGAAGTACCGCTTTCAGTGGAACTTTCCCCTCCTGTTTTCGCCGCACGATCCCAACACGCTCTACACGGGCGCAAACGTGCTCTTCAAATCAGTGAACGAAGGACAGAGTTGGGAAGTCATCAGCCCTGATCTCACGCGCGATGACAAAACGAAGGAAGGTTCTTCCGGCGGGCCAATCACCAAGGACAATACGAGCGTCGAATACTACAGCACGATCTTCACAGTCATGGAGTCACCAGTGCAAAAGGGTGTGATCTGGACCGGTTCGGACGACGGCCTAGTCTACGTAACAAAGGATAGCGGCAAGAACTGGGACAACGTGACGCCGCCAAAGAGCGTGATGCCGGAATGGATTCAAATCAATTCGATTGAAGCATCGCCCACCGATGCTGCGAGCGCTTACGTCGCGGCAACGATGTATAAGTGGGACGACTTCAAACCATATCTCTACAAGACGAGCGACTACGGCAAGAGCTGGACGAAGATCACGAGCGGCATTCCCGTTAACGCCTTCACGCGGGTGATTCGGGAGGATCCAAACAAGCGTGGCTTGCTCTACGCCGGAACTGAGACGGGACTTTATATGTCGTTTGACGATGGCGCGAACTGGCAGCCGATGCAGTTCAACCTTCCGCTGGTTCCGATCACTGATCTCGCTGTGCATAAGCGTGAGCAGGATCTCGTTGCCGCGACTCAAGGCAGGTCCTTCTGGGTTTTTGACGACCTTCCTGTGCTTCACCAATTCAAAGATGCAGG
>JBDTYQ010000097.1:0-12839 GCA_040005515.1 bacterium
GTCACGGATTACGCAACAATAACTGACGAGGCCATGATCGTCGTTAAAGCGCGCCGAACAAATCGGGTATGAAAGTCGAAGTCAAGCGTAAAGATCTCCGTGCCCGCCAAAGTCTCGTTTGATTTCGGAGGGCTGTTTAGGACACGCCGGCTGGCGATTCAAGTAACCTCAGAGAGTTGCAAACCAGAAACTGAGCTGCTTGCCCGTTAACACCGTTTTATCGACCGTTTTTGTTTTTGCATTTCCTGCCAGTCAGGTATTTGAGACTCATCCCGACGTGTCGGAACGGCCTATGGTTCGATTGGGCTTAAAAAGTCGTGCGGGCCTAACCATTGGACGGGACTGCAGAGAGAACCTGAAAGCTTCCTTCCGGACCACGATTTAGTTTAGAGACTCCGCACCGACGCCAGGGTGTTGGCCTGGCAGCAAGAGTAACTGTTAACTCAAAGAGCATTGACTTGAGCCATTGCGGCTGTCGCTTGTCAGACCCGAGCTTAGTGGCTCAACTGATCTCGATAAGGTGTCTTGTTGATCCACATGGCGCGCAGCGTCGAGACAATCTTGCGTTGCACCGTCAGCCGCGCGTGCGTGGCATCGGTGGTTTCGAGCGCGCGTTGACAAGTACGCTTGAAGCCATTGTCTTTAGCGCCCCGCACCGCGGCGTCGAAAGCCTTGCGCGAAACATCCTTCAAGCGACCACAGCCGGAGCGATCGAGATGCTACCGCCGCAGAGCTTACCGTTGCTGCTGCGATGACTTACGCTCAGCCGACAATACTTCCAGAGTTTACGTTTCGAGCTGAAGCGCTGCGGTGTGTGAATGTAGGCACTGAAGCGACAGGCGCCGATGGGACCAACGCCGGGCGCAGTACGAAATAGTTTGATCTCCGGAAGGGCCTGGGCCGCGCGTAGCTTCAGCATTTTCGCTTGCGCTTGCGCAACCACGCTCTGGTCCAGCAGCCCGTAGAGTTGGCTGATGGCGGTGCGCACGTCACGCGACTTGACCTGGGCCAGCACCGGTTTGCGACCGCTACTGGAAAACAGTCGCCCCCCGGTCACGATCACTCCCTGCATCCGCAGGCGGGCTTTGACTTTGGTTTTCAAGCGGGCCTGTTGGGCAGTTAGTTCGTCGTAATGTTGCACCAAAGCTTTGAAGTCCCGGCGCGGCTGGTCGGGCGCGTAGTGCACTTGCTTGAAGCGATTGAGTCGCAGCAACTCCGCCAGTTTGAAAGCGTCTACGCGATCACACTTGTCGCCGTCTTTGGCAATCCAGGCATTATCACGCGGATGGGAACAGACCACGCGTTGCACTAACGGCTCGATGACGGCTGCGACCCAGGGCGCCAGTTCACCCGCTTCCAAGTGCACATGCAACTCACCGCGCAAGTCCGCGAAGGCCTTTCTCAGATTCAACTCACTGGTGCTGAAACTGCGATTTACCGTCGCTGACCCAGCGCTCGTAATGGCTACTTATGAAAAGAACTCGACCCCAGATCGAGTCCGACATAAACTATGCTCATGCAGATGTCTCCTCCTTAAAACAGGTATTGGAAAAGGCAGGATGATTATCCTGCTGGAGACATCTGCGCTTAACTATTAATTTGACAGCCCGACTTTCATCGTACCATTGGACGCGAGCGGCGGTAGCGTGTTTCGCAGCTTGATTCGTCCGGCGATTCTTGATTGAACTCGCGCCGCCCGGTCAACTCAACCGTTAGCTGGCAGAGCAATCGCAAGGGCAAAGCGCCTTCATCGGTTGCGGTGCGGATGTTTCAGGTACATGATCCAAGAACTTCCGCCCCAATGAATTGGTATGAGCTATGAACCGACCGACCTTCGCAGCGCCAAAAGAGGAGTCCATGAAACTGTCCTCTGATAACCCGGTTGTGATCGGCGTCGGGTTAGTAGTGGCGTCGCTGCTCCTCATCGCAGGTCTGACCTACCGGAACACCCGCCAACTCAACGAAGACGCCGGTTGGGTCGCTCACACGCATCATGTGCGGGAGTTGACCGCCGACGTGATGCTGGCGTTGGTGGACGCCGAGACGGGACAGCGGGGCTTTCTGATCACGGGCAAAGACGAGTTCTTGCAACCCTACGACGCCGCCCTCCTCCGCTTGGACGGTATCCTGGCGAAGCTGAAAGACACGACCAAAGACAATCCCGACCAGCAAGCCCGCATCGCGAAACTCGAAGAGTTGGCCGCCGCGCGGCTGGCTCAGATGAAAGAGGTCATCGACTTGCGGCGCAAGGACGAGAAGGCGGCGCAGGCGTTTGTGCTCACCGGGAAACCTAAGGCGCAGATGGACGCGATTCGCCGGCACGTTGCGGACATGGAGAAGGTAGATTATGCCTTGCTCAACGAGCAGGAGGGTAAGACCGCCACGACCTATCGGGACGCCGTGACGACTGGCCTGCTCACCGCCCTCTTGGGACTGGTCACGGTCGGGGCGTTCGTCTGGCTCTTGCGGCGCAGCCTGTCGGCCCGGCAGAAGGCCGGTGCCGTATTGCACGAACAGCGGGCGTGGTTCAGCACGACGCTGGCGAGCATCGGCGATGCCGTGATCACCACCGATATCGAGGGCAAGGTGACGTTCCTCAACGCCGTGGCGCAGTCCCTGACCGGTTGGACGGAGGACGAAGCGAGAGGCACGCCGCTGGAAACAGTGTTCCAGATCGTCAACGAAAAAACTCTCAAGACGGTTGAAAACCCCGCCCTCCGTGCGCTAAAGGAAGGTCGGATCGTGGGGCTGGCAAACCACACGGTTCTCATCTCCAAAACCGGCAACGACCACCCCATCGATGACAGTGCCGCCCCGATCCGAAACGAGGAAGGCAAGATCACCGGTGCCGTGCTGGTGTTCCGAGACATCAGCGAACGTCGGAAAGCGGACATGGCAGGGGCCGAACGAAACCGTCTCACGTCGTTGCGGGCGGACACCAGCACCGGTCTCAGCCAGAATCCGGATATGCGTACGGGGTTGCAAAAATGCACTGAAGCCTTCGTCCGTCATCTCGATATGGCCTTCGCCCGCATTTGGACGCTCGACGGGAGCGGGACGATGCTGGAGTTGCAAGCCAGTGCGGGACTCTACAGGCATTTGAACGGGCCGCATGGCCGAGTGGCAGTCGGGGAGTTCAAGATCGGTCGCATCGCCCAAAACCGCCAGCCGCATCTGACGAACGACGTGCCACACGATCCGAATATCAGCGATCCGGCTTGGGCCGAGCGTGAAGGCATGGTCGCCTTCGCCGGTTATCCTTTGCTGGTCGGCGGGCAAGTCATGGGCGTGCTGGCGATGTTTGCCCGCACGCCCATCCCCGCCAGAGTCCTCGAAGATTTGCGACCCATCGCGGACGGCATCGCACAATTCGTCAACCGCAAGCGCGCCGAGAAAGCAATGCGCGAAAGCGATGAACGCTACCGCGCAGCGACGGCGGCTGTGAGCGATCTGATTTGGACGAACAACGCCGACGGGTTGATGGAAGGGGAACAGCGCGGATGGGAAGAGTTCACCGGTCAATCCCGCGAAGACTACCAAGGATACGGTTGGTCGAAGGAGGTTCACCCGGAAGATGCCCAGCCGACGATCGAGGCGTGGAATCGGGCGGTACTCGAGAAACGCACGTTCATCTTCGAGCACCGTGTCCGCCGACGAGACGGCGAGTGGCGGCTCTGTTCGATCCGCGCGGTGCCGATCTTGAATGCCGACGGGAAGATCCGCGAATGGGTCGGTGTCCACACGGACATCACGGAGCGAAGGCGAGACGAAGAAAAGTTGCGACAACTCGCCGCCGAGTTGTCCCAGGCCGACCGCCGCAAAGATGAGTTCCTGGCGACATTGGCCCACGAACTCCGTAACCCGCTCGCTCCCATCCGCGCCGGCCTGCAACTGATGAAGCTAGCGGGTGGGCAGGCGGCGACTATCGAGCAGGCCCGCTCCATAATGGAACGCCAGGTAACGCAGATGGTGCGGCTGGTCGATGACCTGATGGACGTGAGCCGCATCAGCCGGGGCAAGATCGAACTCCGCAAGGAACGAATCCCATTAGTGGCGATCCTGAACAGTGCCGTGGAAACCAGCCGCCCACTGATTGAGCAGATGGGCCACGAACTCACCATCACGCTCCCCAAGCAACCGCTCATTGTTGACGCCGATATGACTCGGTTGGCCCAGGTGTTCCTGAACCTGTTGAACAACGCCGCCAAGTACAGTGACCGGGGCGGTCGCATTACGCTCGCCGTCGAGCGGCAGGGCAGTAACGTAGTGGTGTCGGTGAAGGACACGGGCGTCGGAATTGCCGCCGACCAGTTGCCCCACATCTTCGACATGTTCACACAGGTGGATCGGTCGTTGGAGAAATCGCAGGGCGGGTTGGGGATCGGCCTGACACTGGTGAAGCGGCTGGTGGAGATGCACGGCGGCAGGGTCGAGGCCAAGAGCGAAGGGCCGGGCAAAGGCTGCGAGTTCGTCGTGCGGTTGCCGGTCGTGATCGAGGCGTCGAAACCGCAGGAGTCGGGCGGTGAAGCGGAGCAGCCCGCCAAGTCGTCGCACCGCGTCCTCGTTGTGGACGATAACCGGGATGGTGCGGACAGTGTGGCGATGATGCTGCGGATCATGGGCAACGACGTCCGCACCGCCTACGACGGGCAAGCGGGCGTGGAGATGGCCGGGGAATTCCGGCCCGACGTGATCTTGCTCGACATCGGCTTGCCGAAGTTGAACGGGTACGAAGCGTGCCACCGGATCCGCGAGCAGGCGTGGGGCAAGGGCGTCGTCCTGATCGCCGTGACCGGGTGGGGGCAGGACGACGACCGCCGCCGCTCCCACGAAGCGGGATTCGATCACCACATCGTCAAGCCGGTGGACTTGCAAACCCTGATGAAAATGCTCGCCGGGTTGGATGTTGGTCACGAATACCAGCTAACCAAACGCTGCACCTGACCCGGCGGAATCTTCAGGCGGCTGCGGTTTATCGATGAAAGCGGTGAAGACTACCTCTACGCGGGGATGCTGACAGTCTCTTTCAGGGTTGGATCGACATATTCGATTAGACTGTTGATTATCGCCATCTAGTCAATGGGTTGATGAACTCCCGAGACAGACAGAGATTCGGGCATTAAGAGTTGGGTTAGCAGGATGCTACTCCTGCCGGCACAGACGTCACGGTCTGTGCCGGCAGTTTGGCGTTTAGTCGATGAAGAAGAATCGTAACCGTCATGTGACCGCCCTGATATTCTAACCTAAAGACTTTGCAACTAGATCGATTGAATCTAGGCTTGAATAAATCGCCGGTCAGCTTCAACTTAACTGTTCGATTGTTAGCCGTTCTTTTGAAATCGTATGCTAATTTTATGTGATGAAACGCATCCGACAGATTCACTTTTATCTCGGTGTTTTCTTCGCACCCGTCATTATCGTATTTGCGCTTTCCGGCGCTCTCCAAACTTTCAGGCTACAAGACAGTCCGAAGAACAGCAGCTATGCTCCTCCAGCCTGGATCGTGAAGTTGGCTGATATTCATAAAGATCAACGAGCTTCACATGAGCCGGGCAGTCATCGGTCTGTGTCGCTGCAATGGTTTGTGGTGATAATGGCCGTGGGCCTGATTAGCACGAGCCTTCTCGGCATTTATATGGCGTTCAAATACAATCGCGATCAGCGTCTCGTGGTTGGGTTGATGATCCTGGGCATCGTGGTTCCCATCGCGTTACTCTACCTGTGACCGTGCCGGGCGTTCGGCAGCTTCCTGTATGAATAAATCTATTGACTCAAACGAGGCGACGAGTTTGAGCCTAAATGTGAAACGTGAGTTACTGCGCCACCTTGTTGCTACGGTGGCTTATCGCGGCGGCATAGCCATAGCAGATGCGCCACAGAACTTTGCGGTGTTTTGTGTTGCTAAGATGGTGCGTACTCCGGGAGAAATCCTGGCGCACATTGGTGATTTACTCGAAGGCTCTCTCTTTTTGATCAAGGGCGAATTTAGATACTTAATGTCCTCACCCTTGCCATGGGACGAGGAGGTGTCGCGGTTTTTTTCCGCCTTGAAAAGCCTAGACTCATATTTGGCTTCAGACGCACCGCTGGCCTGTTCGGTGGAGAAGCTTATTCAAGGCCCGGTTGGCGACGCCCTCACACATGTGGGGCAGATTGTGATGTTGCGACGCTTGGCGGGAAAGCCGGTGCGGGTCGCGAGCTATTTTACTGCTGAAATAGTCGCGGGCGGTGTTAGTGAAGACTCTTTGAGCAAGGTCGACTAAACTAATGTGCCGGCGTGATGCGATGCGACGCGCCGCCTAACAAAGCATTTAACCTGCGAGCACAACAACATTTTTTTCAAGCAGCCTGATTCCCTAAGCTTGAATCCTGATCGCAACTAATAACAGAACCCGGGTCTAATTTTCTAAGGAGTCGTTATGAACGAAGATGTGCAGCCCAAGACAAGTCATTCAACTTCCCTAATCCGGCAGGTCGGTATCTACGCCGCCGTGGTGCTTGTCGCCTTCCTGCTTGGCTTCGTCCCCATGTGGCTCAAGACTCGCCAATGCGCCAGTAGTCTAGCCGAGGCAGAGCGCCAGCTAAATCTTACGCGGATGCAAAACAGTCTTGCATCCGCGGCGGTTGATGCACGGAGGGGTGACTATGAGCCGGCGCGCCAAGCTGCCAGCCAATTCTTCAATGCGTTGCGGGCGGAAGCTGATAAAGGAGAGGCCTCGGCCCTCACGCAGGCGCAGCGAGGGGGATTGCAGCCGATTTTTGCCGGACGCGACGAGATCATCACTTTTCTTGCTCGGGGCGATCCTGCTGCCGCAGACCGGCTGTCAGATTTGTACGTGTCGTTCCGTAAGGTCATCAATGTCTGAGCTGGCTAGTGAAGGAGCCTAGTTTCTTCCGGATCAGCTCCTCCCTGGGCTGTGCTGGTTCTGAATGCCTGGACGAAATTTCCTTGACGGGAGAGACGATGAAACAACTCCGACTACTGGCAGCGATCATTGCGGTCGCTTGTATTGCTCAAACGGCGGGAGCTCAATCCGCAATCGCGCCCATGCGGCGGCAAGCCGCGATAGAATCACCTCAACTCTTTGTGCAAAGCGGCGCTGCTACCTTTTCCTCGGCGAGACCAATCCCGGGTCTAATCAGTCAAGACTTCTTATGCGTTGGCTCAGAGCGGCGCTGATGCAAAGTGCTTCGGCACGAGCCATACGTATGACGGTGCACAGGTAATCGGTCGGCATACGGTCAACGATGAATTCAGTCACACTGGAGGTGAATATGCGTGAGTTCATGAAGCTAATCGTTATCTCGCTGCTCCTTGTGATAACCGCAACGGTCGTTGTCGCGCAGAACGACGTGGTGTCGCCCGGTGATAATCTGGTCGTCGAAGGCATCCCCAAAATCCCCGTGTCTATGGCCGAAGAGATCAACCGCTACACCGAATTTCGCTACGCCGGGCTCACCAACTGGCATCCCACGAAACGTGAGATGCTGATCAGTACCCGCTTTGCTGATACATCTCAAATCCATCTCGTGAAATTTCCTGGTGGCGCGCGTACGCAGCTCACTTTCTTCAGAGACAGTGTTAACGGCGCAAGCTATCAACCGACCGAGGGTAACTACTTTGTGTTCAGCAAGGGCAGCGGCGGCAACGAGAACTATCAAAAGTACCGCTACGATTTTGCCAGCGGCGCGATCACTCTTCTGACTGACGGTAAATCACGAAACACCGGGGGCGTCTGGTCGAATGCGGGGAATTGGTATGCCTACGAGTCAACGCGTCGCAACGGCGAGGACGTGGACATCTGGATGATGAACCCGTCAGATCCGAAATCGGATCGAATGGTAGCGCAACTGAAAGGAGGCGGCTGGGGCGTTTATGAGTTCTCACCTGACGACAAGCAACTCCTCATTGACGAAAGCATTTCGGCCAATGAAAGTTATCTCTGGTTGATGGATACGGCGACAGGCAGTAAGACGCTCATCACACCCAAGGGTCCAGGCGAGAAGGTTCTCTACGGTTCAGCCCAGTTCAGCAAGGCTGGCAAAGGAATCTACACAAACACCGATCGCGACTCAGAGTTTCAACGACTCGCCTACATTGATTTGGCGACAAAGAAGCACACCTACCTGACGCCGTCGCTGAATTGGGACGTGGAGTACTTCGCTCTCTCATGGGACGGAAAGACGATCGCTTTCATAACGAACGAGGACGGCCTCAGTGTCCTTCACCTGTACGACACAGCGCGTCGCAAAGAACTGCCGGCGCCCAAATTGCCCGCAGGCGTTATCGGCTCGGTTGAATGGCACCGAAATAACCGTGACTTAGGTTTCGGCCTGGAGTCAGCGCGTGCGACTTACGACACCTATTCGCTCGATGCGAAAACCGGAAAGATCGAGCGCTGGACTGAAAGCGAGACCGGCGGTATCAACACGCAGAGTTTCTCTTTGCCGGAAGTCGTGCAGTGGAAGACGTTCGATAACAAAATGATTTCTGGTCTGTATTACAAGCCGAGTCCGAAGTTTTCAGGCAAGCGTCCGGTGATCATCGATATTCATGGCGGCCCTGAAGGTCAGTCGCGGCCGTGGTTCCAGGCTGAGAACAATTACTTCGTGAATGAGTTGGGCATTGCCGTCGTTCAACCGAATGTGCGCGGGTCGACTGGTTACGGCAAGACCTTCGTTAAGCTCGATGACGGTTTCCTCCGCGAGGGTTCTTACAAAGACATCGCATCGCTGTTTGATTGGATCAAGACTCGTCCTGATCTGGATCCCGACAGAATAATGGTGACAGGAGGCAGCTATGGCGGCCACATGACGCTCGCCATCGCCACCTTTTACGCCGACCGCATTCGTTGCGCCCTTGATGTTGTCGGGCCATCGAATCTGGTCACCTTTCTGGAAAACACTTCGGCGTATCGGCGGGATCTGCGGAGAGTTGAGTACGGCGACGAGCGCGATCCAAAGATGCGCGCGTTCTTAAACCACATTGCTCCCCTTAACAATGCCAACCAGATTGTGAAGCCGCTGTTCGTGGTGCAAGGAGGCAACGACCCGCGCGTGCCGCTGAGCGAGTCGCAACAGATCGTGCGAGTAGTAAAGAAGAATGGCACTCCTGTTTGGTATCTGATGGCCAAAGACGAAGGCCACGGTTTCGCGAAGAAACAGAACCGCGACTTTCAACTGTATGCAGCCGTGCTGTTCATGAAGGAGTACCTCCTGAAGTGATCGAATTTACTTCCGGAGATATCCTCCGAACCAAATCAGACTATCTCGCCCAGGGCGTAGCCACCGAGTCAGAAGCAGGAATGGCGGCGGGTTTGGCTTTGAAGATTTCAAAGAAGTGGCCAGACGCGCAGAAACACTTCAAGCAATTCGCACGCAGTCAGAAGTTTCAAGGAGGAGATCTGTTCGTGGTAGCTCCGACAAAGAATCGGCCTGGCGTTATTTACATGGCGACTCAGCCGGATATGGAGAGTGCCTCATTGTCATTTCTGAATCGTGGTCTGCGCAAGCTCGCTCGATATTGCGTGAAGCAACAGATCGAGAGTGTCTCGCTGCCGAAGATCGGTGCCGGGTTGGGCGAGTTAGATTGGGAAGGAGAAGTGAAGCCTCTGTTGCTGAAGCATCTTGAAGATCTGGACACGAGCTTCGTCGTGTACGAATCTTAATCTTTTCCGCATCAATCTCATCGCGCGCAGCAGGCGAAGTGCGGCCTTATCGTGCGCCACTTATGACGGTAAATGAAGCAATACGGAAGAGGTCTGGCACTTCACAAATCAGTGGGCGCGGCACATTGATGAAGACTTGCGCACAGCAATCGCAACTTGCCTTCTCGAGCATCTGTTAGAACATCATTTTGATCTCTTATTTCCGCGGGTCGAGGCTGCAGTAAGAAGCAGTCCAGAGTTTGCAGATGCCTTTAGTCAGTGTTGGAAATTTGGGCAGGCTTCGGAGCCGTCCAATCAGCTGCGCTTTGATCGGCTGATGCGTGAATGCAACTAGGGGAATCAAAAACGGCGAGCTGATCAATGATTTTCCGCTTTTCTTTTACCTAGGTGCCTGCGGTCTCGGCGTGCTGGTCGGTTGGTGGAGCTACTGGCAGTGGCGATTCAATCGGGCAACCGCTAAGACGAATGAGCATGTGCTGGGACTGGTGATTAGCGCGCTCAAAGAAATCCAGGGAAGTGCTTCCGCTACGTATAGGTCGACTCGTGAACACAAAGATATTGATGGCAGCAAGTAGTCTGGTTCTCGCCGTTGCCGGTATAGCCGCGTCGTTCGCTCCGGCAGAACTGTTGCGCGCCCTCGGATCTTCCGTCACGGAACCCTTGCCCGTTCTGATACAGCTGCTCGGCGCGATGTACATCGCCTTCGCATTTACGAATTGGACGGCGAAGGACAACGTCATCGGGGGGATTTATTCGCGGCCGATCTCCCTCGGCAATTGTGTGCACTTCATCGTGGGCTCTCTCGCCCTGGCAAAACAGCAGTTCTCTCACGGCGGGAGCATGCCCCTGCTAGCTGTCCTCGTTGTATATGCGATCTTCGCAGTCTGTTTCGCCTGGCTTGTGTTCGGCTATGACGGTCAGCGCAAAGTCGCCGATCCCGAGCAGTAAGGTCTGGCTAACTTGTACCGACATTCAGTCACCAACCAGACCAAACCAAACCCTGCCTTCGCACGGCCCGTTAGGTAGGGCGTCCGTTTCTTCTGTCCAACTCACACCGTGGCTTTAGCCCGATAATACAACAGGCACATTGATTCAAGACACCAACGATTTCCTCGCCTCACTCAAAGCTTCGGACACGCGCTCGGGCGCAGTGCCACCCGCTTGAGTTTTCGTAGCCAGCGTTTGCTCGAGGCTCAAGGCAGTGAGAACGCTCTCATCGATCAAGTTCGAAAAAACACGCAGCTCATCGAGTGGAAGCGCCTGCAACTCAACACCTTTTTCGATCGCCCGCAAGACAATCCGTCCGACTGTTTCATGCGCTTCGCGAAACGGCATTCCTTTACGAACCAGATAGTCAGCGAGCTCGGTTGCGTTCATGTAACCAATCTCTGCCGCTGCGCGCGCACGCTCGGCATTGACGGTAACGTTTCTCAAGACCGTCGTGCTGACTGCGAGGCAATCGGAGACGGTGTCGAACGTATCGAAAACCGCTTCCTTGTCTTCCTGCATGTCCTTGTTGTAAGCGAGCGGCAGGCCTTTGAGCAGGGTGAGCAAACCGACGTTGTGACCGAACACTCTCCCGGCCTTGCCGCGCACCAGCTCCATCGAATCGGGATTCTTCTTCTGCGGCATCAGGCTCGATCCGGTGGCGACGGCATCGCTCAATTCCAACAGACCAAACTCCGTGGTCGCGTAGAGGATGATGTCTTCAGCGAGGCGCGAGAGGTGCACGAGGATAAGGGATGCGGCACTGACAAACTCCACACAAAAGTCCCGATCGCTTACTGCATCCAGACTATTCCTTGAGATGGAATCGAAACCCAGTGCCCGCGCGACGGCAGCTCTATCAATCGGATGAGAGGTTCCCGCGAGGGCTGCCGAACCGAGCGGCAATACATTCACGCGTCTGCGAGCATCCTGGAGCCGCTCGCGATCGCGCGTCAGCATTTCAAAGTAGGCGAGACACCAGTGCGCAAAAAGCACTGGCTGCGCCCGCTGCAGATGCGTGTAACCGGGAATGATCGTTTCGCGGTTCGCCTCCGCAAGGTCCAGCAATGCCTGCTGCGTTGCGGAAATTCGCTGCTGCAGTTCATCAATGCCATCCCGGAGCCAGAGTCGTAGATCTGTAGCGACCTGATCATTGCGACTGCGCCCTGTATGGAGCTTGCGGCCGGTGTCACCCTTCACTTCTATCAGCCGAGCATCGACGAATGAGTGCACATCCTCGGCCTCGAACTCAGCGAAGTAACCGGGGTCTGCCATACCGCGCTCAAGAATCATGTGGAGCCCTTCTTTGATTTCATCAGCTTCCGCTGCGGTCAGCACCCCAGCCGTGGTCAGACCGGCGCAATGCGCGAGACTCGCGCGCACATCTGCCTCGAAGAGTCTTCGATCAAAACTGAAGGAGCGATTGAACTCGACAAAACCCTGATCGGCTTCGCCAACAAACCGCCCGCCCCACAATTTCTTCGCCTCAGCCATGCTTTCCTCCAACCCGCGTTTCTCTTTAGCCAGTGTAACAGCGACGCTCGAGCCGCCGGTCATTGACGTTCAGGCATCCCTAGTGGTATTTTATTCATCTATGCAGTGTTTATGCAAGTAATTTGCATACACGAGTGGGGTGTGATGAAGAAGGGCTCGCGACAAAAGCGGATATTGAGTCTGATTCGGGCGAAGCCAATTGGCACGCAGGCCGAGTTGAAGTCACTGCTCGAGCGCGCGGGCGTGCCGGCGACGCAGTCGAGTGTTTCGCGCGATCTGGAAGAGTTAGGCGTGGTGAAGCATCACGGGCATTACACCGTGCAGCGCACGAACGGCGCATCGGCGCGAGGGTTGATTAGCCTCGACCCGGCCGGTGACAACCTCGTGGTGGCGAGAACCGAACCGGGCCTGGCATCTGCCGCAGCTGTCGAGATTGACGGTGCAGCGATTCCTGAGATTGTCGGCACGATTGCAGGCGAAGACACGATCTTTATCGCTGTGGGCGACGCGAAGTCGCAGAAGGTTGTGATGAAGAGTATTTGGAAGTTGTTTTTATAAAAACGACGCGCTTTGGTTTTTGTTTTTTGTACTTTGGGCTTGGTGTTTTGTACTTCGCTGAAGAGTCGCGTGAGTCGCCAAGCTCTAAGTTCCAAGCTCTAAGTTCCAAGCACTGAGTACTCCTTCAAATTG
>JBDTYQ010000098.1:0-12835 GCA_040005515.1 bacterium
GCGTCATGGTCAACGGCTTCGTAAACTCTGCTGAGTACCGGCAACGCTTCGGACCGTGATCGAGCGACGCCGTGAGTCGGGCAACTTCTTACTGGAATCGCGGGCGTCTCGCGCGCCCGCGTGGAATGCCACATCGGATGGGTTATTCAACCCAAAGCGGTCCCAGTGAAAGAGTAGCTTTGACATCAAACTGGAGGGCTAGCCTCGAAGCTGCTCAATTGACTTAAGGGTACGGTTGCCGTAGGTTTCATTTCAATTCCGACAGGCTCAATTCGCGATAGAGCGCCTTCTGTCTACTTCGACTAACCTGATCCCTCCCACGTCTTCACCTCGACCGAGGTTAGCCTAACGCGTCATCACCAGGAGCACTCCATGGTCCGTCATTGTCCGTCAGCAAGAATCGTCTCCGCTAAATATCGTTCTGCCTTATCGGTTTCTCTCCCGGCCCGGCAGTTATCATCACTGATACTTTTGCTGTCACTCTTATGCGCGCCCATCGACGGCTTTGCGCAATCGAAAGGGCAGGAGAAACGAGGGCTCGCAATTCCGACAGCGAGTGCGCAAACAACTGCCCCGGTGACGCCCGTCTCCTCAGGCAATAAGCCGGAGTTGATTCTTCAGACAGGACACACAAAATCCGCTAACGTAGTAGCCTTCAGTCCCGACAATCGCTGGCTGGCCTCGGGCGGCAAAGACAACGTCATTAAAATTTGGGACCTCACGACAGGAAACGTATTGCGCACGCTGTATGGTCACACGAGTAACGTCAACGCCCTCGCCGTTAGCCCCGATGGAAAACTGCTGGCGTCGGGCAGCGGGGACATTAATGACAAGCGAGACCTGGGCGCGTTCACACAGGGAGGCGTTGTCGGCGGAGCGGAAGACACGACGGTGAGGATCTGGAGCGTTCAGACGGGACAACAGTTGCAGGTACTGCGTGCGCATGAACTGCCCGTTGGTGCGGTCGCCTTCAGTAACGATGGCCACTCCCTAACGAGCGTGAGCGGCGATGCTGTCAAAGTCTGGGATGTCTCGGCAGGCACCGAGTTGCGTTCGCAGAAAACAGAATACGGAAAAACCGGGATGGAGAAGCTCAGCTCCTTAGACTCACTTGGCTGTCTTTTCGGTTGTGGAAACAAGGAACGGAAGCAGGAGTCACAACGCTTAAAGAATTTTAAGATGTCGGCTTCGAAAATATCAGTTAGTTCGAACGGGCAAATCGCAGCAGTCGGACAACCTGATAAGTCGGTAAAGACTTATGACGCTCAAAGCGGCAGGGAGTTGCGTGACTTGCCGTTCAAGGCAGTCCCTGACGCGGAAAATTCGAGCCTCGCCTTCAGCGCAGATGCGCGACTCGTCGCCTTCGGAAAAACCAGCGAGATGGTTAGCGTGCAGGAAGCGTCGACTGGCCGTGAGCTCTACAGTCTCAACACCGGGTTCAGCAAGACACCGCAACGCGTGCGATTCAGCATGGACGGACGATTCATCGCTACGGCCACTGATAACGGCGCGGGGGCAGCTATGAAGTTGTGGGATGCTGCAACGGGTCAGCTGCTCCGCGAGCTAAGTATGAATGGAGCCGCCAGCACGCGTGTAATTAACTTCAATCATGACGGCAGCCTGATTGCGACGGTCGGGGCGGGAGCAAAAGCGATCAGAATCATTGACACTGCAACCGGTCACGAAATCCGCACTCTGCGAACCGGAACAACGGACGACGCATCGCGAGCCGAGCAAGCGGCATTCATCAAAACCATCGATCCGAAAACGATGGCCGCACTTCAGAAGCGCGACATCACGACGCCCGATCAAATCATTGAAGCCGTAGAGGCCCTGGGAACTATTTCCAGCGAAAAGCTTCAGGCCGGCGGCGCTGTGAGCTTCAGCCCTGACGGTCGCTTCCTGATTTCGAATCAGATGCTCTTGAAGAATCTGGTAACGGAAGTATGGGATACCGCCGCGGGAACTCTCGTACGTGGAAAGCCCGACGCATCGGTCCGGGACAGGGGCAAGCCTTTCTTTAGTCCGGACGGACGTTTCAGGGCAGCCGCTTACTTCCCGATGAAAGACTTCTACGATCCTTCGGCCGGCGATCTTCTGAATCCTTTCACCAATGGCTACAAAGATGTCTACAAACAAAAAATAGATCTCTACGACGGGCAATCCGACAAACGTCTACGAGAAATGGATGGAGGCAAGGCTCCCGACATGGGCATCGTGCCGGCCGCTGGCTTTAGCTTCGATAGCAAGCTCATCGCGATGACAGGCTTCGAAAAGAAAGAGCGTTCGGTGCTGATTTACGAAACTGAAACCGGACGTAAGCTCAACGGTTTTCAAATCAATGATGATGAGAAAAGCGGACCGGTCACGACTCTTTGCCTGAGCGCGGACGCACGTCTGCTGGCGGCAGGTTACGCTACGAAGATCGACATCTTTGAAGTTGCCTCAGGCAGAACAGTACTTACGTTGTCACACGCGGGACGAATAGTTTCGCTCACCTTCAGTCCTGACGGACACTTTCTGGTGGCCCTCGGCGAGAACAACGATAAGGATGTGTGGGACGCAGCATCCGGCGAAAAGCTTGCCACGCTCGTGAATCTTGGCGGCGCCTTCAACAGCCGCGGCAACGATTGGCTGGTTGTGACGCCCGACGGCTTGTTTGACGGCTCACCCGCCGCATGGAAGCAAATCCTGTGGCAGTTCGGCGGCAACACCTTTGACGTCACGCCTGCGGAGACTTTCTTCAACGAGTTCTACTATCCCGGATTGCTCGCCGAAGTGATGGCCGGGAAAAAGCCTCGCGCGCCGAAAAACATTTCGCAGCTCGACCGCCGTCAGCCCGAACTGAAACTCATTACTCCGAACGCACCGGGCAGCGGAGTGAGCACGTCAGAACGGAACCTGACTGTGAAGATTGAAGTAACAGAAAAGGCAGCCGACAAAAATTACGCAGCGGGAAGCGGAGCGCGCGATGTGCGTTTGTTCCGCAACGATTCCCTCGTAAAGGTCTGGCGCGGCGATGTGCTGAAAGGTCAGAGTGCGATCACACTGGAAGCGAGGATTGCAGTAGTCGCTGGAGAGAATCGATTGGCGGCTTACGCTTTCAATCGCGACAACGTCAAGAGCAAGGATGCCATCTTGAGTCTCACAGGCGCGGGGAGTCTCAAGCGGCCCGGTACTGCATATGTTCTGACGATTGGCGTCAACGCTTATTCGAATCCGGAGTACAACCTCAAGTTTGCCGTCGCGGATGCAGCGGCATTCGGTGATGAAGTGCGGCAAGAACAGCAGCAGATAGCGAACTACGAGCACCTCGAAGTGATCTCGCTGCTGGACGAGCAAGCTACGAAGGCAAATGTCCTAAGAGCATTGGATCGGCTCGCGGGGAGCCAGGAACCACTGCCAGCAGATGCGCCAGCAACTCTCCAAAAACTGAAAGCCACGCAACCGGAAGACGCCGTCTTCATCTACTTCGCCGGACACGGGACTGCTCAGGGGCAGCGGTTTTATTTATTGCCGCACGACCTTGGCTACACTGGCGAGCGAACCCGGCTCGACGCAGCAGGTTTGCAGATCATTCTCGAACATGGCATCTCGGATGAAGAGTTGGAGAAGGCAGTTGAAGGAATTGACGCGGACAAAATACTGATGGTGATCGACGCGTGCAATTCCGGGCAGGCACTCGAAGCCGCAGAGCGGCGGCGCGGTCCGATGAACTCACAAGGCCTGGCGCAACTCGCCTACGAGAAGGGGATGTATATCCTCACCGCAGCGCAGAGCTATCAGGCGGCGCAGGAGGTATCACAGCTGGGGCACGGGCTGTTGACCTATGCGCTGGTCGAGGAGGGACTGAAACAGGCTGCTGCGGACGATGATCCTAAAGACGGACAAGTGTGGGTGCGCGAGTGGTTCGACTACGCGACGGCGCGCGTTCCCGAAATGCAACTCGAGAAGATGAAGCAGGCTCGTGGTTTGGGTGTAACGCTTTCCTTCGTCGATGGCGCGGAACGGGAACGGGCTCCCGACATCGAGCGGCGGATCACGCAGACGCCGCGAGTCTTTTACCGGCGCGAATCAGAAGGGCGCCCGTTAATCGTCGCGAAGCGTTGACGGGATGATAGCGGTCCCAAAATAAAGAAGGCCGCTCGCCGAGCGGCCTTCTTCGTATCGAGTAATAATTTAGTTAACAAGTAACAGTTGAAGTTGCTGGCGCGCCGGCCTGCTTGGCCTGTAGTTGCTGCCAGTAGTCCTGGACAAAGTCTTTCATCTTTCCATTGCCGAAGCGAGTAGAGAAGTCGTAGTCCTTCATCTCGGCGTATACCTGATCGAAATTCCAGTGATCGTGGTTGAAGCGATAAGCCGCCCCATAACTCAAAAAACACGGTGATAGTTGTATGAATGACGGTTCATAAAACTGCCGTTTCGGAGCCGGCGGAGCGAAGCGGCAATGAACTCCAGGTAATCCAAGGCGCTCCCCCGAGACATCTGGATTGCCACGGCGCTCCAGGAAATCCATGGCACCGGTCTATGAAGCCGCCTTGCCTGTCACAAGACTTTCTTCACTTGCAGAGGCCGGCATCCTGAAAGTGAAGCGCGTCTGCTGTGCTGACGATTCCACCTCGAGGGAGCCTTGGTGTGCACGTGCTATCTCAGAAGCGATGTGAAGTCCCAGGCCGAGCCCCTGCCCACGATTGGAGGACGCGCGAAAGAATGGCTGAAAGAGCCGGCCGATAACCTCAGGCGGGATCGGCTCGCCATGGTTTGTGACTGAGAGCTCGAAGCCGCTGTAACCGCTACGCGCGCGCACCCCGACGGGCCGATCCGGATGCCCGTGGCTCAAAGCGTTCTCAAGCAGATTCGAAAACATCTGGGCAATCCGGGCGCCGTCACAGTCGACGAGCCGTTCGAGGTTAACTTCGCTTAGGATTTCGCGCTGTGGCCATGCGATGCGGGCTTCTGCGATCACCTGCTCGAGCACGCTCGCAAGACTTACGTCAGCAGTTCGAATCAGAGTAAGCCCACCACCCAAACGTCCGCGCGCAAAGTCCAGCACATTTTCTATCAGCCCCTCCATCCGCACAGAACTTCGCTGGACCATTGCCACCACAGGCCGTGCATCTTCAATAAGCGGCATCTTCTGCAGTATCGTTGCGGCGCCCGCTATCGCATTGAGTGGGTTCCGCAGATCGTGGCCCAGAATAGCAATGAACTGTTCGCGTAGTTTTGCGGTCTCACGTTCGTCCAGGAGCGCTGCCTCGGTGAGTTTCAAACGCTCCTGCGCATCGAGGTGGAAGGCAATCAGATCCGCGAAGAGCTTGAACATATTGATTGTCTCAGGTCTGTTCAAACTAGCAGGTCGCGGATCTATCGCGCACAGAGTGCCAAAGAACTGTCCGCCCGCACGATATATCGGCACGGAAATATAGCTCTGAAAACCGTACATCTTCGGCGTTGGGTGATTGCAATACGCTTCATCGTCCGCAACGTGATCGATCACTACAGCCTGCCCGCTATTGCGAATCTCGTTGCAGATGGTGGTCGCCACACGAAGTTCGCCGCCCGCCAACAGACCGAAATCAATCTCGTCGCGTACTGCACAGGCAACCCAACGCTCGTCGGTTACTCGCGCGACCGCGGCGAATCCCAGTCCCGTTGTGCGGCACACTACATCAAGAATTCGCGGTATAGCTTCGATTTTGGATATTGCGTCCAGGTCTTGAGCGATGGAGTTCATCATTAAGTATTATCTTTGAATCAAAGTCTGTCCTCTTACTCTAGTCGGGCGCGAAAAGGTCGTCAAACCGCCGCTACACTAAACCATCCAAACCTACGGAAGGTAACGTTGAATGTTGAGTTACTGGATCAACCGCTCAGAGTTTGATACATAAGAACTATCTCTTCGTACAGCAGCTGTCGTAACTCTTGGAACGCCGCAGCGCGGTTTCGCTCAAGGTGCCCTTTAAAATGTCCGACCGACCACTCTTCATTCCTGTAATTCTCGGGACAACTCGTCAGGGACGCGCTACCGAGAACGTTGCGAAATTTGTTTTTGGTGAAGTGCTAAAGCGCGATGGCGTTGAGACCGAGTTAATCGATCTTAGAGATCTGAAGTTCACTTCCGACGATGAAGGTGAAGCGATCAAGGACGGGCGCTTCTCAGCGACCTGCGCTCGAGCCGACGCGCTTGTGATCGTCGTGCCCGAATACAACCATGGCTATCCTGGATTACTAAAGCACGCGCTGGATACAAATCTGAAAGAATACATCCATAAAGCCGTTGGCATTTGCGGTGTCTCCGCGGGTGCCTTCGGTGGCGCCCGCATGATTGAGAACCTCCTGCCGGTGTTGCGGGAGCTCGGCCTCGTCACGATCTTTTGGGATGGAGACTTTTCGTCAGCTCGAAAACTCTTCGACGCCCAGGGTGCCTTACTTGACGAAGCTTATATCAAACGCATTAAGCAGTTTCTTGACGAGCTGGTCTGGATGGCAAAGGTCTTAAGGTATGGGCGCGAAAACGTTTCGCTATGAACCCGTTCTGCCCGGATGTAATTTTCAAGTCAGTCTGCGACTAAGGTGCAAAGGAAATTCAAGTATGACGCAGCCCAACAAAATGTTTTGTCCAGACTGTAGTGCGGAGATGAATCATCACGCCATGAAAGTCGACTATGGCTCCGACGACCCGGCGACTGTTGACCCAGTCTTTGAGGGCGCGCTCAAAGAAACACACACCTGCCCAAAATGTGGCCGGATTGAACTGCGGGCGCCGGCGATGTCACGTAGGTCCAGCGAACGCTGATCGTGGGGACGGAAGCAGGCATTCCCTCGGGCGTTGACCGTTCGATATGATCTTTCAAGTACGAGCTTTCTCGAGTGGTCTCCGCGATAGTTCGGACGTAACGTGAGATCGTGAGCAACTAATAATGAGCGTGGAGCTTCTTAGCGCTACACATTTGAATTCACGCAACCAACGCCAATGCTTCATCAGTATTCTTTAGTAAACTGAACCACGAAACTTTAGAAGCAAATCCGAAGTTTAAGAAGATCTCTTACGCAAGCGCGCGGAAGGTTTGTTCAGGGAGGACGAAAGATCATGACGAGTCGCAGACGCAAGACCGGCTTTACCATCACCAACCTGATGTTCCTTGTAACTCCCGAAAGACTTCTGGGACTGGTGGTCCTGTCGCTTAGCTTGTTTGCAACTGTGACACCGTATCAGGTGGCAACAGCGCAAGCGAAAATGAAAGCAGCCAATCCTTTTGCGTATGATTCGAAGGTCCCTCTCGACCTGCATGAGGTGTCAGTCAACGAAAAGGACGGAGTTGTTATTCAGGATGTTGATTACGCCGGCTACACCGCTCGACACGGTCGCATCAAGGCTTACATCGTTAAGCCCAAAGACACTGGACGCCACGCGGGGATAGTTTTCTTCCACTGGCTGGGCGACGAAAAATCTGACCGTACCGAGTTCCTCGACGAAGCGGTAGGCCTGGCCCGTCAGGGAACAGTGTCGGTTTTGATTCAGGGCTACTTCCCCTGGACCGAAGCGCCGAAAGAGGCGTTGGCGGATCGTCAACAGGTTATCGATCAGACGATCGAAGCACGCCGGGCGCTGGATCTATTGCTGGCGCAACCGAAAGTGGATCGACGCCGGATCGCGTATGTCGGTCACGACTACGGCGCCATGTTTGGCAGTCTCGTCTCTGGAGTCGACAAGCGAGTGAAGGCCTACGTCTTGATGGCTGCGTTAGGGAATTTTAGCGATTGGTCTCTTCACTATTGGCCGGTCACCGCAAGTAAAGGTGAGGATGTCTACCGCCAGGCATTTGTGGATCTCGAACCCATCAATTATGTCTCAAGCGCTGCTCCGGCGAAGCTTTTGTTTCAGTTCGCCAACACCGACAAGTACATTCCGAAGGCGGCAGCGCTTGGGTTTTTTGGCGCCGCAAGTGTGCCGAAACAAATCAAGTGGTACGAAGCGCAGCATGATCTCAACGTCGAGGCTGCGCGTCATGATCGAGTGGAGTGGCTTCGCGAACAACTTGGTCTGACCAGGCGCGCCGGAATGTAAGAGCCGGCTGGCCAGGTAGCAGACTGATCATTATTTCTATTGACCCGGAGCTGCAGCGGGACTTGTTCCGTCAACATTGGGCCGCAACTCACCAATGAACTTGTCCATGTTGACGATGCTGCGCAGCACGATCTTTATTGACTCTTCGGGAAACCCGGATTCGAGAGTGAATGTGTATCCCGTAAAAACGTCTCCTGTCTCATCCGCGCCCCAGTAAAGAAATGTGCGGTCGCTCAGACGCAGCAACATCCGCATCAGTCCAGCCGTATTTCTGGCTTTATCAATATTGATGTAGCCGTTGTTGTAGTGTGGATAGATGCGGAAGCCAATCGTCTCTTTGCCTGTGACGCTGATGACGATTTCAAAGTTTTGAGCGTTCGCTAGTCCCGTCGTCATCGTGCCCGTGTAGTTGAAGGGCTGCTTCTGACTCTGCTTAAAAACCACATTGATTGCAGGTCCCGCCTTCTCCAGAAGCGCGGCTAACTGCGCTCTGGTTCTGATTCGAACCGCCTCGTTGTCCTGTTGGGCAGATGCCGGTGAGGCAGCGATCATGATCGCAGAAGTAAAAAGGATAGCCAGAAAAGTTTGTTTCATCGCGAGTTGGTCCTCTCCATTCCGGGTTTTCTAACAAGTCCAGCACATGCCTTCTAGGTGAAATCGATCGCGAAGTCAATGTTTCGAATGATGATTGATGATTGATGAATGATGAATGACAGACGCAGGGCCGACGTAGTGACTTCATCTAATGTGTGAGCGCTTCAGCAAACGAAAGAGCGGATAACTGACGGCGAGCAAGGTGACGGCGTAGAGACTATTGCGCATGTCGCTGGCGACGGCGCCAATCAGGAAGGCAATCGATCCCAGCAGAACGAGGGCAGTGGTCCAGGGATAACCCCATGCTCGATAAGGTCGCTCTCTCTCCGGCTCTCTCCGTCGCAGCACGAACACTGCTACAAACGAGAGGGCATAGTTAGCGACAAAGAAGAAAGCCAGCACCGTGATGACTTTTTCGAACGTCTGGCCAAAGACGATAAAGAGTACTGCTACGCCTGCACTCGTGAACAAAGCGAAAGTGGGAGTGCCACCCTGATTAACGATTGCCGCCCTGCGCATGAAGAGACCGTCGCGACTCATCGCGAAGAGCACTCTTGTCGCCATCAGGTGGAGAGCGTTAATACCGCTGAGCATAGAGAGAATAGTGAGAAGCCTGAAGGCAGTGTCGCCATGCCTGCCGAAGATCACCTGAGCAGCGGCACCCGCTGCAAACTCCTGCCCGGCAATTCCTGCGATCCCCAGGACATAAAGCAACGCGAGATTGACGAGCAGATAGATCGCGATGACGGAAAACACTCCACCGAAAAGAGACCGGGGAATATCTCGTGCCGGCTGTTCCACTTCTTCCGAAAAATAAACGACGCCGGTCCAACCATCGTAAGTGTAAATAACGGCCTGCAGCGCCAGAACAAAGGCCGCGATGAGTGGCAGACCTGCAGGAATGGTTTGAGCAACAGACGCTGCGGGAACGCCCTGTGGTGTTACTAAGAAAGCCGCGAAGATTAAAGCGAGGAAGGCGAGAGCCTTCAGCAGACTGGTGAGGTTTTGCACGCTGCTGCCCCAGACAATTCCGCGCCACTGTAGGAGGGCAAACAGAAGGGCGATCGTCGCGGCTATCGCGGCAGCGTGACCCTTCACCGAGGGAAACAACGCTCCACTGAACTCGCCAATCACGATCGACACAGCGGCGGTGCTGCCACAAGTCGAGATCCAATCGCTCCAGCCGACTATGAACCCCGCATATTCGCCCAGCGCGTGACGAGCAAAAACATATTGGCCGCCTGAACGCGGCAGCATTGTTCCCAGTTCGGCAATCTGAATGGCGCCGAGCAGCGCATACAGTCCGCCAGTGATCCAGACAGCGAGGTACAACCAGACGCTGGGAAGCAGTCCGGCGATGGAGCCCGGCGCGCGAAAAATGCCTGCGCCGATCGTGTTGCCGATGATTACGGCGAGGCCGAACCCAACGCCGAGTACGCGGAGTAAGCCGCCGTGTTTTGATGGAGTGGATCGCGTGGATGGCACGTAGGATCTACTTTTGAAAAACGTTGGAATGCGTTTTCAACCGACGGCGAAAAAGGGTAACGCAAAATGTTAGTTCGCTTTACTACCCATTACCCAGAAGCTTTCAAGTCCGCATGAAGCAACCGATGAAACAGATGTTCTCCTGCCTCTCTTCGAACTGAGAGTCGCCCAGCCTCGTACGCTTTCGAGTTTAAACCGCGCTGCACCGACTTGCAGATACCAACATCTTCATCCTGAATTCGCTGCCCTACTTCGATGCTTGCCCGATTGCGCTCGCGACCCGCCTCTGTAGTGTCCGTGAAGTAAAAATCAAAAATCACTTCTGTCTTATCGATGCCGAGTGGGCGGACCAGGTTCGTATCCATCACACCGGCGTACCAGTTGATCATGAAGTTTGGATAGATCCAGTAATAGAGCGCGCGCTCTCCGCGACGCACGGCACCGGTCTCGGCTTCAGCCCCTTCGCTAACAAGCGGACTTGATTGCAGGCAAAAGTGGTCACCGTTCTCGATCGTGTACTTGCTGTAATCGAGCACGCTGTCGAGACCCTTGTGCAGGTGAGGGACGTGATAGCCACCGTCAAGATAATTGTCAACGAACACTTTCCAGTTGCAGTCGAAAGTGTAGTGACGACGTTCCAGCCAATGCAGCTCACCAAGGTCGAGCGGCCGCACCTGACTTGTTAGCTCCGCGCCGAGAAATTCGTTGAGTGACTGCTGTTGGCCTGTGGATCCTTCCACGCGTACGAATACCCAATTCTCCCAGGTGGCGACTTCGAGCGGCACCAGTCCCATCGTTGAACGATCGAAGTCGCAGACACCTGTGAAGTCAGGTGTGCCTTTTAGTTCGCCGGCGAGTGAATATGTCCAGCCGTGATAGGGACAGCGCAGACTCGTCGCTGTTCCCTCTGCTTCAGTCATCACAGCGGCAGCGTGGTGGCGACAGACATTGAAGAAACCGCGCAACCGGTTGTCCGCCCCGCGCACAACGACGATGGGCTCGAGGCCGACTTCAGTTGTTACGTACTGGCCCGGCCTCGCTACCTGGTCCAGACGAGCAGCAAGCTGCCAGGAACGAGTAAAGACTCGCTCTCGTTCCAGATCAAAGAGACCTTGGTCGGTATACCACGCAGCAGGTATCGTCCATGCGTTTTCGAGTGGCGCGTCGGGATTGTAGCTATCGATTATTTGTTTGAGAGAATCCACGTAGTTGTAGCCGGGTATTGCAGTAGCCTGATGTGATCTGACTCTTCCCAACCAACAGTTTGCGTTATGCAGGCGTTGCCGTCTTCCGCTGCGGATTGAAGAAAGGCATCTTCACCACTGTTGCCTTCACACGATGTCGCACCGCTTCAACCGTGATCTCAAATTGAAGCTTTGTTCCCGGCCTGGTATGAGCGCGCTCGACAGTCGCAAGGGCGATCATCTTTTTCAGTGTTGGCGACCAAGTGCTCGACGTTGTTTTGCCAACCTGGGCATTGTCCTTGAAGACAGGAGTCGCGACTCGTGAAGCAATCGGAGAGATCGCGGGAGGCAAGCCAACTTGTTCATATAACCCCTCCACCTCCGGCCAGTCGATCTCCAGTCCAACGATCTCGCGAGCATGCCCGCGCTTTCTCTCGGCGATCAGTGCTGCCTGGCCGACGAATCGGTTCTTCTCAAGGTGAACGAGCCGACCAAGGCCCATCTCATAAGGCGAGTACTTTTGCTCGGCGATCAACGCCTTTTTGCTGCTGTTAAAATCAACATCGATGAGCAATAGGCCGGCTTCGATGCGCGCCACGTCGAGGGCCAGCATTCCCGCCGGATGTATATCGAAAGCACGTCCCGCCTTGATAAGCGCGTCCCACACGTTCAAGGCGTGTTCCGCTGGCACCCAGATTTCATAGCCCAGATCTCCCGTGTAGCCCGTGCGAGAGATTTCAACGTCGATGCCGGCGATCGATCCTTTTGTGACACGGAAGTACTTGAGCGTCTCAAGCGCAACCGCCGGGGTGACACTCTGCAGCAAACGCGCCGATGTCGGTCCCTGCAAGGCAAGCGCAGCAACGGATTCGGAGATGTCCTCGATTTCGACGTCCAGTCCCGTAGCATTCTGAGTGAACCAGCGCAGGCTGGGATCGGCAGCGGTCCAGCGATAGGTGTTCTCTTCGAGTCGGGACACCGTGCCGTCATCAATTACCTTGCCTCGCTCGTCGCACCAGGGCGTATAGATAACCTGACCCACTGAGACCTTGCGCATGTCGCGCGTGATGACGCGATCTACAAGCCGCGTTGCGTCTTTGCCGCTGAGCCGGTATTTGAATAGAGGAGAGATATCGATGAGCGCCGCCGCGTTCCGAATCGCGTTGTACTCATGTTCGTGGTGCGGTTCATACGAACTAACGGTGTAGTAGCCGGACCACTCGCGGTAGTTAAGGCTCTCGCAAAGCGCGAACGTTCTCTCGTGGAATGCGGTTCCGATGGGCATGGACCAACCTCAATTGTAGTTGTAGCGCAAACTGGTAGTTTGCCGGGACTCGTAATGCGAACCCCGACAGGTCGGGATTTGCGTGCGGTTGGAATGCCATTCACGATCGCAAACCAACAGTGTGCTTCACAAATTATCACTCGATCGCTGTCCGACACATCCGATTGTCAGGGCGAGCGATTATAGGTATGCTCCTCAATCTTCAGCAAGCTGCAATAC
>JBDTYQ010000099.1:0-12775 GCA_040005515.1 bacterium
AGCAGCACCCAGGCGATCGCCTGCAACCGGGACGCGTTCGCGGCGACGAATGGGTCGCCCGAGCGAACCGTCTTAACGATCGCGAGCAGCCGCTTCAGGACGGCATAATTGAGTGGAATCGTAACGAGCCCGAGCGCGGCGATCGCGCGTAGGCCCATGACCAGCCGCGTTGCGTCAGGCGAAGATTTTGAACGCGCTCATGATCCATTGCTCGTTTGGGATGACAACCAGCAGAGCGAGGATCGCGGCCCCGCCCAGCCAGTTCAAGACGATGAGTATCCGCAGCATGACGTACGCGATCGGCAGCGCAGCGGATGAGGAGTTTGGTTTTGACATGATTCACCACCTTTCTGTCTTATATCGAATATCGATAAGACATTTATCGAATATAGTCAAGTTAATTATTGGCAATCGATAAATTAAGCCAAAATTGTTATTCCGGCCGTGGCTCGTAATCAAAAAATGGCGGAGCCGCTAAGCTGCCGATAGCGGCAGCGAAAACACGAACGATGCTGCCGCCCCTTCGCGGGATGGGAAATCAACATCCGCTACCGCGGACCGTCCTTTGTAGGGGTGGCACTCCGAGCCACCCCGGCAGTGAATCAAAGATAGTGATTAGCCCCCACGAACAGTCATCGCTACGCTGCAGTGCCGCCCCTCACGTGTCACCGCGACATCAAATCAATATAATGGCTACACAATGGCGACCCATACATCATCGATAGTGCAAACAGGTTCACTGACAACCCAACGAGTCGCTCTGCGCTGCGCGGGGCTGGTGAAGCGGTTCGCGGATGTCACTGCAGTCAACGGTTTGGATTTGGAAGTTGATGCCGGGGAGTGTTTTGGTCTGCTTGGTCCAAATGGCGCCGGCAAAACAACGACAGTGGAAATACTCGAAGGCTTAACACCTGCGGATGAAGGAAGGGTGGAGGTGCTGGGCCAGCAGTGGAACTCCGGCGGCTATTCAGATAGGGACCGCGCCTTACGTGAACGTATTGGCGTGCAGTTGCAGGAAACACAGCTCTCCGAGAAGGTCACCGTGGCCGAGACGTTGCGACTCTTCCGCAGCTTCTATAAACGGGGTCACTGTGTGGACCAGGTCATTAAAGCAGTCGCTCTTGAAGAGAAACGAAACGCACGTGTCGGCAAACTCTCAGGTGGTCAAAAACAGAGACTTGCTGTTGCCTGCGCACTAGTCAGTGATCCTGAGCTCCTGTTTCTTGATGAGCCAACCACCGGTCTTGATCCGCAGGCCCGGCTATCGCTGTGGGATGTGGTCGACAAATTCCGTGAGGGAGGCGGTACCGTGCTGCTGACTACTCACTATATGGAAGAGGCTAGTCGTCTCTGCGACCGCGTGGCGATCATGGACCACGGGAAAGTCATCGCGCTGGGAACGCCGCTCGAACTGATTGAATCTCTGGGCGCGGATCAAATCATAGAATTCCGCGTGACAAAAGAGATTGCTGATGATGCGTTAACGCGACTCCCGGCCGTGAGCCGCTTGCAGAGACGTGATGGCGACTATTCGTTGACTGTTACTGAGATGGGCGTTGCGCTGCCGGCACTGCTTACAGAGATCAAACGGCAAGAGTCAGAACTCGTCTCGCTAACAACACATCAGGCGACACTGGAAGATGTTTTTGTGAGTTTGACTGGGAGAATGTTGCGGGAGGCATGAAAACAGCAGCGGAAGGAGGCAGAGGACTACAGAGTTCAAAGCCCAAAGTCCAAAGTCGAAAAGCACAAAGCACCAACCAAGTTCTAAGTACAAAGTTCAACGTCGCACATGGAGAACGAGACCAACCAGCTCAATAATCGATCATCGCATCCTCTGTTTGCGCTGACGGGGATGCGAGTGCGCGAGTTTCTGCGTGAGCGAGAGGCTGTGTTCTGGGTTTTCGTCTTTCCGGTGTTAATGACCTTTGCACTCGGCATCGCTTTTCGCAACACAGGACCCGCTAAGACATTTGTAGCTATTGAAGGTGATATGCACAGTGCGAGTGTCAGCGAACTTGCAAATGTTCTCGCGCGCTCTGCTGATGTCAGCTATTCCGTGTTAGCTCCAGACGAAGCAGCACAGGCATTGCGAAGCGGGAAGGTCGAGATAATCGTAAAACCCGCTGCTGATTCGTATTCCTTACGTTTTGATCCGACCAGACCGGAGAGTCGTACTGCCAGACTCATAGTCGACGACGTTTTGCAGCGTGCAAAAGGAAGGACCGATGTTGTTCCGCTCGGAGAAGAAAGAGTCACTGAAACCGGTGCTCGATATGTAGATTTCCTGGTTCCGGGTTTGATTGGCATGAACCTGATGGGAAGCGGATTGTGGGGATTGGGATTCACCATTGTGATTGCCCGCTCGCGTAAACTCCTTAAGCGTTTTGCGGCGACACCGATGCGACGTTCGCACTATCTGCTTTCGTTCATGCTTTCGCGCCTGGTGTTTCTACTCCTTGAAGTCGCGGCCGTTGTCGTCTTTGCCTGGCTCGCTTTTGGTTTCACTGTGCGGGGTTCGTGGCTGAGCGTTTCTTTGATCGTCTTACTGGGAGGCTTTACTTTTTCAGGAATCGGCCTCCTTGTCGCTGCTCGACCGACGACGATTGAAGGAGTGTCGGGGTTGATGAACTTCATTATGCTTCCGATGTGGTTGCTTTCAGGAACATTCTTCTCGTCTGAGCGATTCCCGCAAGTCTTTCAACCGTTCATCAAGGCGTTGCCGTTGACGGCACTCAACACACTCCTGCGAGCCGTGATGAACGAAGGTACACCCATCTTGGCTAACTGGATCCAGGTAGCGATATTACTGGCGTGGCTGCTTATCAGCTTTGTTGTAGCGTTGAAGATTTTTAGATGGCAGTAAGAGCCAAGAGCAGGAAGCAGGAGCAGGAAGCAGGAGCATTCACAACAGCGCTTTTGCGGCTTCGAGAACTAGTGGCATTCGGCGCACCCGAAAACTAACAGTTTGCGTGACATAAAACCAAATCAGGACCACGTCTTCGCTAGTCTCTTACCTTGATCCCGAAGACATGATTCTGGCCGCGAATGATGATCATTTTGCCGCCAATCGCAGGAGTGGCAAAGATGACTTCTCCCATCGGATTTCGCGCAAGTAATTCAAACGTGGAACTGGCCTTGATAACAAATACCTCCCCATCTTCGCTGGCGAAGTAGAGTTTGCCGTCGGCGGCAACAGGCGAGGCGCTGAATGATCCGCCATTGCCTAGTCGGGCACGAAACGTAGGCTCGCCGGTCTTGGCTTGGTATTGAGTCAAGATGCCATTGTCAGTGCAGACGTAGAGATAGTCGCCATAGACAATCGGTGTAACGATGTGCGGTCTGACCTGTAGGCTTTGCCAGGCGATGTCTTTAGCGCCCGACTCCGCGGGCTTGATCTCGCCTTTCAATCCGGCACGCACGGCATAAAACGCGTGCCGTGAACCGGAAGAGCCACCGCCAAGAAAATACAAATCGTTTGCCGCAATGGGCGTTGGGATTTTTACGTCCACGCCATCCGCCAGGCGCCACAATTCCTTGCCAGTCAGCGGATCATAACCGCGATAGAATTTTGTCCCGCTGGTAATTAACTCAGCACCATGACTGCCTTCATAGATGGTAGGGGTGCTCCACGAACTGTCCTCTTCGCGCTTGGTTTGCCAGACGCGTTTACCATTAGCAAGATCGAAAGCCGCAACGAACGACTGGTTCTGCGTGTCGCATTGGACAATTGCCAGATTCTTATAGATGACGGGCGAACTGCCAAAGCCCCAGTGAAAGTCAGGACCGGAGCTCCAACCACCGTCGAGGATACCGAGATCCTGTTTCCACAAAAGTTTTCCCGCCAGATCAAAGCAATAAAGGCCTTCTGAACCAAAAGAAACGACAAGACTTTTTCCGTCAGTAGCCGGAGTTGGATTCGCAAAGCTGGCTTTGACATGCCGCTTGACCTTGGGCTCCCCTTCGTAAATCGTCTTCTCCCAAATTATGCGACCCGTGTTCTTGTCAAGACAGTAGACTCGCCAACTGTGTTTCGAAGTATCTTCAGCAGACGCTGGCGTCTCTGTTAACCCATGCACGAACTGCGAATTCGTGGCGCTGCTCACCGCAGTCGTAACGAAAATGCGATCGCCCCAGATAATTGGACTGGAATGTCCGAGACCTGGGATGGGCGTCTTCCACAAGATGTTCAGTGATTTCTCTGCGTCCCAAGTGGTCGGCGGGTCGTTTCCATCACCGACACCGGCGCCATGCGGGCCGCGAAAGGATGGCCAGTTCTGCGCGTATGCCGCTGCTGCCAATCCGAAGCAGAGTGCCAGTGCAAGCAAAGACTTCATAACCGTTTCCTGCCTTTACATCTTCTTCTTTTTCTCGATGTACTCTTTAGCGAACTCCGTCAGTCGCGCGCCGCGCAATCCGATTCGATTGGCTTCCTCTAATGCCTTGTCGAAATCCCAGCCATCACGCACGACCCGCCGGATCATCCAGAAGGCGCCGACACGAGACCCCACTGCGCAGTGGATAAAAACTGGTCCGTTCTTAAGTTGTTCATCAGTGATCTTGAGAAAGTCATCAGCGTCCAGCTCATCGGGTTCGTTGGCGGCAACAGGAATGTTGAAGTAACGCATCCCCAATTCCTTCACCTTTGCTTCCTCGCGCGCGCCGTCATTTTCGCCATGCGGGCGCAAGTTGATGATCACTTTGATACCCGCATCCTTGAGCTTCGGCAGATGCTCCGGCCATGGCTGGCCGCCCGTCCAAACCTGATCAGTTAGCTTCAGGAAGTGGGGAATGCCTGCCAGCTCACTCATCGCCGCGGTCTTCTCAATCAACGCCATGCCGCAAGCTGGGCATGTACCCGGTTCGTCATGCACCACTCCATCCTCGCTGCATCCACAAGGCGGGCAGATAAACTGTTTCTTGTCTTGCGCTGAGACACTCAGGGCCAACGTGGCCAGCGTGAACGAACCCGCCACAACAAAATCTCTTCGATTCATTTGATTATCCTTTTGATACTAATTCGATCCCAAGAGCGAGTTACGGGCCGGATGATTCTTTAGTCATGACAGTTTAACTAGACTTCTTCGGTGTTTTGAGGTGTTTGCAATGAAACACCCATAGTTTGGTGTGAACGGAGGAAAACCGGTGTCGAGCCGCGCTCCGCGGCAGAAGGCAATGAGTAAAAGGCACCGGGTAGTGGTCGTCGCGAGTGGACAGAAAAGCAGAAGCAACTGGAGGCCGACCCTGAAAAGGAGGGCGGCACAGGCCTCGGACTAGCCAGCGTAAAAGAGGTAGTCGAGGCGCACGGCGGTCGAGTGAATGTAGAAAGCAAGGTTAAGGAGGGGACAACATTTGGGTTCACGCTTCCCGGAAAAGCTCGCTTGAGCGAAGCGTCTCACTAACGGAGATATGGATTTCGCGTTCCTGCTACAACACTTTAATTTGATTGCACTCCTGCCTCGCGTACCCTTGCGCTTTCATCTGGAAGCTTTTCCCCTGGTGCTTTCGCCTCAGGATCTCCGGCACGGGCTGCAGCTTGCTCGATGATCGCATTGACCTCGCCACCGATAAGAATCGTCACGCCGGTTATGTAAAACCACAGCAACAGAATGATGACCGCACCCAATGAGCCATAGACTACGCTGTAGGTGTTATAAAAGTTGAGATATGAGCCGAACAGAAAGGAGACGAGCAGCCACAGGCTAACACCGGCCGCCGCTCCCGGTGTCATCCAGCGCAGTTGTTGTTCATGAAGGTCGGGCGCAAAGTAATAAATCAGCACAAAAGCAAGAAAGACAAAGATAAGCACGAACAGCCATTGCAAGACCGTCCATGCTGCGGTAAACGCGGCGCCGAGACCGTAGCGGTTCGCCATCCCTTCGGCCATGCGACTGCCGTAGAACATCAACGCCAGCGCGGTGATAATCAGCACCGCCAGCGCTATCGTCAGCAGGATCGCGAGGAGAGTTCTTCTCCACCATGCGCGCGTCTCCTTCACGTCGTAGGCGACGTTCAAGCCTTCGATGATCGCGCCCATGCCGGAGGAAGCGAACCAAAGTGATGTCAGCAGGCCAAACGATAGTTTGCCGCCGCTGCTTTTTTGACTGATTTCGTCAACCGTCGTATTGATGAGGTCAGAAGCGGAGACTGGCACTATCGCTCTTAGATACGTAAGCAGATTGTGACGCAACTCCGTTCCGGCGTCCGCGAAGGAACCCAGAAGAGCGATGAGAAAGAGTAGTAGCGGAAAGAGCGTGAGCAGGAAGTAGAAGGAGAGAATCGCGGCACGATTGAGCACGTCGTCCGCATTAACTTTCGTCCACAGGCGCCTACCAAACGTTTTCCATCGCCACCCTCGGATTTTCCAACCCGGTGTCGTCAACATCATCTTTCCCGCCTGACTTGCAGCACATAAAGGACTAAGTAACAAAGCTGGCTACCGCGTCACCCAACTAGTGCAGGCGCCACAGATCATACTCAGGCCAATCACAATTGACTTTGGTATGCCATCCAAGAGCGCTCCCACTGCAATCGCAGAGCGCTGCCGCCTATTCCTTGTTCTGAAGCTGAGGGGCCCCGTCGAGCTTACGACATCCGTATTGACGCCCGCGCGGAACATTGGTAGCTTCTAGCAACCATGAACACCACAACACTAATAATCATTATCGTCGTGTTAGTCCTCCTCTTCGGCGGCGGCGGCTTCTTCTATCGCCGTGGGCGATAAGGAAGAATCACCCGAGAGGTGAGTCGCACCAACGAGTGAACGGGACTGAAATGAGGGGCGAATGCTGAGGGCCAGGATGGCAGCACCTCATCTTGATGATTCATCTTCTATTTGAGTTCATCTCGCGAGGCAGCACGGAGTTCTCAAACTCAAAAATCTGTCACTTAACAATCGCTACTTTTTGCTTCCGTCTGTTTCTGGTTCCTCTGCCCAAAAGATCCATGCAGCGCCGTTCTTGTGTTTCTGGCGGGGTGATAGTAGCCCCCGTTGTTCAAGAAGCACTCGTGCACCGCGTTGCATATTCGCGTACACACACTGGGTGACGTCCAGAAGTTCCCACCCTTGTTTCGAAAGACCGGTCTTACGAAAGGCGCGTTCCATCTTCTTGCCTTTTCTTTCAAACATGGCGGCCAACTCATTACTCATTTCATCGCAGAGCGCCTTAAACTCCACGCAATCTTCAGCCTTGAAAACAGGAAAGTTTGGCTCATAGTAGCGCTCAGTCGGATACTTCTTCTCCCATTCCTCCGATTCACGCAACAGCTCGCTCTTCATCATGTCATTGATGTGCGTGTGAATACTCGGTGAGGAAAGATCCAGGGCTTCAGCTAGTTGCGAGATGGTCTTTGGCTCGCGGGCCACAAGGTTGAGGATTTCTTCCTTGGTTCCGTTCGGTAGTAATTTCCTTTTTGTAATTTCCGCCCATGGTTCGCTGTAACCACCCGAGCCGGCGGAAACACACTCACAGGGAAAATGCAGGCCTTTCGAGTCTTTGGGAATAGCCATTCTGATCCTCTCTAAAATTCAATATTAGGACTGCCCCTAAACCTAGCCTTTACATATTCAATATTAGGGCGTAGCCTAAGACCATCGCTCCCTTCCCTCAAGATGAAGCTCCACTCGCGGGTTTCGCGTGATTAACTATCAATCCCTCGCGGAACAATAACCATTTGCGTCTCGGACGAAAGGAAGTAGAACAATATGCGCGAAGATAGAAGGAAAGCAAATCCACTTGCGAACAACGCTGTCAGTCCGCCCGTCCGGGTTTCTCTCGCTGGTCACGGCAAGGTAATCGCCCTACTGATACTTGTTGCGCTCGGCTTGGTTTACGGCACTGAGCGCGGTCGAGCGCAGCGAGCAACTGTGCCGCAAAAGACAGACGGGTTCGATAGCCGAATCGATAGCAACGCGCAACGAATGCTTGAGGAAGGAAGACGTATATTTCGTTACGACACTTTCGGCGATGAGGTTTATTGGACGGACACACTCAAATTACATCGCGCGCTTGAGGGCCAGAAGCTGGGAGGCGTTGGCCCAGGAGTTTCCCCCAAGACTGCGCTGAGCGTCGGTCTGAAAGTTGATATGGACGCGCTTCCCGCGGACCTCGTGGAGAAGGTCAAGAAGGGCGAAGTCAACTTAGACGATCCTGCGACCACGCTAGCCTTGATCAAACTCGACGCGGTCTTAGGCGTGAAAGGAACCTTCGACCAGAACGGCAGTCTGAAGTCAGTAGGCCTGACTTGTGCCCTTTGCCATTCCACGGTTGACGACGCTTTTTCGCCTGGCATCGGTCACCGACTGGATGGCTGGCCGAACCGCGACCTCAACTCCGGCGCGATCATCTCCCTGGCGCCGGACCTGAGCGTCTTCACGAAGCTTCTGCGAGTCGACGAAGCCACTGTTAAGAAAGTGCTTGCCAGTTGGGGACCGGGAAAGTTCGATGCGGAGTTGAACCTTGACGGCAAGGCCTTCCGGCCTGATGGTAAGCCGGCCGCCACTCTAATTCCGCCGGCTTTCGGAATGGCCGGCGTAAACCTGCACACGTGGACAGGCGGCTGGGGCACGGCCACATACTGGAATGCCTTCGTCGCCAATCTTGAATTGCAAGGCCAGGGTACCTTCTATGATGCTCGCTTGAATGACCCGAAGAAATATCCCATCGCTGCTCGAGCGGGTTTCGGAAACAAGCGTAGCGCCACGGACATGGTTACGGCGAAACTTGCTGCGCTCCAGTTTTACCAGCTTGCAATCCCTCCACCGCTGCCGCCCGAGGGTAGCTTCGATCGAAAGTCAGCCGCACGGGGAGAAAAAGTCTTCAATGGAAAGGCTAACTGTGCACAGTGTCATGTGCCGCCGCTGTTTACAGAGCCGGGCTGGAACGCGCACAAGCCTTCGGAGATCGGGATAGACGATTTCCAGTCGAAGCGTTCGCCTGACGAAACCTATCGTACCGCTCCGCTTCGTGGACTCTTCACTCACGTGAAGGGGGGCTTCTACCACGATGGGCGCTTTGCGACTTTGATGGACGTGGTCAACCACTACAACGGTTTCAAGCAACTGAATTTAACTGAGCAAGATAAGACCGACCTTGTGGAATACCTGAAGTCGATATGACGGATCAATGATGGGACAGGGAGCGGGCTTGGCGAGCCTTCTACTCTGGGGCCTTGGTTGATTACAAGACTCGAAGGAGATCAACATTCTTCACAACTGTTGTGGAGCGCTTTACCTCGCGGAAATAACCACGGCCTAACATCGTCTCGCTTCTTAGATATCGACACTATAGGCACACAAGAGGAGAAAACAGGCAGACAGCGGTAACCTGCTGTACGCCTGTAAGCACTGGATATGGTTATGGTGCCGAGGGCGGGAGTCGAACCGGCACGACCTTACGGTCAAGGGATTTTAAGTCCTGTGTAAGTGGTATCATTTAGTCTTACCAAACGATACGAACCAGTATTTACGTGCCTTAGCGATCGTCAGGGTATCGCTTCGTCTGGTTCCGTATCGACACGTACCGCCACCATCTTAGCCCCACCTTCCGTCTTGGGTTCAGCATGTCTACCTAGAACGGTGCATTCACTTTCGCCTGCGGCCTGAACGTTACACGCTTTTTCCTTAACCTGTTCTAGAGATAACTTTTCCGCACAGTATTAAACGGCTTTGTGAGCGCCTCTCCGCTTTTCACTCGACTTAACCTGGGATTCAAACGAGACCTACCAGGAGCCCGCTGGCGACGGCGAGCGCGAATATGGATAACGCAACCGAGCCTGCAACCTTCCAGTTAGTTGAACGGGCGATTGTAAAAAGAGACGGCAGATTCACAGCGGGGCCTGCGATCAGCATCGCCACTGCGGCTCCAGCCGGTGCCCCTGCGGACAACAAAATCAATGCCAGCGGAATTTCAAAGAATGTCGGCATGGCCAGCGGGACTGCAATCAAAGCTATGACGACGATAGCCAATGCTTGTCCTCCCGTTGAAGCAAGCGCTCCGACAGGCAGCCACATAGCGATCGCCATCGAGATCAGGACGCCGATGATTATCAAGGGTAGTGTTCGTACTGCCACTTGCAGGCATGATCGCAGGAAAGCTGTTAACAGTGGCCGGGGATTCTCGTCATCCCTCGTCGAACAGCCAATTGGTGCGACTTTGACGAATCGATCTATCAGGATTCCGGTGAAGAACACGGCGAATCCGGCCGTGGTTAGCCGAGTCAAGCCGATCCGATAATCAAACAACATAAACGTAAGTATCAGGGCCGCCGGATTGAGCGACGGAGCAGCAAGCATGACGGCCAGCGAGGGTCCCAGTCGCGATGATCGTTCATACACTCCGGAGAAGACGGGCGCGGCGCAACACGAGCAGAGCATCAGTGGCGCTGCGGCCAGTCCAGCAACTAACTGCGATCGAATCCGACCGCCTCCAACGGCTTGCCCCAACCAACGCGGCGGATCGATCACGCGGACAGCACCGCTGATTAAAATGCCAAACAGTAACGCGGGCCAAATTACTACGAAGTAATTGATCGACCGGGAAAGTAAATTGATCGACGGAGGATCGCCGGGCAGGGGAACAACATTGGTGCGCGGTTGGAACGTTCCGGTATTTTGCACCTTGTGAATCACTCCGAGCGCCGCGTTTCCCTTATAGACGACCAGCGCTCCGGCGATCGCCAGCAGGAGCGTTACCGCGTAAACGAATTTCTGCCCACTGTGAATTGGGAACGAAGTCACCTGTTGATCAAGTTGAGCGTCCACGTTGCTCCTTCGAGATCTAGTTAGTGCTTACTGCTTGGTATTAGAGGTTCATTGGATTATAAAGGCATTCACCAAGGAAGCAAGATCGAGGCTAACACGAGCATGTTAACTCGCGGCCCAAAGGAGAAGTAATGAAAGACTCTGATCGCGTTGATGCGGAATCAGTCGAGCCACAAAATCGGCAGGCATTAGTGGCGCTGGCGATTTTGCGCATCGGCCTCGGGGCGCTATTTATTTCAGTGTTCTTCGAAAATCTGAGCAAAGGCCTATACAGTCCCTCCGGTTATTCCGGTCTGATTAATTATTACATTGAAAAGGGCCATGCACCTCTGGTTCTGAAATCTGTGATGGCTTTGATGGCGAGTCACGCGAGTGTTGCCGGACCAATGCAGGGTTTCACAGAGATCACGTTTGGGTTTTTGTTGGTGGTTGGTTTCTCAACACGGCTGGTTGCGCTCGCAGCGTTTCTCTTCCTGACGACACTGTGGATCGCTGAATCGGGCACCGCGTGGATTTGGGAACTACTAATACCAATGATCGCCGCGTTGAGCCTTGCAATTGGAGCAGCCGGGCGCAAATGGGGAATCGATGCATTAATGATCCGCAAATATCCGCGAGTTCCACTGTGGTGACGCGAGCGGTAATGCAGGATATGTCCTACGGAGCAGGGCGAATTAGTTTGTCAGCGAGTGCTATAAATTATTTCGTCCCTCCGGGATTGGCTGAGTGATCGACGAATCGCAATAAGCATGAATTCTCAAGAAGATTCCAGCGCGGTCCAAACTAGCGCAATCAAGACCAGCGTAGGCTTTAGGCTTGGCCTGGGACTGACGAATGAATGTAATCTCGCCTGCTCGTTTTGCTATCGTGATCCGAATCGAGTCGATCGTCTGACGCTTGATCAAGTTCGGAATGTAATGAGTCGTCTGCCCGTGCAGTCGGTAAACCTCGGAACAGGCGAGAACGGAATGCATCCCGACTTTCTCTCGATCGTCGACTTCCTTCGAACGCAGTCGAGCAAGCTAACCATCACCTCCAATGGCCACAGCATCGCGATGCTCGACGATGAACATGTGCGCGCATTTCACGATGTCGAATTCTCGCTCGATTACCCGACCGAACAGGAGCAGGACACACAACGCGGTATTGGCAACTGGCAACTGATTCATAAACAGGCTGCGCGTTGCAGCAGCCTTGGAGTGCCGGTAACGATCATCGCGGTGATGATGAAGGCAAACTACCTGAAGCTCGCTGACGTGGCGCGTGTCGCAAAGAAGTTCGACGCGCCATTGCGGGTAAACGTCTATCAGTCGGTCAGGACTGATGCGTACGCTTTAACGTACGACGAGTATTGGGAAGGTTTTCGCCGTTTGTTTGCGGAGACTTATGTAATCGCGATCGGCGAACCGCTGGTGCGCGCGATGACTGGACTTCCCTTACCGGAAGTGAATTGCGGTTGTGGCGTCAGCACCATCCGCGTAACCCCTCGTGGGACGACTCAGCCTTGCGTCTATTGGCCTGGCGCCGGCGCACCTTTGGCGGATCTTCTTAAAACCAGCGACGAGATAATAAACACATCGGCGTTTGTCGCAGCGCGCACGTTACCCGCCGCTTGCGAGCCATGCGAGTTTCGCGAGACATGTCGTGGAGGCTGTGCGGGCAGACGCGCTTTACAAGGCGCGTTGGACGAGCCCGACTTCTACTGTCCGATTGTGAGAGGCGACCGACCTCGATTGGAGATCAAGATGGCACCCACGCGTGATCTGCCAAAACTTGGCAGCGCCTGCACGACTGTTGTGATTGCAAGCGATTGAGTAGTAGCCGTCTTCATAGGTCAGGCTTTTTTAGAGAGATCCGACGCTTGCATACTCCAAATCCCCCTTCATCGCCGCTCTATTGAGATGCGCACCAGAGTTGCAAGAATCCGAGTCGCCGCCAGAAACGAGCCGCGCATCGTCCCCGCGATCTTTGAGCGACCTCCAGCTCGGCGTCGGTAGTCGACCGGCACTTCCA
>JBDTYQ010000100.1:0-12274 GCA_040005515.1 bacterium
TTGTGACCCCTCGCGTGTGAAGCGAGTGCTCTACCACTGAGCCAAGCGGGCGTAAACCTCATGCAACAATTAACGCTGATCGTTCAATCATTAGACGCGACGCGAATCTTCGTGAACTTCCGGCATCTTAAACGATCCAGCGCGCTTCCGCCAAAAGGAGGTCAAAGTGTGTTCTAAAGGATCGCTCGGATTGAAATTCGTTGAAGAGCAAGTTGACGAAGACTGGAACGGTGCGCTGCTTTGGAGTTCCAGTTCTACGGCACCCTTTACGGATTCGCCCATGGTGCTGATGCGTAGTTATGAAGTAAATCACCTTAATCATGCTCGTGTTGTTCGTCTGCATCGGCGCGCACGGCCAAACATTCAATAGCGGTGACACCGGGGCCGACGGAGCAATTAATTTCCCCTGCAGCGTACCGGCCGGGACTACGTTCAGTGAAATTGTACGAATGGATCCCCCTGTGTCGTGACAGCTCCTCTGCGTGAGCCAACTCCCGGCCAACCAATCCACGCAAATGGACCACATGTCTTCAACTTCACTACTGTGAACAGCGGTTCGAATCTGACGGTGAAATTCCTGCGAAAGGCAGCGAACACTTCGGTGTTCATCCTTGCGCAGGGTGACGTGACGATTAACGGTATTGACATTTTAATGAGGCGGGAATAATGTGCGTCCGTTCCGACTGGTGCTGTTTCTCGCGAGCCCATTCATCCTTTCGCCTCTCGAAAACACCTGAAGAGAACATCGGTTGATAGCTCCGGTTGATTAAGAGTTCGTTACGATCAGGTAATGGACCAGTGTTTGGAATAGTCCCCGGGACTCACCGCCATACCTCGCAAAACCTATGGATACGGGCCCGCCACTTTTAGCACCTAATCAGAAAAAGAGATGCCAGACGAAGGGAACTCCATGCCTCTCAAGCGCGAGGTTAAAGTCGTACTTCCCAACCTATTAAATAAATGACACCCTCAACGCCGCAGGATCCGAAGCTCCATGCACTACTCATCGGAGTAGATTGCTATCTACCGAATAGACTGCCAGATGGTAGTTACTATCCCAGCCTCGGCGGATGCGTCGGTGACGTTACCCGCACGCAACAATTCCTCGAGTCGCGATTGGATCTGCCCACGTCGCAGATGATCAAGCTGACCGCGACATTGCGAGATGGCTCCGATACGCCTGCGGAACCTCCCGAGCACTGGCCCACCTACTCGAACATCGTTGCTGCCTTTAAAGAGATCACTCTGCGAGCGCAGTCCGGCGAGCAAGTCTACATTCATTACTCCGGCCATGGCGGCCGCACCGTCACAAGCTTTCCTGAAGTCAAAGGAACCAACGGCCTGGATGAATCGCTGGTTCCTACTGACATCGGTCGCTCCGGCATTCGATATCTAAGTGACGTGGAGATGGCCTACCTGCTGAAGCAGATGGTGAACAGAGGATTGATAGTCACCGTCGTGCTGGATAGCTGCCACTCGGGAGGCGCGACACGAGGTTTTAGCGGGGGAGCAGTGCGAGGTATCGCCAGCATCGATACAACTGAACGACCGGGCGAGAGCCTTGTCGCGTCCCGTGACGAATTGCTCGCGAACTGGCGCGGGATCCCCGTCGGGCAGACGCGCGGTACCAAAGTCGGTGGCGGTTGGATGCCGGAAGTTCCGGGAACCCTACTGCTCGCAGCCTGTCGCGCGAACGAGCTGGCTAATGAAACAACTTTCGATGCCGGCCGTAATGGCGCGCTGACCTATTGGATGCTCGACTCACTCAAGCAGATCGCGCCGACGCTGACTTTTAGGATGCTGCACGATCGCATCCTCGCGAAGGTGCACGCCACATTCAAAGAGCAAACGCCACAACTTCATGGTGATGGTTCGCGCATCGTATTCGGAACCAGACGATTGCCTCAGCAGGCCACAGTGCGAGTGATGAAAGTGGACCTGGCAGGCGAGACACTGGAGCTAGATGCGGGAGAAGTACAAGGTATCAAGGCCGGTGCAAGGTTTGCTATTTACGCAGCGCAGGTGATGGACGTCACGGATCAAAAGAACAGTTTGGCAATCGCCGAAGTGACGAAAGTGGGTCCCACAAACGCCTCGGCCCACATCCTTGAATTAAAGAATGCTGAGGGCCTGCAGGAAAGCGCCAGGGCCGTGTTGCTTGATGCCGGCGAGATTCGTCTGCGTGGAAGAGTGACGCTCACCGGAAAGCGCGAGGGATTGCCGGTGTCGATCGATCAGGAAGCCGCGCTGCAAAAGTTGGCTCCGGAGATTGAGAAGAACAGTTGGATCAGGCTGGCGAATGGCAATGAAGGTACTGACTATCAGGTAGCTGTCAACGCGAATGGCGAGTATGAACTCTGGGATCCGAGCGGACGCGCGGTTCAGAATCTGCGCCCCGCGTTGAAGATTACGGACCCGACTGCTCCTGTTCAGGTAGCGAAGCGTCTCGAACATCTCACCAAGTTCCGCAATGTGAAGCTGATCGATAATGGCGCGTCAAATTCCTCGCTCGCCGGCAAAGTCACGATCGAACTAGTTGGCGATACGCTGGAAACAACGACTGGCGTTGGCGTGCTGAATGTGGGCGAGTCGGCAACCCTGCGTGTCAGTAACAATTCGTCGCAAGTACTCAACCTTACGATCTTTGATCTGCAACCTGACTGGGGAGTCACACAGGTTTACCCTACTGATGCTGACTCGGAAATCCTGGACCCGCAGCGAACGTTGGAACTGCCGCTGCAGAACGTCAACTTGCCGGAGGGTTACAAAGAGGGGCGCGACACGATCAAGGTTTTTGCGACAGTTGAGTCGACGAGTTTTCGCTGGCTTGAATTACCGAAACTTGATCAGCCTCCTCAGCGCGGCGTGAATAACACTCGTGCTCCGGTGGATCCTCTTGAAAAGCTGATGGCTGCCTTCAATGCTGCAGCGCCGCCACAAAATGTGAGGTCTTTCAATCTCGGCACGGCCTCCGTCGCCAAATGGACCGCCGTGCAACTCGACTTTAAAGTGCAGCGACCATCTGCTTCGCTCAAACACGTGCGAGACCAGAGCACGTCGTTGTTGCAGGCTGCATTTGACGAAGTAGCTGCCGAGAAAGAAAAAGCCGCAAGCTCAAGAGGTGACGCTTCACGTTCGCTCACATCAGGACGAGCGGGTTCACGCGATGCGGCGTTTGCTGCTTTGACTGACTACCTGAACAACCCGGCAGATGTTCCGATGCCGACAGCTGCGGAGCGCGGTTTTGTCGATACCGCCAGGTACTGCGCGAGCATGGCCTCAGGTATGGCCGGACAGCTTTGGAATGCCTACGTCAAAGGAGATCGAGCGAGGTATGACGCATACCAGGCAGCGCTTACAGCCAAGTTCGGCGACTGCGATCCGAACTTTAAAGACGCGCTGGTCCAGTACGCTCGGCTCGTCTTGAAGAGTGGGAAGGTTCCTTATCGGCAGTACAAGTCGATTTCTGATTCAGTCTACGACGATAAACTTCCCGCGAAGGCCACGGTGGGAATCGTTGCTGACTGGGGCACGGGCCAGCCGGAAGCCCTCGAGGTTCTGCGGCAGGTGAAGAGAAGAAACCCAGAGGTGGTGATTCACCTTGGTGATATCTACTACGCCGGCACGGCTCACGAGGTAGAAAACTACTTCTATCAGCCCTGGAAGACCATTCTGCAAGCCGACGGCGCCAGTGTCGCTTCATTCATTCTGCCGGGGAACCATGATCTCTACTCGGGTGGCCAACCTTTCTACGATCTACTTGATCGAATTGGTCAACAGGCGAGCTACTTCTGCGTTAGAAATGAACACTGGCAATTGATTGGTCTGGACACGGCTCTGAACGATCGACTTGGGGGTCCGCCCACTACGTTAGATCCGACCGAACTAACGTGGCTCAAAGAAAAGCTCGATAACGCCGGTCAACGCAGAACGATTTTGCTTTCTCATCACCAGCTCTTTTCGTCAAATGAGCGTTTCAAGGACAAGAGCTGGAACGAGAGTCTTTATCAGCAACTTCAAGAGCTGTTACCAAAGGTTGACGCATGGCTCTGGGGCCACGAGCACGACCTCGTAGTTTTTGGGGAATTTCAGAAGTTACAGCGAGGCCGCTGCATTGGCGGCAGCGCTTTTCCGGTCGGCAAGTATGAAATGCCTGCGGTCGCGCAGAACGCCGACGTGCCATTCAACAAGGACGTATTGCTGAGTAAGGGAGCCGCGTTCTACCAGCACTGCTACGCGATGATCGGTTTGGATGACGCGCAAGCAACCATCTCATACTACGAGGATGGCGACGGCGGTCGACTGCTTTTTGAGGAGACTATTGGGATAGGAAGGCCGCGCTTAGTCTGATGGCCTGAAGGTAGAAGTTATGCCTCGTGCTTACTACGAAAACTTCGATGTTGTGGTTACCCGGGCGGGTGATAGTACTTACAAGGCCAGTGTGCTGGACGCTCTCGGCGGCGACGAGTCCGTCACATTTACCCTCAACGGCGCTCCGGAAGAAGTCCTGACGGCGGTGACTCGTAACTTTGCTCTCGGTACCAGCGCGCCCCCGCCTGCCTCCGATGGCACCAACGGTAGTAATAGGTCTAAGGTCGGGCAGTTTCTCTCCGAATCACTGCTGCCGGCTGCGATGCAAAATGTGCTTAGACGCACGAGCGATCTTGCTCAGAGCAGAAATTCTTTCGTGCGTCTGCGGCTGAACCTCACCGACGTACCGGAGCTGGTTGGATTGCCCTGGGAGATGCTGCGTCTCCAACTGAATGATCTCGCGTTGAATATCAGAACCTCCGTCGTCCGCTACCAGTCTGTACCGACCCCTCAGGCAGAGGTAGTCGTTAAAGACAAGCCCTTGAGGATGCTTGTCGTAGTTTCAAATCCGGCTGTGCCGAGGGCCCCCGCCCTCAATGTGGAAGCCGAGTGGAAGAAAATAAATGAAACGCTGCAACCTCTCATCAATCGCAACCTGATCGTACTCGAGCGTTTGCCGCGGGCGACTCTGAGCGATCTTGATAACCGTTTCTTTGATCAGACCAAGCCGATCCATATCTTTCATTACATCGGGCACGGCGATTTCGATAAAGCTAGTGGTAAGGGTCACCTCGTGTTTGAATCGGATGTCGATGTGCCGCCCGGCAGCGACAATGATGTGACCCTTGTCGATGGCGCGCGACTGGGTCAGAGTCTTGGTAATCAAACCTCTCTGCGACTGGCTTCACTGAACTCCTGCGAAGGCGCTGCCTCCTCGACCAGCGATTCGTTTTCGGGCGTTGCGCAACACCTTCTGCAAACGGCAACGGTGCCGATCGTTGTCGCGATGCGCCGCGCCATCAGCGACGACATTGCGACCGCCTTCGGTCATACGTTCTACGAGTGGCTGCTCGTGAATAACGTTGCGGTCGACACGGCAATGACCCGTGCGAGGTTAAAGATGCGCGACGTCGAACAGAAACGCATCGGTGATGGTGATCCGACGGAGTGGTCCACACCGATTCTGTTCATGCGCAGTCATGATGGGTATCTCTGGAATTTCAGTACCGAAGGTCCAATCATCGTCCCGGACAATTTGCCCGAGGATATCGACGCGGGAATGGTGAAGCATTACCTTGTGATCCTCAACGCGTTGACGAAAGCGAAACTGGTTCCTTTTCTCGGCCTCGACGTCAATCTCCTGGACCGTCCGGCGGAGGACGATTGGCAGCCTGGTAATTCTAAGCTGCCAAGCTATCGCGAACTCGTAAGCTATCTGGTAACGCTAACGAAACATCCGCTGCCATTCATTCCCGCCCTCGCTGATGTTTCGCAGTACGCGTTGTTGCAGTATCGGAAGGATGAAGAGAGGGGCGAAGGCACGTTTTTCAGCGACCTCGGCAACATTTTTGCATGCGCTCAGGCCCCTTCCGAGCTACATCGGTTCTGGGCCAGACTTGCGAAGCATAATCACACGATCACGGGCACTGATCCGACCAATTCGCAGGATTTCAATAGACGGTTTCTGATCGTGTCCAGCACTTATGACAATCTGCTGGAACGGGCTTTCTGCGACGAGTTGGATCGCTTCCACGTCCTCAGTTATGTCGCACACGGTGATTATCAGGGGCGGTTTCGGCACACGGTCTTCGCGAAAAATCCGGGCGGCCCGACGATGCCTCAGAGTGCTGTCATCGTCGAGCAGGCAAACAACTACGGCGCGCTCTATGACCTGGCTCCTGTCATCTTGAAAATTCCCGGTACGGTAGGAGACACCGGTCCAAGACTAACGATCACTGAAGATCAATATCTGGACTTCTTCTCCAAACGTGAATTGGCAAGCATCGTGCCCAGCCAGTTGCTTACCAAACTGCGCAGCAGCAACCATCTGTTCCTCGGCTACAACGTTCGCGAGTGGTGCATGCGCGCGCTCCTCTATCGAATCTGGGAAGACAACAAGGCTCCCGTAGTGTCCTGGACCGTTCAGGAGCAAGCAACTGACGTCGAGACGAACTATTGGGAGGCGTGTGGTGTCCGACCTATTAACGTGAGCCTTAATCAATACCTCAGCGGTCTGCGTCGAAGTTGCCATCGTCTACTGCCAGACGCGCACTTTTGGGAGGGCGATAAATGAGTACCCCGAACGCCCAGTTTTCAAGTGTGCAGAGCCCGGCTGACGAAGAGGCTTCCTTTCAAATAACTAACCCGCTTCCCACCATTCGCAAGCCATTCGTCGGCCTCGTTTCGCTCGATGAAGACTCGGCAAGGCTCTTAGCGGGTCGTGAGGAAGAAGTCCTCGTCCTGACGACAAATCTCCAGGCTGCACGCCTCACACTGCTTTACGGTGCCAGCGGCGTCGGCAAGAGTTCGATCCTGCGTGCGGGTGTAGTCGCTTCTTTGCGCGAGAAGGGCCGGAGCGAGTTGCACAACTTTGGCACTCCGAGTTTTGCCGTCGCGATCATGAACACCTGGGCGGGAGATCCTTTTAAGGAATTGGAGGAGAGTGTCCGCCAGGGTATTAAGAAGGCCCTGGACGTTGAAGCAATTGCTCCGATGTTGTTCTCCACTCATCCCCTGGAGCCAATGGAAGAGATCGACAGCACCTTTCCGACTCAGGCTACTGATTTGGTGGCAACGTTACGTGCCTGGACGAATTGTTACGGACTGGAGTTGCTCATCATCCTCGATCAGTTCGAAGAATTCTTTGTTTATCATCCTGAAGATGGCCTGGGCACCTTCGCGTATGAATTTCCGCTCGCCGTCGCTGCGTCAGATCTGCGAGTTCGCTTTTTAGTCTCGTTGCGTGATGACGCGCTTTATAAACTCGATCTTCTCCAGCATCGCATACCCGGACTTTTCGAAAACCGTCTGCAGGTGACGGCGATGACGATGGCGAATGCCAATCAAGCAATTCATAAGGCAATTTCTTCCTACAACGAGGGATTGCCGGAGTCAGATCATGTTCGAATCGAAGATTCACTGGTCGATGAAGTCCTGCTGCAGGTTCGAAGTGACAATCTCGTCCCGGGTTATGCCGGCATCGGGCCGCCGGTTTTTCCATCGCTCACCGAGCCGGTGTCGTTAGATCCCGCGAAAGAAGCACATATCGATGCACCCTACATGCAATTGGTAATGGAGCGATTGTGGGAGGAAGAGAGCGCCGGATGGCAAAACAACACGGTCGGGCGCGTCATGCGGTTGGAGACACTGAAACGACTCGGTGGCGCGCAAGCAGTTGTTGACCAGCACCTTGATAAGGTCATGAAGGACTTCTCGCGCGCCGAGAACGCGATTGCGCAGGACTGCTTCTATCGACTCGTCACTCCAGCAGGAACGAAGTACGCGCTGACGCCGGAAGAGCTGTCAAAGTGGACAGATCGTCCTGCCAATCTAATCCAGTCTTTCCTGGAAAAGCTTGCAGGGACCAAATACCGAATCGTGCGCCGGGTGGATAAACTCGTCGGAAACGGAACGCAGGCCGCCTATGAGGCGCACCACGATCGGATCGCACTCGCCATGTTGGCCTGGCACTCGCGCAGACGCGAGCAAGAGGTTCGCAACCGCAATCGTTTTCGCCTGCTGGTTGTCGGCGTGATTATCGCCGCCCTGGTCATTTCCTCAACTTTGTACCGCGAGTCCTCACGGCAGACACAGTTAATAGCTGCCGAGGAGAAAGCCGCTGACCATGAGAAGGTGAAGCTCGAAAATGAATTCGCGACAGTTGAGAGTAACGATCCCAGGTTAGAAAAATTTGCAACGCTGAAGGGCCTCGTACCAAAGTTCACCTGCACTAATACAGCGACAGAACTGCGTTCCGATGCAGACAAAATAAACAAGGCGTTGGAAGTCGATTGCGTTCAGTACAAACAAATTATTGAACAAATCAAAGAAGCGCCGAAGGATGCGATTCCGGTGCGGCTCTACATTCAGATTCAGGATGAAGCGCAGAGAGAAACGGCCGATGACCTTCGGTCATGGCTCAGAGCGGCGAAGTACCAGGGCTCTCCAAACCACATTCTTGTCCCCGGCATCGAAAACGTAGGAGCCAAGAAGCTTCGCGCTTCGCAAATTCGGTACTTCCATCAATCGGGCGACGAAATTAACTGGGCGTGGTTAATATCCACGTCGCTCCGCAACATTTGCATCGAAGCCACTCCGAAATTTATCACTGGGTTCGAAGAGTCGGATTCGGTCAGGCAAAGACACTTCGAACTCTGGCTCACTTCGGATGCGCTGGCAAAGAGGTGCGATACGCATTCTTCCGGAGCCAAAGCGCAATAGCTCGCTCAGCGAGTCCTGCTCATTCCCGCCAGCTCACATCAGTACACAGGCAAGCTCAAACAAAAACGAAGGACCGCCACGGTCCTTCCTCCACGAAAGCTTTGTTAAGTGGGGCTAGCCTCCGATTGGCGGATCGGAAACTGCCGCGGCTTGAGAGGGATTCACGTGAATCGTATTTGTATCTGAGTCTAGGTAGAAGTGGTTTTTACCAGTGGCACCGACGCCTTCCGTCACCTGGGGATCCGCGTTAAGCGCATAACCCGCCTGGGTGGTAGTCGATTTTGGAATCACTCGCATCACATAAACGAAGCCATCTACCACGGGTGTCGTGCCTGCGAACCTTGTGTCGAGATAGTTCTCCTTCAACATTTCGTCAAAGCTACCGAAGGAGGTTCGCTGGTGTGAGTTGTAGTAAAGCATCTGCTGCTCGGCCACGGTCCGGAGCGTCTTGATCGCCGCCGCTTCGTTCGCCGAACGCACCGCCGCCTTCCAACCCGTAACGCCTACTGCGATGAGAATCCCAATAATGGCTATAACAATCATTAACTCGATGAGGGAGAACCCTTCATCACCGCGCCGGTATTTTTGATGGTGTTTCATAAATCTCCCTCCTCCTCATCGCACGCGTCACTGGGCTTGAGGTTCCCGAAACTTCGCTTTCCGATCAACGTGTGATGGAACCGGGCCCAGTTTACTACAGGCAGACAGCAAGGTCACAACCGGCCCTGGCGCAGTAATGTCATAACTTAGTTTCAGAGGAAGGAGAGCGACCAACCCGGCCTGCGACGAGGCGCATCCGACCAAAGGCACGATAGTCGGGTCTACTCCAGCCAGTTGATTGAGCATGAAAAGCGGTAATCAGCACATATCATTCTGTGCCGCCCTCGCGATTAACATGTAGAATGCAACCAGACTTGCCGAGGAAAACCATTTGATGAGACGACTGCACGAAGTTGATAAGAATGCTCCGCTAGTAATATCCGGCGCCGTTGAGAATGTAGACAAACTACAACAAGCAATCGAACGAGTCATCAAAGGAAAGCCCGAGGCAGTGCGACTCGCGATCGTGACTTTGATTGCGGGTGGGCATCTGCTCGTGGAAGACGTTCCCGGCGTGGGCAAGACTACCTTGGCCCAGGCGCTCGCTCGGGCGCTGGATTGCAGTTTTCAACGCATTCAGTTCACCTCTGACTTACTGCCTTCCGATGTAATCGGCCTCTCGATTTTCAATCAGCACTCGAGTGTTTTTGAATGGAAACCCGGGCCGGTGTTCGCGAATATTGTCCTGGCGGACGAAATCAACAGGACGACACCCAAAACTCAGTCCGCCCTGCTCGAAGCGATGGCGGAAAAACAGGTAACCGTCGAGGGCACCACGCATCTTCTGCCGGCGCCGTTCATGGTGGTGGCAACGCAAAACCCAATCGAACATCACGGCACCTACCCGCTGCCGGAGTCGCAACTGGATCGCTTCATGTTGCGTCTGCGGATTGGTTATCCCGACTTGCTGGATGAGAAACAGATCCTGAGAGATCGCGAACGTGCAGAGCCGCTCGATGAATTACTTCCAGTAATGAGCGGTGAAGAGGTCGTGGATTTACAGCGCAGTGTTGCCGCAGTGTCAATTGACGACTCGCTCATCGATTACTTAATGAGCATAGTTGCCGCCACGCGCAATTCCGAGATGTTAGATCTTGGCGTTAGCCCGCGTGGCAGTCTCGCCTTGTTTCGCGCCGCTCAGGCTCTCGCGCTAACAGAGAAGAGAACCTATTGCATCCCGGACGACATCAAGCGTCTGGTGCTTCCGATATTCGCCCATCGCATACTCGTGAGTTCGCGCTTCGCATCCGCTCTGCGCCGCAGTGAGGAAGCTGAAGCGGTGCTGACGGAGATTATGAAGAGTGTCAGCGTACCGCTTTAAGAAGGATGAGGGATGAAAGTGTGAGAGCTTGAAATGAGCGGTCCGGACGGAAAACTAGCTGAGAACCGGGATGGTCGCCGTGGCCGTCCTTTTTCATCCTTCATCCCTCGACCTTCATCCCTTAAACAGTGGCGCAATGCGATCCTTGGCACCCTGCTGGTCATCTCCGGTCTCGGCGCTGCGCTCGTGTCTGTTCTCGCTCGCGGCAGCGGCGACAATGGACTCGCCACGGCCGGCGCGGCACTCTCCCTAGTTATTGCACTCCTGCTCCTGGTTTTCATCGTACCCCCGCTTGCTCGCTCGGCACGTCTCGAAGTCTCGGGCCTTGATCTCCCAATCAGCGTGACCGCAGGCGGGACGATCTTTTTGTGCGTCGGCGCGATCGTTGCCCTCGCCGCCTGGAATACCGGCAACAATCTGTTGTTCCTAATCTTCTCGCTCCTCACCTCGACGCTCTTTGTAGGATGGATCGCAGCGCGGACTTCACTACGCGACCTTGTGGTCTCGGCTCGTTTCCCGGATCACATTTTCGCGGGCGACCCTGCCCCTGTGATCGTGACCTTGCGCAACACCAAGCGCTTGCTCCCTTCATTTTCGATCCTGGTGCAGGCGCGTGGTCCCACGGCCGTAATCGCAAGAGTCGGACGCAAACTTGGGAAGAGCAATTATCGCAAGCGTGCGCTTGCTTACTTCACCTACATCCCACATCGCGCTGCCGCCGAGCAGCGAGTCGAACAACTCTTTCCCGAACGCGGCCATGTCTTCATTGATGGTTTTGAACTTTCGACGCGGTTTCCTTTTGGCTTCCTGCGCCGTCGCCGTCGGCTCAAAGCGCGCAACGTCGACATTCTCGTTTATCCAAAGCCTGAACCGATTGGAGACGAGCTGCATCTGCTTCCGATGTATGCCGGGCGGATGGCCTCGCAACGCCGCGGCGCCGGTCATGACTTGTTTGCACTACGCGATTACCAGCAGCAGGACGACCTGCGACACATCGATTGGAAAGCGACTGCGCGATCGGGACGCCTCACGGTGCGGGAGTTCGCTGCGGAAGATGAACGTCGCATCACGATCATTTTGGACACGCGGCCCGTAGCGCAGGACGAGGCCGACGGGTTTCCGGAACGATTTGAACGAGGCGTTGTGCGAGCGGCATCCCACCTCAAACACTTTATCGATGAGCGTGCCGAAGTGCGATTGACACTGGGCGGTGAGAGGGGACCGTACGGTTCGGGGCTGGACCATCTCTATCAATGTCTACGGAGACTCGCGACTGTTAATCCGGCTGCGGTCACCGCAGACTCGTCACCGCTCTCCGAGTTGGAAGAGTTCGCAGCTGGGGCGGGTCACCGCGCAGACGACTACGCAATTGTTCTTACTCCAGCGGCGCCGGGTTCAATCCCAGCGAAAATCTGGCGCAGTTCTTATGTGATCTACTTTTAGGAATGATGAATGATGAATGATGAATGATGAATGATGAATAAAGATGAATGGAGACTGGATACTAGGACGTGAGAACTGGGAAACGAAAAATGAAAAATGAAAGATGAAAGATGAAGATTGAGGAAGATCGGTTAGTTACTTGTTCGCATCCCCGCATCC
>JBDTYQ010000101.1:0-12256 GCA_040005515.1 bacterium
GCACTAATGAGGTTCTCGCGGACGAGAATTTCGCCTAATTTTGCTGACATTGCTTCCTGGTTGAGAGACGTTCCACTAGGTGGGGCCTGCTAATTTTGCAGAGTGCAAGCAGTGGTAAACACCGTTGCCCAAGCATAGTACAAGTTGAACGCTAAAACTGTCAAGAAGTCATTTTCACAGGAATCCCAGCAAAATGCGTGATTAGAGGGCACTTTCACCGCGTTGTTCTGCGTTTGAGAATGCGGTTTTCCGAGGAATGTTGAGCGATGGTCCCCGGGCTATGAGCTCGCCCGAAAACAAAAAAGCCGCACAGGGAGCAAATCCCGATGCGGCCTAAGTTGGAGTTGACTCTCCGGGTGGTTAAGGACGCCGGCGTCGCGCGGGAGTCGACACTTTCTCAGCTTTTACATTCTGCTGGTTCTTCAGTTCGTCGAGGATTGCCTTTGCATCTGCTTTAAACTTGTCAGTGTCAGGAGCCTTGTCGACAAACTGCTGCAGGTAGTTGGCCGCTTCCTGGTACTTGGCCTTGTCGTTGCTCATGGCGCCGATATTGAAAAGCAACATCCCCGATTTAACGAGCGCATCGGTGTCATCCGGAGTCACATCGAGAATCTTCTTATATTCGGCAAGTGCCTTCTCGAATGAGTTGGCGTCGAAAAGCATCTGGGCCAGATCGTGCTGAGCCTTTGCTTTCTTAACCGGATCCGGCTCAGCTGCGATGTATTCCACAAATGCTGCTTCGCCTTCGTCGGCCTTGGTCTGATCTACCTTCGTTACGTACAGTCGCATTGCTTCGGCGCGAGTGCCCAGGACTGCCAACTTGTTCTGGTTGTATTGCGTGGCATCCGTAGGGACAGGCATCGCGAGAAGCACCTCGCGTGCTTTGGTGCCGGTTTCCGCTGCGGCCTTAAAGTCAGCCTTCGCAGCTTCGATACCAGAAGCCTTAGCTGCATCGTCTTTAGAAGTGATTGCCGCGTTATAGCGATCTACGGCGCGAGCCTTCAGGGCGACGGTTCTTCGAATCAGCAGCGCCGGCTGTTCGGGATCAGCAGCAATGCCCTCATCGTACTGCTTGAGAGCTTCATCATAGTTCTTCGCATCCAGGGCTTCATTCCCCGCTTTGAATGTGCGTTCCACTACCGTGTTCGAGTCGGCGATCTTCTTATTCTTGTCGACAATCTCGTTGTTCTTGCGGAGCATTTCTTCGCGCGCGGCCTTCTCAGCCGCAGTCTCTGCAGACGGCTTCGCAGGCACGCCACCGGCAGTAGTCGCCGGTCCCGTCGCCGCTTTGATCTCTGCCAGCGTCAGTCGCTTGCCGTCTCCCGGGGTAAGCGTAATCTCGTAATCAATCTCGCGTCCGACTTTGACTCCGGGTAACCAGTTGGGAGTTGCGGTTGGGGCGCTGGCGGCGACGGTGTACGTGCCTGTGAAAGGCAGACCTGCGAAGACGAATTCGCCCTTCTTGTTAGTCTTCGAATTGTACTTACCGGCTATATCTGTGCGGAAAACATCGATGGCCGCATCCGCAACCGGAGTCTTCGTACCATCCGCCTGCACCATGACGACGTGCCCATTCAGCGCGCCAATTTGGGCAAGCGCGGGCAACGATGTGCAGGCCATGAAGGCCCCCCCGGCGAACACAGTGAAAATGAATTTACGAAGCATCTGTCATTCCTCCCAAGCGCAGTCTTTCGCTGGATTTTTATTGCGGGAGAGACCATGAGATGTCTTGCCCGGCCTATCAGTTGTAACTTAATTGCTGGAAAACGCCCTAAAGTTAATGAGCCGGACGCTTACTGTCAAGCACGTAACATATCGGATCTGCAAACCCTGCCTGATGAAAGGCACGAAGCCGCAGAACGCAGGAATCACACTCGCCGCACGCCTGCTCGGCTTCGCGATAACAGGACCAGGTCAACTCCAAAGGCGCGCCGAGCTTTCGGCCATGAGAGATGATCTCTACCTTCTTCATGGCGATGACCGGTGTCCGAATCTCGATTTCAGTGTCGGGCTTTGTTCCCAGGTCAATCGCACGCTGAAAGGCGTGGTAGAACTCCGGCCGGCAATCAGGATAGCCGGATGAATCTTCGGCGACTGCTCCTATATAGATACGTCGCGCGCCGATCACCTCGGCCCAACTTGTTGCGATCGACAGGAAGTGAGCATTGCGAAAGGGAACGTAGCTGGTAGGTATCGCTGTAGATCCGAGGGCAGCCGCAGCTACGGGAATGCGGGCGTCAGTTAGCGATGAACCGCCAATCCGGCTGAGTTGCTCGAGAGACACCGCCAAGCGCTGTTCCACTTTGTAGTAGTCCGCAAGATCTGTAAAAGCGCGAAGCTCGCGCTCTTCAGTTCGTTGTCCGTAGGAAAGATGGAGAAATGCCAAGCGTTCATTTTCCTGTTCGGCGATCGCGGCAGTAACGCAGGAATCCATCCCACCAGACACGAGACAGATAGCGAGGCTGGACGCAGTCTCGTCTACCTTTTCCGCAGCTTCGTAAGCCTCTTCGTCAGTCCCGCCCATCAGACTCCCCTGGCTTCCGCTCCCCAAATATATTTGTGCAGCTGCAACTGCAAGCGGACATTAAGACCGCTCGAAGTGATCCAGTCGGCAAGCTCTGGCAGATCTACTTGACCCCAAACAGGCGAGATCAGTATCGCCACTGCGCGCTGTTCCAATTGGTAACGCTCAACAATCTCACAGGTATATTCCCAGTCGCCATGGTTTGCCACGACAAACTTCACCTCGTCTTTGTCAGCCCGCAATAGCTCCAGATTGGGCCAGTGATTCCGGTTCGCTTCGCCCGAAGCGGGACACTTAACATCGAGGATCACTTTCGCTCGCTTGTCCATCGCTGCCGTCGGAACATATCCGCCTGTTTCGACGAGCACTTCATAACCTTCGTCGCAAAGCTTCTCGATCAATGCAAACGCATCCTGTTGGGCCAGTGGTTCACCGCCTGTAACTTCCACCAGCTTCGTACCAAACTCGCGAACCTGCGCGAGCACATCATCGACTGTAAAGGGCTCACCGCCCGTGAACGTGTATTCACTGTCGCACCAGACGCAACGCATCGGGCAGCCGGTGAGACGAACGAAAGTGCAGGTTCTGCCGGCATGCGTGGATTCACCCTGAATCGAGTGGAAAATTTCGGTTACGCGGAGCATTTGAATGTAGGCTGGGCGGACTGAAGAATGGATCTTTATTGCCGACGCAGGCCCCTGGAAACACGCATTCGTGACTGTAGAATCGAATCTAACGTAGCCTTGTTTGACTGTCAAAGTCAGTCTTTCGAGGGCAGCGTCGGCAACGCGACGCGAGGTAACTCATCAAATGGACGCCGGTTTGGAACTTAGTGGCCGCTGGCGGCGTGTTAGCATGAACAGCCCGTGACCGATGAGTTAATGAAGGGTTCCCCCGTTGAGCGAAAGAAGCGAGCAACTCGAAAAGTATTTGAGCGAAGGCGCACAACGTCTCGTCGCGCGCGCCACTGACGCTCGCTCGCTGCAGGCGTCGTCGCTGGTATCGCGCGTTCGAGCCGCATTGGAAAAATATCTGCTGAAAGACGACGAGAACGCTTCAAGCGAAGCCGTCGGCGAGTTCATCGATGGTCTCCAGGCTGATGACTTGTGCCTGATCGTAGCTTGCGAACAAGGCGCTGAGACCGCCTGGAACGATCTGGTATCGCGCTTTACGTCTACTGTTCGTTCGGCGGCTCGTGCAGCGAGTTCCAACGAGGACGCGGCTGAAGATCTCGCGCAATCGATCTGGGCTGAGCTCTACGGGCTGCGTGTTCGGGCCGATGGTAAGCCGACCAGCAAGCTCGCGTATTACTCCGGTCGCGGTTCGCTTGCGGGTTGGTTGCGAGCGGTAGTGGCACAGCTGGCAATCGACCAGCATCGGAAGCAGTCGCGACTGGTGCAGACTGAAGAGGACTCGGATTTCGATCGGCTCGCGCGTGACGTTGACGATGGCAAGGAGCAGTTTCTCTCTGTGATGCCCGGAAACCCGGAGCGAGAAATATCGGACAAGCTTGCGGGAGCGGAAATGCAGAAGGCCTTAGCCCACTCCATTAAAAAACTCTCAAACGAAGATCGGTTGCTCGTTAAGCTTTATTACTTCGACGGTCTTCGATTGCGAGAGGCTGGTGCTGTGCTGGGCGTTCATGAGGCAACCGCGAGCCGGCGACTCACGCGTATTCACAGCGACTTGCGCGGTCGCGTGGAGCGAATTCTTGTCACCGAGAGGGGCTGGACGAAAAAGGAAGCGGAACGATCATTCGCTGAACTGGCATTGCGCCTGGATGCGGACCTTGAAACGCTCGTCGCAATTAGTGATGAGAAGACTGCGGAGCACGCAACTTGAGGGGCCTTTTGCTGGAGAAAAGGGGCGGCTGCAAGCAATTCAGTTGCGCAGCGTTCTTAGAATGGCCATTGAATTAGGCATCAGATGAAAAATACCGGGAAGCACGAGATAGATCTCTTACTGCGCAGCATGGCAAAGCGCGGACAGGAGAGCTCTGCCGAAAGCGATGGCGAGTCACGACAGCCGCTTTCCCATCTGGATGCTGATGAATTGAATGCCTATGCCGAGCAGGCATTGCCGGCGGCGACGCGCGCGCGTTACACAGCGCATCTGGCTGACTGCTCGAGTTGCCGAAAGATCGTGAGTGACTTAGCGATGAGCTCAGGCATCGTCACGCGAGAACCACCTCTTGCGGCAGCAACCGGCTCAACTTTTTTTGCAAAGCTGAGGGCCTTGCTGTCTCCGCCGGTTCTGCGTTACGGCGTCTCCGCGCTCGCACTTCTGGCAGCAGTCACGTTCAGCGTGATTTCGCTGCGGCAACAAACAAGGCGCGACGCTTCGTTGGTTGCTCAAAACTCAACTCGCGACGCGGTTATTGAAGGAACTCAGAAACCTGCGGTGAATACCCCACAGGAAGCTAACGTTCCCGCCCAACAGAATCAGGTAACCACGGGCGAGAAGAACACTGCGTCCGTGAGTGCGGAGAAGAAACCCGACGGCACGGCTAAGGGCGAGGTCGCAGAGACGCGAAAGTCACTGGCTGATTCGCAGACTCCTGCATCAGCGGCTGTCCCGTCGAATGCTGCCAAGACCGATTCGACATCCGGTGCGGTGGCGCAACCATCGTACGCTCCCGAACCTCCGCCTCCAGCGAAAGCGCAGGTAGCTGCTAACGATGCAAGAAAGAACGAAGAGAACGAGCGGGAAAAGAAGTTAGCCAAAGAGAAGGACCAGGGTGCTGTAGTGGATGGTGTGGGTAACGAAGTCGCGTCCAACTCGCGCTCGCGAGACGAAGTGAGCGAAGCGCAAGGAGCTCGAACCAAGAGTCGAGCAATTGCAGCTGCCGGAAGAGGCGGCGGCATTCTGAGTTCCGCAGAAGCGAGGCGCGCGCCAGCTGCCGACGCGAAGAGGAGCGATGAAGACAAAGAGACTCCTACCGTCGACATCGCTGGCCACCGTTTCAGGAAACAGGAGAATGCCTGGGTCGATACGGGCTACGACTCGCGAGCGACAATCAACGTTACCAGAGGCTCCGAGCAGTATCGCGCTCTCGTTGCCGATGAACCCGGGATTCGCACCATCGCCGATCAGCTTCATGGTGAGGTGATACTCGTCTGGAAAGGCCGCGCGTATCGGATAAGGTAGCCGAATGATGAATTGAAAACTGCAGCGCGTGAAATTCCATCGAACGAACTAACTCCCTCAATAACCCTCATTAATTCATCATTCCGCGTTCCGCATTCATCATTCGTTTTCGTGGTACATTAGTCCCGTATCTTCGAAGTGGAGACCTAAATGTACTGCCAATATTGCGGCAACGAAATTTCTCTCGAACTAAAGTTCTGTAATCGCTGCGGTGCGCAGGTAGGCAGCTCGGCAGTACAGATGACAGGTCCACCTACTGCGCCTGTGAAACTAGCCCTTCCCACGATCGTCCTCGGCATCACTATTGTTACTGGATTGGGAATCATCTTCGGCGGTGCCAGCGAGTTGGCGCAGCAGCATATGCATCCCGCGGCGATCACCTGGATCATTCTCTTCAGCATGGCCACGCTGTTTGGTTGCACCGCTCTCTTGCTGAGGTTCTGGTCGAAGTTATTTCTCTCGCAACGACAAACGACGTCGATTCCGCAGCCCAACCGACCACCGCTTGCGCCATTCGTGCCGTCGCAGCTCCCGCCGCGGTTTGAACCGGTGCCCAGTGTCACCGAGCACACGACCCGGACTTTCTCGCCTGCATATCGTGAACCTTCAGACCGCAGCTGACGAAACGAATCAATAACCCCGGACGCTCCCATGAACAACTTGAGTTTCCTTCTGATCAAGCGCTCCGCAACTTCTTTCAAAGGACAAATCATTCCTTTCGCAAGCCTACTGGCGATCCTTACTCTGCCATGCTTGACGGTCGGCGCGCAGAAGGTCGAGCGCGGCACGCGAAGCACGAGTGCGAAAGCGATTGCAGGCAAGCCAAACGCGGAAGTGACTCGCATGCTTCAGCAGATCGATGCGGGCAACATCGAACGCACTATTCGGAAGCTCGTTTCATTTGGCACTCGCAACACTCTGTCTACTCAAACCGACCCAAACCGCGGTGTGGGCGCCGCAAGTGACTGGCTCTACGGTGAATTCGTGAAAGTAGCTGCGGCGTCCGGTGGACGCATGACAGTCGAGAAGCAAACCTTTGAACAGCAGAAGGCTGCGCGCGTTCCCGAGCCCACAATGGTTACAAACGTTGTGGCGACTTTGCGAGGCGCTCAACCCGAATCCGAAAAACGAATCTACGTAGTGAGTGGGCACTATGATTCGATGTGCACGAGTCCTACGGATGAGAAATGTGATGCACCCGGGGCTAACGATGATGCGTCCGGAACGGCCGCAGTTCTAGAGATGGCGCGCGTCATGGCCTCGCACAAGTTTGACGCGACGATTGTCTTCATGGCGGTTGCCGGCGAGGAGCAGGGTCTGCTGGGCGCGACCTACTTTGCAGAGCAAGCAAAGCAAAAAGCCAGCGATATCGAAGGGATGTTTACCAATGACATTATTGGTAACACGCTGGGCGGGAACGGCACGCGCGACCGTCGCACGATACGTGTCTTCTCCGAAGGAGTGCCGTCAAACGAGAAACCCGAAGAAGCAAATGTGCGACGAGGTGTCGGCGGTGAAAATGATTCCTCCTCACGGCAGCTGGCCCGCTTTACCAAGGAGATGGGTGAACGATATGTCCCAGGGATGAACGTGATGATGGTCTATCGGCGCGACCGTTACCTGCGCGGCGGCGATCACATTCCTTTTTTGGAACGTGGCTATCCAGCGGTGCGCTTCACAGAGCCGAACGAAGACTACCGGCACCAGCACCAGAATGTTCGTAAAGAAGAAGGCGTTCAGTACGGCGATCTTCCGGAGTTTGTAGACTTCCCCTTCATCGCGAATGTCGCGCGCATCAACGCCGCGACTCTCGCAGAACTAGCACTGGCTCCGGCGCGACCAAAAGCCGTTGCGATTCTCACCGCGCGACTGACTACGGACACAGACCTGAGTTGGGAACCAAACAAGGAACCGGATCTCGCCGGCTACGAAATTGTGTGGCGCGAGACTACTTCGCCGGTATGGACGAACTCCCGCGCAGTTGGAAAAGTGACGAGCTTCACTATGAGTGGAATGTCGAAAGACAATTACTTCTTCGGCGTGCGCTCAGTTGACCGCGATGGGAATCGCAGCCCCGCTAGCTTTCCTCGACCCGTTGGGCGAACGGGTCCGGCAACGGCGCCTCAGCCTCGGCCAACACCGTGACAGAGGCCGTTGTTGCTTCTTGCTGAACTGAAAATAACTTCAACGCCAAGACACCGATCGCCACGGCCGCATAATCATTCCTCTTCTTTCCCATCTAATAGGGACCTTATAGTTTACTCCCAGCCAGTTTGATCAACCTTTTAGACAGAGCACGCGTCTAAAACTTGTGCGGGGAATGCTGATATTTGGTCGTGAAACGACTGTTCCCCGGAATAAAGCGAAAAAGGGTGTTGAAATGAGAATCTCCATCAGAAAGCCTCAGTTTTCTAACCAGTTGGCGCGACGCGGACTTGCCTTACTGGCAATCGCGGCGCTGACGGTAACCAACTTTGCAACCGGTGTACTGGCAACTGTCGAAGCGCAGCAAAGGCAGAAAGCGCCTGCCAGTCGGATGACTGAAGATCAGAACATTCTGCACGTCCTCAACCGGCTTGGCTTTGGCGCGCGACCAGGTGATGTCGAACGCGTAAGAGCGATGGGAATTCAGAAGTACATTGAACAGCAAATGAACCCCGCGACAATTCCTGACACTGTCGCGGACAACAGGGTGAAGGACTTGTCCGTGTTGTCGATGACCACAGCGCAGTTGTACGAGAAGTATCCCCAGCCAGGTCAGATACTCCGTCAGCTGCAACGACGCGGTGACTTGCCTGCCAGTGCCGGAAATAAAGGCACGGCTGATGGAGCCGCAAGCCCGCATGACTCGACGAGCAGTTCGGTGATGACTCCGGACGCCGCGGCAAAGAAAGACCCTGCCAAACCCAATCTGGCACCACGGAAAAACGAAGATAGCCGACGCGCGCTGCGTGAGTACTACGCGCAAAACGGATTGTTGCCACCGCAGCGGATCGTCGCCGAGCTCCAGGCTTCGCGCATCATTCGCGCCACCTATAGCGAACGACAGCTTCAGGAAGTGCTGGTCGACTTCTGGACCAACCACTTCAACGTGTTTGCCGGAAAGGGCGCCGACCGCTGGCTCCTCGTCTCGTATGATCGCGACACGATCCGGCCGAACACACTGGGCAAGTTCAAGGATCTGCTCATCGCGACTGCCCAGAGTCCGGCGATGCTTTTTTACCTCGACAACTTTCAGAGCGTCAGTCCGAATTCCGCTGTGGCCAAAGGCAGCGACAATCAGCAAAGACGTGCCCAGGGCAACGGTCTATTGGGCGGCCTGCGAGGACGACGTCGAGAGAATCGCCCCATGGATCGAGACCCGAATTTGCGGCAACAGCAAGGCGCCACTCCCGCGCAGCAGCCGCAACCCAATGCGGCACGGCAGCGACGCGGTATCAATGAAAACTACGCGCGCGAGTTGATGGAGCTGCACACACTCGGCGTGGATGGCGGCTACACTCAGAAAGATGTGCAGGAAGTGGCGCGCTGCTTCACGGGTTGGACGATCTTTGCGCCCCGCGGCGGTGGCGCGGCCCAGGCGATGGATGGCCGGCGCGCCGAGATGCTGCGAGAAAATGCCGGGAAGTTTTTCTTCAACCAGCGGGCGCACGATGACGGCGAGAAGATCGTTTTGGGTCAGAAGATTCCTGCCGGGGGCGGATTCAAAGACGGCTTGATGGTACTCGACATTCTTTCTCGTCAACCGGCAACGGCGAAATTTATCGCGACTAAGCTGACGCGCTATTTCGTCAACGACAATCCGTCGCCCGCGCTAGTCGATCACGTTTCCGCAGCGTTTACCAGGAGCGATGGCGACATCCGTGAAACTCTGAAGGCGATCTTTTTCTCGTCGGAATTCAATTCACCCGAGGCCTATCGTGCGAAGGTGAAGCGGCCATTCGAGCTCGCGATCAGCGCGCTGCGCACACTCGGAGCGGAAACGAGTGGCGGCCCCCAGCTCCATCAATGGATTGCTCGAATGGGTGAGCCACTCTACGGATATCAAACTCCGAATGGTTATTCAGATACGGCGGAAAGCTGGGTCAATACCGGGGGACTGCTGGAGCGGTTGAACTTTGGTCTGGCCCTCGCGAGTAATCGCATTCCGGGCACGCGCGTGGATTTGAACCGGCTCGTAGCAGGTGAGGGCTCAACTCCCGACAAAGCTAAAGTGATGGATCTCTTTCTAAGGTTGATCGTTGCCGGCAACGTTTCTGCGAAGACGCGTGAGACGCTCTTGAAGCAACTCGATCAGGATCTTGTAATCACTGCCCCGACTCAGCCGGCGCGACTTGCCGAGGCTTCTGATGACGGCAGTCGCAGGGGCGAGATGTCGGGGGAGCCGCCGGCCAATTTCAATGGACGCCAACGGGTCCGGCAGTTGGCTCCGGCTGATGCCACCATCACGGATCCGGTTACCAAAATCGTGGGCTTGATCCTCGGCTCGCCGGAGTTTCAGAGACAGTAAGGGACGGTGATAGGTGATAGGTGATAGGTAATAGGTAATAGGAATACCGAGGTTAGTTATGAATAGAAGATTCTTTCTCAGTTCCAGCGGAATTGCCCTCGCCAGTATCGGCGTTTCGTTGAGCGCGCCTTCGTTTCTTGAGCGCGCGGTGCTGGCGCAGACGCGCGAACGCATCACCGGCGGTCGGCGCAAGACGCTAATCGCAATCTTTCAGCGTGGCGCTGTTGATGGTCTGAACATGGTCGTACCGCACGGCGAGCGCGCCTATTACGAATTGCGCCCGGCGATTGCCATTCCGAAGCCGCAGTCAGGGAATGGCGAAGCAGCAGTGGACCTCGATGGCTTTTTTGGTCTCCATCCACTGATGTCTTCGTTAAAGCCTTTCTGGGATTCGAAGCGACTGGCGATCGTACATGCGGTGGGATCACCGGACAACACGCGTTCACATTTTGATGCGCAGGACTATATGGAGTCTGCGACGCCGGGACGAAAGGGAACTCCGGATGGTTGGTTAAATCGTTACCTGCAAAGCAAGGCTGATCCGGACAAGTCACTCTTTCGCGCGGTCTCACTGACGCAAACCACGCCACGTGTTCTGCAGGGCGCGGCGCCAACACTCGCGATCTCGAACCTTGCTGACTTTACGATTCGCGCGGGCCGTTCGTCCGCAAGCGTGCAAGGCGGCTTTGAAGCAATCTACGATCAGAGTGTGAACGACGTCCTCGGTGGTACGGGCAAAGAAACATTCGAAGCCGTCAACTATCTGAAGAAGGTGAACCCCAGCCAGTACAAACCGGAGCACGGCGCGCAATACCCGCGGTCGCCGTTTGGCAATTCACTATTTCAAATCGCCCAGCTCGTGAAGGCCCAGGTTGGTTTGGAAGTCGCTTTCACCGATATTGGTGGTTGGGATACGCACGTCAACGAGGGAAGTTCGCGAGGGCAATTGGGACTTCGCCTGCAGGACTTCAGCGCCGGCATCTCCGCGCTCGCAACTGATCTGGGACAGCACATGGATGACGTAGTGATTCTGACGATGTCGGAATTTGGCCGGACTGTTAGAGAGAACGGAAACCGCGGCACCGATCATGGTCACGCGAACGCGATGTTCGTCCTCGGCAACGCGGTTCGAGGCGGCAAGGTATATGGCCAGTGGCCGGGGTTGAAGAGCGAACAACTATATGAGGGACGTGACCTCGCGCTGACTACCGATTTTCGAGATGTGTTTGGCGAAGTGGCCCGATGCCATCTGGGAACGTCCAACGTTCAGTCTGTCTTTCCAGGCTATGCTGCCAGCGAATCAAAGTTCAAAGGCTTCCTTGGTTAATTGCCGAATGCCAATTGCCGATTTCGCTCGTCCCACTTAAAGTAACAAATTGGCATTTGGCAATCGGAAATCAACAATTCCTCGTGTCTGTCCTACCACCGCAGTCTTCCAAAGCGATTAATGAAGTAGAGCATCACCACGGCGATGAGGGATACCACCACAGCCAGGGTGAACGCTTCGTTATCCCGTCCTCCCTGCACTGCGTCGTAAATAGCCACTGACGCTGTCTGCGTCTTCCCCGGAATATTTCCGGCGATCATGATCGTCACGCCAAAATCACCGAGCGCGCGCGCGAAGGCGAGTGCTGTCGCGGCGAGTACGCCACGCGATGCCAGCGGCAGAGTCACCCGGAAGAAAATCAAGCGATTGCTAAGGCCTAGTGTGCGCGCTGCGGCCTCAAGCTCGCGGTCGACACCTTCGAAAGCAGCGCGCAGGCTTTTGGTTACGAGCGGGAGAGCGTGAATCGTTGCCGCGATGATCGCGGCAGTCACCGTGAACGTCAGCCTGATCCCAAGGCGATTGTAGAGAAATCCCCCGAGCGACGAGCGTGTCCCCAGTAAGACAAGCAGGTAGTAACCGAGCACCGTCGGCGGCAGCACGAGCGGCAGCGTGATCAGAGCATCGAGCACGTTGCGACCGGGAAAGCGCTTGCGTGCCAACAGCCATGCGAGGGCAGAGCCGGCGATGAGGGCGATCAGCGTCGCCGCACTCGCAACCGCGAAAGAGAGTCGGATGGGGAACCAGTCAA
>JBDTYQ010000102.1:0-12009 GCA_040005515.1 bacterium
TTCAGGGAAGGCGAACGCCGGTTGCATCGCTTGATGAGAGGGACCAATTCAGAATCGCATTGTTCAGCCACATCGCCAGGCAAATAAAACCTACACCGCGGTTGTAACATCTCGCTGGTTTTGCAGGGCTGAAGCCGGGTTAAGAGCATTCGACGCTTCCTATCTCCGTCATTGCCTCCATTTCTCTCAAATAAGTCCGAAGCTTCATTCATTAAAGAGTTTGACCCTCCGGCAGCATGAAGGCGTAAGCATGTGATTTCCAGGGTAATTTCAAGTATTTCCCAATTATGGTAGCCTGGGTTATAATCATTTCACTTTCCTCTTGCCCTTCACCCCCACGTCGGATCGGAATTTAAAGTTAATTCATGAGGGAGAATTATGCAGACAAAACTTAAAATGTTGGCAGTGCTCGTCCTGGCTTGCGGATTTCTAACAGGAGCGCAGGCTATCGCGTCAGCACAGGGCCGCGGCGGTGGGCGTGGTCAGGGTGGTCCCCCGGCAGGTCATTCCGGCGGCGGACCTCCGGCTGGAGTCGGAGTGGACAGGGGAATCAACACGTCTTCAGATCGATCGAACGGTCGATCAGACGAGGGGCTTGATCGTGCGCGCCTCCAGCGTGAGAACGTTCAGCGCGCCCACGAGGAACTCAATGATCATCCGGGAATGGCCGCAAGGCTGCATACAACTGCCAACGATTTACGAGCGGGTTACCAGGCAGCACTCGCATCGAACCCGTCGCTCAAGTTCGGTCAGTATGTAGCGGCTACCCGAATCGCTGCGAATCGTGGCGGCAGGAACCAGAACATTACACAAGGGGCGATTTTGGCCGGTCTTGCCAACGGCAAGAGCATCGGGCAGACGCTTCAAGACCTGGGGTTAAGTGATCGACAAGCTAAGGAAGCAAAGAAGCGAGCTGAGAGCGAAATAAAAGCGGCCAGGAAATCTTAGAGACCTGCTCTCGGATAAGAATGGCGGCCGGACGTCTATGACGTGCAGCCGCCATTTCTATTGTTGCGCGGAAAGTTAGGTCACCAACCCACAGGCAAATCGCCGTAGAGCCGATCGATGAGTTCTAGCTGCGCCGTTCAAATAGGCGACGGATGATCTGCGGTAACAGCAGCGAAGTCCGTGTCAGGCTGCCGGTAGTAAACCGTGAGGCCAGACCGTCAAAAAGTTTTCCCGCCCGAGACGAATAGCGAAACCACCACAAATCCGGCAGGAACGAAATGCGATTGACATGAATGTGCTGCGCTGCCACGAGCTCGAGCAAGCCCGCGCGGCCGTGCGTGCGGCCATAGCCACTATCTTTGATTCCACCCCAGGGCGTTTGCGCGATGCCGTGGGTGTAGAGCACTTCGTTCACCATCACAGTGCCGGCATCGATTCGCTCAGCGAGCCGGCGGCCCCGAGCGATGCTCCTGGTCCACACACTTGCAGTCAGACCGTAAACACTATCGTTCGCCAACGCTACCGCTTCCTCGTCAGTCTTAAAGGTCATCACGGGAAGCGTCGGGCCAAAAGTTTCATCACGCATGATTGCCATGTCGTGGTCCACATTTGTCAGCACGGTGGGTGGATAGAAATAACCGTCTGAAGTTTCTGCTCCGTGTAGACGCGCTCCACCGCTAACCACCTTCGCGCCACGGCGCACGGCGTCACTAACGTGTTCCTCAACGATCTGCAACTGGCGTTCGTTAGTCATCGCGCCAATATCCGTATCGTTCCCCGCGCCGTTGTTCTGCTTTAGTGATTCTGTCTCCGCGAGCACACGCGCCAAAAACTGAGGCGCAATCGACTCGTGCACGTAGCAGCGCTCGACTGAAGCGCAGGCCTGACCCGAGTTGGCAAACGCCCCCCAGACCGCGCCGCGTGCGGCGTTCTCAATGTCGGCGTCTTCCAGAACGATCATCGGATCCTTGCCGCCCAATTCCAGCACAACAGGAGTAAGGTGCGTCGCCGCGGCAGCAGCAACACGCTTGCCCGTGGCCACGCTGCCGGTAAACATGATCTTGTTGACGCGGGCATCGATTAGCGCCGCTCCAGTCGAACCATCTCCCGTTACGATCTCGAGCAACCCATCCGGCAACCCTGCTTGTCGCAAAATGTCGCCGATCTTCAGCGCGGTTAGCGGAGTTAACTCGCTGGGTTTGAGCACCACGCTGTTCCCCGCCATCAGCGCCATCACGACTTCCTGTGCGGGGGTGGCCAGGGGAAAGTTCCAGGGCGAAATGATCCCGACAACTCCGAGTGGCTTGTAGACGATTTTTGACGAGCGGCCCATCAATCCGTACTGGCCGATGTCGATCTTTTGTGGCCGGAGCAGCTTTGCAGTCTGGTGCGCAAAGAAGTACATCGCATCGAGCGTCGGCACGATCTCCATTGAGAGTGCTTCCGCGACGGGCTTGCCGGTTTCCCTCGAAATAAGAAGAGCGAGCTCGTCGCGTTGACTCAGCATGATCTCGCGCGCTTTCAGGATCACGCGCCCGCGCTCGCTGAACGAGAACTTAGACCATGCGGGTTGGACGGCTCGCGCTCGTCCGACAGCTCTAGACACTTCCTGAGCTTCGGTAAGCGGGACTCGCCCAATCTCGGCGCCGGTAGCCGGATCATAAGAGATGATCTCAGCGGGTCGTTCAGACTTGATTGGTAGCGTTTGCGTGCTCATGCGTTTGATCCTAACGTGCCCGCCTCGATTATCTACCAAAGCCTCACATCGTCCTAGTATTGCGGGTTGACGGTTGCTACGGAAAAGTAGGCACCGCAATTATTGGGAGCGCGAGCGTAATAGTAAGTCCTTGAGCCTACTAATTTCGCGCGCGCGGCAGCCGTCAGGTACAATGACCTCACAATCAAACAAGACTCAGGAGACGTTTATGATTCGACCGCAACTAGCGGAATTCATGCGACGGATGGACCAGAACTCCGTGGCCATCATCCCCAGCGCTCGAGAAGCGACACGCTCAAACGACACTGCTTACCGTTTCCGTCAGGATTCTGATTTTCTCTACCTGACAGGGTTTGAAGAGCCGGACGCGATTGCGATTGTTGCTCCTGGACGTGAGCAGAAGTTCACGATGTTCCTGCGGCCGCGCGATCCGGAGCGTGAAATCTGGGACGGCAGACGCGCTGGGATCGAGGGCGCGAAGAGTGAGTACGGCGCGGACGAAGCGTTTCCGATCGTCGAGTTTGACGAGAAGCTGCAGGATGTTCTCGACGGCGCGGAGAAGCTCTACTACCGGCTTGGCGTGCATCCCGATCTGGACGACACGATCATCCGGCAAATTGCACGCATGCGAGCAGTCAATCGCAAGCCGATCCATCCGCCGCAAACAATCATCGATCCCGCTTCGATCGTGCACGAGATGCGAGTGCTGAAGAGTCCCGAAGAAGTCGAACTAATGCAGCGCGCCGCCGACATTGCCGCTGAAGCGCACCGCGAAGCAATGAAGGCCGCTCGCGCGGGCATGAAAGAGTACGAAGTTGAAGCCTTGATTGAACTCATTTTTAAACGCCGCGGCGCGGCCGCTCCGGCGTACACCTCAATCATCGGCGCCGGTGCGAACGCCACCGTGCTTCACTACATCAATAACGACGGTGAACTGAAAGATGGTGATCTCCTGCTAATCGACGCGGGGGCGGAGTACAAGGGCTACGCTTCCGATATCACTCGGACCTTTCCCATCAACGGCCATTATTCAAAAGCGCAGCGCGAAATCTACGACCTGGTGCTGGAAGCACAGCTGGCCTGCGTAGAGATGGTGCGTCCGGGCACAACGCATGAACAACTAAAGGCCCATTCGATTGAAGTACTGACTGAAGGAATGGTGCGGCTGGGACTATTAAAAGGAAAACCGAAGGAACTGATCGAAGGAAAGAAGTACGAGCAGTTTTACATGCACGGGCTCGGGCACATGCTCGGGATCGACGTGCATGACGTGGGACGTTACTACCACGAAAAGGAATCGCGCGCGCTTGAACCCGGCGTCGTCATGACCGTCGAGCCTGGAATTTACGTCTCGCCTGGCACGAAGGATATTCCGGAACAGTATCTCGGCATTGGTGTGAGGATTGAAGACGACGTGCTGTGCACGGCAAACGGTCCGCGCGTGCTGACAGATAAGGTTCCTAAAACGGCTGACGAAATAGAAGCTCTAATGGCTAGATAGGTCTCAAGTCCCAAGTCTCAAATCCAAAGTCCTCTAATCATCTGAGACTTGGGACTTGGGATCGTGAAAGGAATGCTTGTCCTACCGTGACAGCTCCGCCACGATCTCTTTGATCGCCTCACGTCCTCGCTCCACCTCATCAGGCCGAAAAGAAATAGCACCGACAACTGCGTGACCGCCGCCACCGTAGCGCTCGCAAATCTTCGCGATGTTGTGAGTCCGCGGGACCGGCGCCCAGGGGTTTGACCCAACCGAGATCTTTGTTCGCAGCGCGCCCCTCGTGAGCGCGACCGAGTATGTTGTTTGTGGATACAGGTAGTAAGGGATGAATTTATTGAACCCCTCGTAACCTTCGTCGACGAGATCGAACTGGACAACGCCGCGGCCAAAAGACGCTTTGCGACGGATCGTCTCCAACGTTTCCAGGTGCTTCTCCTTGATGGGGCGGAACCTTCGTTGCACTTCGTCGCTTCCTGCCACCTCTTCCAGCGGTCGATCAACAAGCTCGCGAATCAACTGTTCGATAAAACTATCGTCCGGATCGGCTTCGATCACTTGCATCAACTGCAACGCCGGTTCTTTCAACTCGACACATTGAGCCGCGCAGTCATAAAGCGCTCCATCGATGACGTGCGCCCATTCGACCAGAGATTGCAGTGGCGCAGCATCGAAGCCGAATTTCGAACTCGCGATATCAGCGATGAATTCAGTGCAGGACTTTCGCGTAGCATCGACAAACTTTTGACCCGATGTGTCCGCGCGAAAATGCGCTTCATCTTCGGGCGTCAGAAATGCGGACTCGTGATGATCGAACCACCAGGTCAGTCGTTCTGAGGCCGCATACTTGAAATCAACGATCGCATTCTCGTCACCATCAAACATAGTGAGATCGAAAAGCGTGCCGGGGCGATGCAGCAAGCCCCTGTACTCGACGTCGGCATCTGGATGAATTTTTTCTTTGTAAAACCGTGTGAAGGTAGCGGCTGAGGCGACTCCATCGAAGCAGTGGCCATGGTAAAGCAAACGAAGTTTCATTAGGTAGTTTAAGTAACGTGAATCAGGTTAGGTTTAGAGCGCGCAATCTTAGCAACGAAAGTGTCGAAGGCAAAGTCGGTGGCAGAGGAGGACGGTGCAAGCTTGAGTTGAAATTTACTATTCTCACCGCGACTCCAGCTTGGTGATTACCAGCTAACTAAAACCACGAACCGTTTTTAACGGTTTCTTCTTTGGTGTTACCGGCCGAAAACTTCAAATGGTGAAGCGGGACAGGCAGGGCTTCGAATCACGGGCTAAAGCCAACGGTGTGAAGATGAAAGTCCAGGAGGGGGGCGGTTAGTTCTTACAAGGCTCTATTTTCTTCGCGGTGGTTGCCTGCAGATGTTCAGCGATAAACTTGTCAACGTCTTCTTCGATGAGTTCCCCATTAACAACCCACGCCTTTTCAGTCAAGACGTCGCCTTCCCTAATCAGCTTGGCCGGCTCCAGAAAAATATTCCAGGGTGATCCCCAATTTCGCGTGTCACCGGTCAACTGGCGATAGCCGTAGTGAGTAGTCTTCTGTTTGTCGTCGCGCGTTTCAGATTCACTGACGACCGGATATGGCGGCCCATCGGCTCCGAAGAAAGCTTTCACATCATCGCGCGAGCCATACTCGCTTACACCAATCACCGCGAACCCCTGCGCCTTGTATTTCTCGTAAAGCTTCGCAGCTACGGGAGCTTCATTGTGCCAGTTTCCACACCAGGGCGCGAAGTAAACGACCATCACGAGCTTCTTGCCCTGCGTCAGAGAGCGGAGGTCGACAGGCTTTCCGTCTTTGAGCCCGGTGAGGTTCCAGTTCTTGTAGTTGACCGTCTTCTCCACGACCGGTGAATATTCGTGCTGCGCCCGGACAGCTACTGGAAAGAGCGCGAGTAAAAAGAACGCTAAAGTAAAAAGTCTGATCATCGGTACAACTCCCGAGTTCTAATCTATCAAGAAGTATTACTGGACGACTTTCGCGGTAGCGGTTTCATCCAGCAACGGTTTGATAGCCGCTTCGAAGGCCTCTCGTTTCCGCTCGCCGACAATCCTTGCACGCACTCTGCCTTCGCGATCCAGAATCAACGTCGTCGGCAATCCTCCCACAGCAAATTTCGATTCCACGCTCTGGTCGCCCAGAAGCACCGTGTAGTCCTGTTTGATGTCCTTCCAGAAATCTCGTACGCCGTCCGCGCGGTCATACGTCGAGACGCCGACCACCGAAAGCCCACGTGCCTCAAGATCATGATGCATCGCGTTCAGTTCCGGAATCTCTGAACGGCAGGGTATGCACCACGTGGCCCAAAAGTTCAGCAGAACAACACGACCGCGTAGTTCTGCAAGGTGAAAGCCCTTGCCTTCGAGTGTTTGCAGTTCCACGTCTGGGGGTAACGGAAAACTGTTTCTGTTTTCCGGCGCTGCTGCAGTCACCGGCGCTTTGGGATCTACCTTCAACCAGCCTTCGGCGTTGGGCAGGATTCCCGCAAGCGTCGAGCTCGCAAGCATCGTTGAATACCCGGTAGCAACAAGCAACCCGACCGCGATCAGAATCACTCCTGAGACGACCTCGACCTTATGCAGATGTTTGCGAAACTTCCCGTAGAACCCGAGAAACTGATTGATGCCGATTCCAGTAAGGAGAAACGGAATAGCGAGGCCCGCCGAGTAGAAAGCAGAAAGCAACAGGCCACTGCGCCAGCCGCCGCTCGTTGCGGCGAGACCGATGATGCCGCCGAGGATTGGCCCAATGCAGGGAGTCCAGCCGGCAGCGAAAGCAATCCCGAGAGTAAACGAGCCAAACATGCCACGCGGTTTATCGTCAGAGAAGAAGCGCGTGTCCTTATAGAGAGCCGGCACCTTCAGCAGACCGATCAGTTGCAATCCAAAAGCGATGATGATCACTCCACCAACAATGCGAACCCAGGGGTTGCTGAGAATTGCCGAGCCAACTAAACCCGCAGTCGCGCCAAGCGCCAAAAAGATCACCGACAACCCGGCGTTGAAAGCGAGCGAGCTAAAGATAACTGCGCGGCGGGCGCCGGAAGCGGAACCGCCTTCCTTCAGCCGATCGATGCTGACGCCGGACATCAATGAAACGTACCCAGGCACAAGTGGCAGGACGCAGGGCGAGAGAAAAGAAAGAATGCCCGCAACGAATGCGATCCCTATCGTGATATTCGAACCTTCCATAATTGCTTAACTCTCTATTTCGGCGAATTAATTGCCAAACTCATTATACGACCCCAAAGGGTCAAGCGTTAGCCTGCACCTTTAGCCACTGAGCCGAACACCGCAGCGCCAACGGCGCGGAATATGACAGCCAGGGGCAAAGCGAAGTGTCTCCCCTGGCCTCTGGCGCTTCGGAGATTCCCGTCGATGGCGCGCAGGGATCTGAGGGACTTGCGTTAAGAGCGGACCCGTCGACCACCTTGCCTCACCCAGAGCCTGAGATTCAGATAGATGCCGGAAAGGGCGGAAAGACACGCCAGCGCGGAAAAGAGTATTAGCAAAGTCCCTTGCCAGCCGCCCGCGAAGAAGTAGAAATGTGCCTGGCGGAAGTAACGCGTCAGCGCGCCAGGTGGTGGAGTCTTGATGACCGCTCCGCTTGCCGCATCAATCAAAAGGGAATCTGCGCCCATTCCGCCGATGGCCTGATAGACAGGCTTACCATCGCTCATAAAGAGTGTGAGCGCGGTCGTGGGCATCTCGCGACCGGCAAACTGGTTAGCACGCAGCATTGCTTCGGCAGGCGTCACCTTCACCTGAGACGCCTCGATGTTTTCAATCTTGCCGCCCTCAATCGCATTGGGCCACGCGTAGAGTAGTCCGCTGGAAGCCCACGCCAGAACAGGAACCGCCACAAGCAAACCGAGCCAGGCATGCACCCTGTAAACAACGCTTCGCATAAGTCTCTCTCTGCCAGTATTACTGTTCGCCGCACGCTACCGCGGACTAGTTTGGGTTTGTCTTGGAAAAGGGTTTTTGTACAACGCCCGCTATCTCGTCTTCCCAGCATTGGTCTCAACCACTGGAGCAGGCTCAGCAAGCAGCTCCTTGATCATCTTGCCGAGTTCGGTAGTCTCTTGATCGTTTGCCCCAATCGCGATGAAACGAACGTTGCCGCGCCGGTCGATTAAGAAAGACATCGGCAGCGACAACGCGCCGTAATTGAGATCGTTTTCGGAAGAGTCTGACACGACGAACCCGTAAGGAAGATGGTTCTTCTTCTTAAAGTCGCGCAGATAGGCAATCTCTTCTGGCTTCGTGAGATTTCTTCCCTCGGCGTTGCCGTAATAGTTCGTCAGCCCGAGGATCTTCAGACCCTGGTCCTTATAGGTCTCATGCCACCTCTGCAACTTGGGAAACGTGTAACGACATGGTCCGCACCAGGGCGCCCAAAAGTCGAGCAGCACAACCTGTCCGCGAAGTTCGGAGAGCTTTACCGGCTGTTGGTCGATCCATTGAGCCGCAATAATTTCCGGAGGGTAATGAAGCACGTTCCCGTCAACTGCAACCTCTCTGAGCGTCTTAAAGACGTCTGCCGAGGGATCAAGACTCGACAATCGCAGCCGCGCCAGCCTGTAAAGATTTCCAGAGGGCAGCGAGATCGACTCCTTTAGTAAGTCCTCGATCGTGCTTATCGCCGCCGCCTGCTTGTGCATTTTGGAGAGAGCTTCAGCACGCAACGAAGCGCCACGAAACAAGCGCTCATCACGTTTGACGGTGCCTAGTTTTTTCAACGCCAATGACCGCTTGACTACCTCCGTCATACCTTCCGCATGGCTCAGCATGCGCTCGTAGTCTTTCGCTTTATTGAATGCTTCGGTGAGCAGCCCCTCCATTCCGTACAATTCATCGAGGTTCTGTGGTCCAGATTTTCTGTAGGCGGCGATTGCGCTTTCCGCTTCGGCGTTGAGATTCTTCCTCGTGGTATAGAGGACCACGACAGCACGTGCTATCTGAGCTTTCTCGCCATCGGGATTACCAGCCAGAAAACGACGCATCACCTTGAGGGCCGCATCTCCGTCCCCATTAAGGTGGTGCAGCATACCGAGGTAGTAGACGTCGTCGTTCGCCAGTGTCGGGCGCGCAGCAAGTACGGCGGCGTTGCGCCCGGCCAGATCGGTCTGCTCCTGCTTTGTCTTTGCTTCCAGCGCTGGATCGTATTTGAGTTTCTGTTTATTGAACTCTACATAGCGCCTGCCAAGATAACCGTTCGCGTCTTCAAACAGAGCCTGTGCAGAACGATCGTCCGGTTTTATCTGCTCGGCTTTGGCGGTTGCCTCTCCGGTCTTCTGATCTGTTTGGCCAAAGACGCCAGTGACGAACAGGGCGAGACAAATTGCGAAGACAGCAGTTCTTCCCGAAAACCTGACACCATTTACTTCACGTCTCATCATCTATCTCGTACTGTCATCCTCAGCAAAGTTCGGTTGCGGTCAGTCGCTCAGGACCAAACGATTGCATAAACGGTGAAACGACATTATCGACAATCAGGCTCGCAATCAACTCGCCGGTTAAGGGCGCCAGTAGGATCCCGTTGCGATAGTGCCCGGTCGCAAAGACCAATCCGCGGGCCTCATTGCTCGCGCCAAGGACAGGCAGATTATCTGCCGCCCGTGGCCGCAAACCAGCCCAGGAATCGACCAAAGGCAATCCGGCGATCAGCGGCGATATCTCCAATGCGTGCGACAGGATTGAGGAAACACCGGCCGCAGTCGTTCGCTTATCGAAACCCGCATGCTCGGTAGTTGATCCGGCGAGCAGGCGGCCATCGCGGCGCGGCACGATGTAGCCGCGCGGGCTATAGATCACGTGCTCCGCAAGGCGGGGATGAGCTTCGAGGCAGACCATCTGACCGCGCACCGGTTCGATGCGCACGCCCGGCGTCGCGGGGTCGGTGCTCGTGATGAACGTTGTCCACGCGCCACCCGCCATCACAACGGTAGGCGTTGAAAAGAATCCGCCTGATGTCTCCACGCCAACAACTCTTCCGTGCTCTAAGCGCAGCGACTCGACAGTGGTGCCGCTCAGCAGACGCACACCGAGCTTCTCATTAGAGACGGCGAGCGCACTCAACAAACGTCGGTTCTCAACCTGAATGTCGCGCGGAAAGCGGAGGGCGGCGCGAACCTCTGCGGAAAGACATGGCTCGAGGCGACGTACCGCGTCACCTTCAAGTTTCTCCACACTTAAGCCGGAGTTGGTCTGCCAATCGTAGCGGTGTGCAAGCTCTTCTTGATCGTGTTCGTTGAAGGCTAGATAGAGAGTGCCGCTCGTATCCAATTCAATGTCGATACCAGTTTCCGCCGCGAGGGCACCAGCAAAAGCCGGATACATATCTCGGCTGCGGGAACAGAGATTGAAGAACTCATCGGCGCGGTCGGCCTCAGCCTGCGGCGCGAGCATGCCGGCGGCTGCGTATGACGATTCCCGACCCAAACTCCCGCGCTCTATCAAGAGTACTCGTCCGGCACTTCGCAAGGTCAGCGCGCGGGCGACTGCCATCCCGATAACTCCACCGCCAATCACAACAACGTCGGCTGTGTTTTGTATTTCGCTCATCTACTTTCAATACGGTTGGTTGTTCAGTTTGGGGAGTGAATCGTTGGCGGAGACTTATCGGTAGTGCAACTTGTTAGCGGCGCGCAAACCAACAATTTGCTTTACAGGCTTTGGGCTTTGGAGTTTGAAATGTATGCTTAGATTGCTTCAAAACTAATTCCAAAAACCAAAAACATCAGACCAAAGGCGGTTATGAAACATACTATCACACTGATTCCGGGCGATGGCATTGGGCCTGAAGTGGCCTCAAGTGTAGTGCGCATCATTGAAGCATCAGGCGTCGATATCACCTGGGAAACTCATTACGCCGGAGCGCAGGCCCTCGAGAAATTTGGCGAGACACTGCCGCAGGAACTGCTCGACTCAATCAGGCGAAACAAGGTTGCATTGAAGGGTCCAGTCACCACTCCGGTGGGAAAGGGGTTCGCCTCAGTTAACGTCGGTCTGCGCAAGACGCTGGATCTCTACGCCAACCTGCGGCCCGTGCGCGCCCTTCCAAATGTTCCCTGCCGCTATCCGGAACTCGATTTGGTTATTGTTCGCGAGAACACGGAAAGTCTCTACGCGGGAATCGAGCACGAGGTGGTGCCCGGCGTTGTCGAGAGCATCAAGATCATTACGGAGAAGGCGTCGACTCGCATCGCTAAGTTTGCCCTCGAGTACTCGCGCCAGGAGGGTCGAAAGAAAGTTACCGCAGTCCACAAGGCGAACATCATGAAGTTGTCGGACGGACTGTTCCTCGATTGCTTTCGCAAAGTAGCGAAGGGCTTTCCTGATATTGAAGCCGACGACAAGATTATCGACAACGCGTGTATGCAGCTCGTAATGCGACCGGAGCAGTTCGACGTGATGCTGCTGGAAAATCTCTACGGCGATATCGTTTCGGATCTCTGCGCGGGTCTGGTGGGCGGATTGGGTCTGGTTCCCGGCGCCAACATTGGTGAACTCGGCGCAGTGTTCGAATCAGTGCATGGCTCAGCGCCCGACATCGCGGGACAAGGAATCGCGAACCCCACTGCGCTGTTGCAATCAGGCATTTTGATGTTGCGTTATCTGCAAGAGCGGGAGGCGGCAGATAAGATCGAGGAAGCAATGCTGCTGGTTTTCAAAGAGGGCAAGGTGCGCACGCGTGATATCGGCGGTACAGCGAAGACAGCGGAGTTTGCAAACGAGATCATCGCGAAGATGGATTGACGCTGAGTCCTGAATTCTTCTCAATTCTAAGGATTCTCTTTTTGGACCGATTTATTGAAGTCTG
>JBDTYQ010000103.1:0-11751 GCA_040005515.1 bacterium
ATGATAGCGTCGCTCTCCGGTACGATCAGACGACCAGCCCAGCAACAGCATCGAAAAGTTCTACTGGCTCGAACGATCTGTCCTATCTCACGGCTCGGATGCAACTGCGGCGCTTCGCCAATCACCGATATTTCCAGGCGATCGCCTTTGCGCCCGATGCGCGCACCATGAGTGAGCACGCGAAGTGTGCGTCGATCACTGCCTTGCAATACGCGCGCACGCCTGATCGCTTCCTTAAGATCCTTCAACTCGGCATCGTCAATCGGTACGCGGACCATTACACCGTCCGCGTGATAACGGACGCGACCCTCGCTGACTTCCTGCCCGCTATGTTCCGCGATCAATGCCGCGTAAGCGATGACTTGCAGCCGATCGCTGGCCCAGGCCTCAGGTTTGTTATCGGCAGAGCGCGCCGACCGCCCTCTCTTGTGCTTGTAGGGAATGAGCATGCCATCGCGACGGCGAATGCAATCAACCTTGCCGGTCAATCCCCATTTTTCACTTTGAAGATTCAGCCGCAAAGGCCAGCGGTCAGTCGCTTCATCGTTCAGCAATGTAACAAGCTTGGTTGCGTGGTTGCGACTGACAGCGAACATGATGGTTTTGCCGACCCCCCGCCCGTGAGCGGGTCGCGCTTGGCGTTGTCAAGGAAGCAGCGGACACGCGCGCCGTGTCGCCGAGATAGACAAAGCGCTCGTTGGGCAGACGCTCGTGCAGCGCGCGATAGACAGTTCAGTCCGCCGCCGCCGCTGTCAAAGATGCCGATGGGAATATTTTGATCCAAGAAGCCTTAGAACAACTGAAGCGTTGGGGCGTCCGTCCACCCAAGGATAAGCGCAACAATTTCACCCTCGCGCACCAGGTGGTGTTTTCCGCATCCTCGTGAAACTCACGGAATTCATGGAATAACTTGGTTGCCATCCTCACCACCGCTCTTAAGTTGGGCTTTAAGAAATAATTTAATCGATTCTTTAAGGACTTTTCCGGTGGTCTGAGGCTAAAAGTTGTCCCCACGAAGACTAGGATTTTCATTACAGGTGGAGAGCGTTAATGCTCAACCGACGAACTGTAGTCACCTTCGAAAAGTTTGAGCGTTGCTTTTACCGCCTTCCCAACTCAGAACCCTTGCTGGGGCGATGTGACGAGTGCCGGGCGGAGGTCAGTTGGTTGACACCGAACCAGGTCGTGGCTTTAACAGGCTGGCCCCTGCGCGAGATATTTCGACGCATAGAGGCGAACACCCTTCACTCTATCGAAACGACGCCAGGTGTACTGCATATCTGCCCCAACGCACTTGGACATAAAGTGGAGACGAACGCCGAATAGTCCTGGCGAATTCATGCAGCAAGAGGCGAAAGCTCCTGGGAAACCGTAATGATTGTCGGCAATGAACAAGTTGAGAAGCCTAAGAGGGCTCGCAGGCGGTGCCATGGGTCTTCAAGGCAAAGGGTGGGCGGCGAATTTGTTGCTGTCCTGCGTTTAAATGATCTTACCGGAGGTTTGATATGAAACGCTCGAACGTTTTGCGATTCTTGCTCTGCGGTCCGCATGCTTGCTTCTCTCGAAAGGAGTTTCCTATGTTCCACTTCAGACGTTCACTCTTGTTCTGCTTTATTTGCTTATTCCTCGCCGGTGAGTTGGTACTGACTCCACTCGGCACAACTTACAGCCAGCGGAAATCTGAATCTGGAACTCGGGCACAGGATCAGGGTGCTGCTCAAAGTCCAGATGCAGACGATGACGGCGCGCTGGAGCAAGAGGATAGTGCGCAAGACCGCAACGATCCGTGCGACCACCACCTTATCGACCCTCCGGGAAAAGCCTTGGGAATCGACAAGAAGTGCGCACGCGGAGGCGGCAGCAGCGGCATCGCTAAAGGGGATTTCAACGGGGATGGCTTCGGCGATCTGGCGGTCGGGGTCCCGCGCGAGGACGTAAACGGTGAAGCTGATGCCGGCGCCGTCAACATTATCTATGGCTCGAACACCTCCGGCCTGTGCGCGACTGGCGGGTGCGTCGTCATCCCGGCTCAAGTCTGGTCACAAGATTCGTCGGGGGTGCCGGGCGGTGCGGAAGCGGGCGACAAGTTTGGGTCAGCGCTGGCCGCTGGCGATTTCAACGGCGATGGCTGTTCCGATCTGGCCATTGGGGTCCCCGGCGAGGAATATACCTGGTTCGGGTTTGGAATTCCCTCACTCGGGTCGGGTGTGGTTAACGTGATCTACGGTTCTAACGCCGGTCTGGTCGCGAGTGGCACCAGCAGCGCCCAGTGTGGCGCATACGTCGGTGTCCCGGCACCGCGGATCTTTGACTTTGGGGATCTGAGGGTTACCTCGTTAAGTGTGAAGGGCCAATACCGCTTCGGGCCAGGTTCCGAGGACAAATTCGGGTCCTCACTGGCGTGGGGCGACTTTGATAAAGATGGCAAGGGCGACCTGGCGATCGGTATTCCCGACTGGGACGTACAGCAGGATTCAATGCTCTGCAATCCAACTATTAAAGGTGCCGGGGCCGTAGCGGTCCTGGCAGGGAGCGGCGCGGGTTTGCAGGGTCCCGGAGATCTCTGGACTCAACATGGTTTAGCTCTCCAATTATATGACGATGAGAGCTTGGGATTGTTTTGTTCAAATGGGGACATTGACATTTCCCATGATGCTTTTTTTTCATTCGAGACTGTCGCAAACATCGCTATCCCCGCGGACATCGTGGGCGTGCCCGAGGCGGATGACCATTTCGGATCATCTCTCGCTGCCGGTGATTTCAACGGAGACGGCTGTTCCGACCTTGCCATCGGCGTACCCTTTGAGGACATCGCGGGTGTTTACAACGCTGGCGGTGTAAATGTTTTGTATGGGTGTACGAGAATCCCAGAGTATGGTCTTCTTTTTAGTACCGGGAATCAGTTTTGGAGTCAGGGGGCAAGCGGCATCAATGGTACGCCGGAATCCATGGACAGCTTTGGCTCATCTCTGGCCGCGGGCGATTTCAACGGGGACGGCAAGGACGATCTGGCCGTAGGTGTGCCCAAAGAGGACGTAGGGTCTCTTGTTGACGCGGGCGCGGTGAACATCATCTACGGCTCAGGGAATCGGCTCACGGACGTTGGCGACCAGCTTATTGACGCAAACAGCTTGTCTCGCTCGCCCGTCGTCGCTGCACAGCAGGGCGCCCAGTTCGGTTTCTCGCTCGCGGCGGGTGTCTTCCACACTGATCTCAATAGTCAAATCAATGGCACCCCGCCCAAAATCAGGGATCTGGCTATTGGCGCACCGTTTTTCGATTTGTCATTCCCCATCGACCTCCGTGTGGTTGATGCGGGGGTCGTCGCCGTCGTTACCGGCTTCAGCGATGGCCTCAGACCCACTGTTAACCAGATTCTGTATCAAACCGTACTGAACCAATGTAACTACCCAGGTGTCCTCTGCCTCAACGGCAGCCTGGCGGAAGATGGCGACCAATTTGGATTTGCTTTGACGGCATGGAACTTCGGAAGGAGTACCCACGCTGATCTCGCCATCGGCGTGCCCGGAGAAAGCCTTAGCGAAACAGGCCTCGAGGCACCCAGCCCTCTCCTTAATATTCCACGTGCCGGCTTGGTCAATGTGATCTATGGGTCCCTCAATGGTCTCTCCCTCACGGGGAACCAACGATGGTCGCAAGCCAGCGCGGGAGTGCCAGGCGAGGTAGAAGTGGGCGACGCTTTTGGCAGGGTCCTCTACTGACAAGTGACAGGAAAACGATCGCTGGTAAAACAGTGAGGGTCATCGCCCACGAATTGCGGTCGAGCTATGACTTTGACCGGATCCGCAGTCGATCTTCTGGCACTCGTTACACCGCGCCAGGAGCTTCCCTGGATTGGGGCGGTAGCAGCACCGCCCCAATTTTCTCAAAGGCGATCACGGTCCGTCGGGCATCAATCCATCTCTCACCAAGCCCTCACGGTCGGGCTACTGCCCCAACCAGCGTCGCCCTAATTCTGCGATTTCTTGCTTTTCGTGAGGATGGCTCTTATCCTCAGACCCACCCTAAAGTCCTTAAGGAAGCGGTTAGGTTAATTCTTAAAGTCTTAAGAGCCGTGATGAAGGCACCCACCAAGTTGTTCTACGAGTTCGGCGAGTTTCGGCTGGACATAGAGAAGCATCGTCTGCTGCGCAGCCGGGAGATCGTCTCGATTACTCCCAAAGCGGTCGAGACTCTGGCGGTGCTTCTTCAGCGGCCAGGAGTGCTGGTCGAGCGCGACGAGCTAATGAATTCCGTCTGGCGCGACGCTACGGTCGAGCCTGGAAACCTCGACGTCACGATCTCCATGCTGCGAAAAGCCCTGGGCGAGAATAGCAACGGTCGAAAATTTATCGAAACAGTCCCGCGCCTGGGCTACAAATTCGTCGCGGACGTCCGCGAGGTGCTAGAGGAAGTTCCCGCGCTGGTTGTTGAAAAGCAAACGGTCGCGCGTCTCACAATAGATGAAGAAGTCGGACTTAGCAGAAAAGCAAGCCGCCTGGTTTCGCGTCTGCTAACAACTTCTCGTCACTTGGCCATTCTGACGGCGGTCGCGGCGGTCATCGCTTTGGAAGCGGGATTTTTGGCTTACTTTCGGCCTTGGAACTCGAACCCGCCAAGCGCGGCAGTGCCGAACATTAAGTCCATCGCCGTGCTGCCCTTCAAGACAATTGGTTCCGACAAAGAGAACGCCCATCAGGGCTTAGGGATGGCCGACATTCTGATTACGCGTTTGAGCAACCTCAGGACCATCAACGTTCGGCCTACCAGCGCTGTAATGTCATTTGAAAACGGTGACGAGGATTCCATCAGCATCGGTCGCAAACTGAAAATCGACGGAGTATTGGAAGGAACAATCTATCGCACCGGCGACAAGGTGCGCGTGACTGGAAGGTTCATTAGGGTCAGTGACCAGTCAACAATCTGGTCAGGACAATTCGAACGACTGCTGAAAGATGAGCTTCAGGTGCAAAACGAAATCGCCTTACAGGTGGTGGACGCTTTGGCGTTGACGGTAAGCAGCAATGAAAAGAGTGCCTTGACCAAACGTTACACCGAAAGTGCCGACGCCTATCAACTCTATATCAAAGGCAGATACCACTGGAACAAGCGGAATTATGAAGGATTGGCGGAAGCCGAACGATTGTTTCGCAACGCGATTGATAAAGACCCGAACTTCGCGCTGGCATATGTCGGGCTGGCTGACACGACGGCGTTCTCTTATCGCCAGGCAGAGATGTACCCTGCCCTTACCAAGGCACTGGAACTTGACCCTAACCTGGCAGAAGCCTACGCCACCCAAGGGTTCGCCCTGGCTCTTCACCAATGGAAGTGGAAAGAAGCTGAAGATTCCTTCAGGCGGTCAATCGAACTCAATCCCGGTTACGCGACGGCACACCAGTGGTATGCAACTCTGCTCGGGATTGAAGGCAGACCCGACGAAGCCGATGCCGAAATGCGACGCGCGATGGAAATCAACCCCCTGTCGTACAACTTTCTTGCCGACTTGGGACAGGTTTATTACCTGGCTCACCAATACGACAAGGCGAAAGAGTATTGCGAAAAAGCATTAGAGATCTATCCCGACTTTGTGTTTGCTCACACATACCTGTTCCAGGTGTATTTGCAGACGGGCGAATATGAGGCAGCGATTGAACAGACCCTCAAGGGAGACCTTGCTTTTTATGATGCTGCGAATCCTCCCGCCGAACAAGAAAAAGGGAAGCTGTTTGCTGAAGGGGTAAGCGCCTATCGGCAAGGCGGTATCAGGAAGTACCTGGAGTATCGTTTGCGCAACCTTTCTAAATATGCGCATAACCTGAATGGTGCTTACTGGATCGCATGGTCCCATGCTTTTCTCGGCGATAAAGAAAAAGCGCTGGATAATCTGGAAAAGGGACTTGAGGTGAGAGCCTTTTGGATGGCCTGGGTGAAAGCCGATCCGGTTTTTGACAGCTTGCATTTAGAACCGCGTTACCAGGCGATTCTCAAAAAGATGGGATTGGTGAATTTCAAGAGCGGTTTCCGGTGAGGATCACAACACCGTCCTTAACTGCAACGTCTATACCGGTGCCTTTGACTATCTGATCGCCAGCCATCTTAATCGATACCTGATCATGGATTTTACCATCGCTCTTCGCGCCCTCCTGCGGCATTGCCGTAACCGCTCCACCAACAAAAGCTGCAAGCGCTAAGATCGTTATGAAGGCCGCAGATAGTATTCTCTTCGGACCTCTGGCGCTGCTAATGGAATTCATCATCCTGCACATCTGGATACCCTTTCTCATTGTAGTGGGATCAATCTGCTGCAGATCATTTCTGCGCTCCGGTGGAGGAGTTGTTGAAATAGTGCGTTGGGAAAAGACCGTTTTTATTCCTTACGTCGCCTTAAAATGCCACGAAAAGTATGCCCAAAACCATAAGTAAAGGGGCCAGCCAAGGCATTCTTAAATCAGCGACCCTGTGCAGATTAAGAATAGCTGTCACTGCCCGTGTCTATGAGTTCACGCTTTCCGCTTTTGATTGCCAGAATCCGTCAATGCAAAAGTCCTTGCATGGACATGAGCTGATTGCGTTCCTAACTCATTTGGCTGGAAGTTCATTTTATTCGCTCTTTTGTCGGGACTGGGAGCGATGGGAGTGGGTTCCCAAGCGAGAAACCCGACACTCACGGGGCAATCCATTCGGCTCCCAACGCTTAGGCGGTGACGTTCTTTTGGGAGAGAGAGCGTTGTCGCCTTTGCATAAACTCAAGGACCGCGATAATGATCTCACGTTCGGATGTTGATCGCACACTTGATCGAGATAGCCGGCGCGCTCGTCGGGCGACAGAACCTCCCTGGCCGCGCCTTGTCGCCAAGACGTTAACAGCTAATGTGAGACCATAGCTAGCTAACCCGCTAAGCGTGCGGCCTCATGAACAGGATGTACGCCCCCAACCGAACCCAAATAATATTGACTTCCTCATCCGGTCTGAGTACTCTCCGCCCAAACAAACCCTTCATCAACGTGCGAATGAAGTACGGCGTCTGCCTCGCGCAAAACGGGTCGGTTCCAAGTACGCGGCCATCCAACTGAAAATCATCAGCGCCTTGCTAGCAGCAGACGTGCCACCTCCAACCAGATAGGAGGAACCATCATGAAAACGCAAAAGGAGAAACACTAATGATTGCGAAACGCGCATTGAAATTAAGTGTCGGCCCAGCACTTCTTACAATAGCCATGTGCACCGTCGCGCTAGCCCAGTCGATAACCCCAGTTGTAACTGGCTTACACAGTCCGCGGGGCCTGGCATTTGGGCCCGGCAACATATTGTATGTAGCGCAAGCCGGCGATGCCGACAACCAGGGATCGATAATTGAGATCCGAAATTCTATGTCCCAGCACCCGACTTACCACACGATCCTCAGCGGGCTCGCTAGCATCGGTGGCGACGGCGAATTCATAGGGGCCAGCGGGATCTCCGTCCTGGGGCGAGGGACTAACGCGGGAATTTACGTCATCATGGGGGAATCGCCACAGGCTACCGGTGACGCCGCATTCGGAAATCTGCTAAGGGTCGGTCTCAACGGAACGTTGGAAACGTTGACCAACGTAGGAAGCTTCGACTTTCAATGGACCGCGGACCACAGCGGATTATGGGAAGAGTTCCCCGACGCAAATCCATATGGCGTTCTTGCGGTGCCCGGACACATTTATGTTGCCGATGCCGGCGCTAACACGCTCAACGAAGTGTTGGCGGATGGATCGGTTAGGGTACTCGCGTACTTTCCGAATGAGGTAATTCGGGACGCCGTTCCAACGTGCGTGGCAGAGGGTCCGGATGGAGCCTTGTACATCGGCACGCTGGCACTAGTTGATACGTTCGTATTGGGACCCTCCGCAAAGGTGTACCGCGTAGAGCCGTCGCAGGCAAATCTCGTCGATCCGACAGCTACTCCGATGACGCTCTGGGCTTCCGGATTGTGGCCCATAAATGGCTGCACTTTCGGGCCGGACGGCAACTTTTATGCATCGCAGCTTTTCACGAATCCCAACCTTTTGCCGGCCTTCAACGATCCCAAGGGCGACGTCGTCAAGATTCCGTTTGCCAGTCCGGGAACCCATACATTTCTAACCGGCGGTGCCCTTTCCTTTGCAGGGGGCGTTGCGGTGGGTCCGAACGGCGATGTGTTTGTCGCCGACGGCACTGCCTTTGTGCCGAATGGCAGGGTAGTGCGGCTTGCACGCTGAAGCCGAGGGGGACTTGCCGATTACGCGCTTTGAGGATCTTGGTTAGCATCCTCCAACCAGTAACGCGTGTCTAACCGACTTCGACGGCGACTGTCAAAGCAGCTCGTCGCCGTAGTAGAGAGTGGGCATGGAAACTCGTAATCGCAAAAGGGGCGGGAAGCAATTGCTGAGCAGACAAAGGATCAGTGACAAACTGATCCTTTCTCGCTGAATCACTCAGAACTTTTCCCGCCCCACGACTTGAGTGGCGAGTTGCTGACTGCTAAGGCGTTGCTTTCTTCATGGTGCATCCACCGAGCAACACTAGGTGACCCTCAGAATCACTTTCGCTCCGTGAGGCAATAGGAACTATCTTTCGACGCAGTCGGGACTCTGAGGGTTAGATCGTTTTCGTCAAAAGAGTTTGCGACTCAGACAAACAAACAGCGCCATGCGAGCGGGGATCGCCCTATCACATCGCGCAGTTGGTTCCGATGTCTCACGCGGTACCAACGCGCAACCAACTTCCTCACCTTGCGAACCTTGATGAACTCAGCGTCACATCCGCGCCGGCCCAGGCTTTCTTGAAACGGGCTTAGACCAACGTGGCTTGTCATTCTTTCCCTGCGCTTTTAGCGCGTGCATCAAATCGAAAAGAGTCGAGCCGTTTTCGCGGTTGCGCTGCAGATCCTCCCAGTAAACAGTCTCAGCCTCTACCCGTTAATTCTGATCTGGTTCGGTATCGAGACTGTAGCTTAGCTAGCGGACTCAGGCTAGCACAGATAAGATGAACTGCCTTTCTCAGCATCCTAGGAAACCTACCCGAACGAATCAGTGGCGATGAACATTACCGCAGGCACGCATTTGGGTCGTTACGAAATCCGCTCAAAGATTGGCGAAGGCGGGATGGGCGAAGTGTATCTGGCGCAGGACACGAAGCTGAATCGAAAAGTCGCGCTGAAGATTCTGCCGGCCGAACTCGCTTTCAATCCCGACCGGATGCGGCGGTTTGTGCAAGAAGCTGAAACCGCGGCGGCACTCAATCATCCGAACATCGCCACCATTCACGAAATCGGCGAGAGCGATGGCGTTAACTACATCGCCATGGAATTCATCGATGGGGTCACGCTGCGCGAGAAGATTCATCAAGAGCAAACTGAACTGCGAAAGCTGCTGCGGTTTCTGCAACACGTGGCTGAAGGGTTGGCGAAGGCTCACGCAGCGGGAATTGTCCATCGCGATCTGAAGCCGGACAACATCATGATCACCCGCGATGGACACGTGAAGATTCTTGATTTCGGTTTGGCAAAACTTATCGAGCAAGCGCCGATGTCCGTAGGTGATTCCAGTGAAGTGGCCACGGCAGTAATGCCGCAGCATTCAACGCCGGGCACAATCATGGGCACGGTCGGGTATATGTCACCGGAACAGGCGCAGGGCAAAACCAAAGAGATAGATCATCGCTCAGACATTTTTTCCTTTGGATGCATTCTGTTTGAAGCGGCCACCGGGAAGAAGCCTTTCGCGGGTGAGTCAGTGGTGAAGTCGCTGCACATGGTCATCTACGAGCCGGCGCCGCCCATCACCGAACTAAATCCATCTGCTCCCCCCGAATTGCAGCGTATTGTCCGACGCTGTCTCGCGAAGGACCCTGACGAGCGATATCAGTCGATCAAGGAAGTCGCGATCGAGTTGAAGCAGTTGCGCCGGGAGATGGAAGGCATTGATACAACTGTGACGCCGAGCAGAAGCGAACCCACCGGTGCCTCGGCTGCTGATGCCACCGGCAGGGAAAGCTTCCGCCCCATAACCAGCACTCCTTCACCTTCCCTCTCTACCCGTGCCTCCAGCGCCGAGTATTTCGTCTCAGGAATCAAACAACACAAACTCGCGGCTGGTGTTGGTCTGCTCGTGCTGGTTGCCGGCCTTACGGCACTCGGACTCTATCTGCGTAGGGGAAAAGGCGACGTCGCAATCACATCGATCGCGGTGATGCCGTTCGAAAATCGGAGTGGCAATTCGGACACCGATTATCTCTCGGATGGCCTCGCGGATTCTCTGATTTATCGGCTTTCTCAATTACCAAATCTAAAGGTGAGTCCGACGAGTTCGGTCATGAGATACAAGGGCAAGGAAACGGACGTCGCCCAGATCGCAAAGGAGCTTGAGGTCGATGCGGTAATGTTGGGCCGCCTGGTACAGCGCGGCGATGATCTGTCTATAAGTGTACAATTGATCGACTCGCGGACAAAGAAATTGATCTGGGCCGAACAATACGACCGCAAGATCTCGGACCTGCTGGCGACGCAGCGCGAGATCGCAACTGCCATCACTCAAAAGCTCGAACTGAAGCTCGCCGGTACCGACGCTAAGGGCATTACCAAACACTACACCAACAATAACGAAGCCTATCAACTGTATCTGAAGGGTCGATACTACTTCGCCAAGCGAACAAAGGACGGGATCGAGCGAAGCATCGACTATTACCAGCAGGCTATAGCACTCGATCCAAACTTTGCGTTGGCTTATGCAAGGATCGCTGAGGCTTATAACCAAATGCCGTCTTACCCCTACGCTTCGCCAAAAGAGGCTATTCCGAAAGCAAAGGCGGCCGCTCAGCAAGCGCTGCAGATCGATCCCACGCTGGCTGAAGCTCATACGGCGTTGGCAAACTCCCTTGTTGTTTATGATTGGAATTGGGCGGAAGCCGAGCGCGAATTCAAGCGCGCCATTGAACTCGATCCCAACAGTTCCGCCGCTCACTTTCGCTACGGTCAGCTTTATCTCATGCCGCAGGGACGCTTTGATGAAGGCATAGCCGAAATCAAACGGGGGCTGGACGGAGAACCCCTCGATATTAATATGGGTGCAACGCTTTCATGGGCGTATCTGGTGGCAGGTCAGGATGAAAAGGCTTTCGAGCAAGGAAAAAGAGTTTATGAACTGGAACCGACCCATCCTATCGGACGCTGGAACCTGGGCCTGGTCTACATTGGCAAGGGAATGTACGCAGAAGCGATCGCCCTCTGCGAAAAATCCTTTCAGGACGATCCGACGAGCCAGAGGATGCTCTGGAACGCCGGATATGCATACGCGAAACTCGGACAACGGGACAAGGCGGTAGAAATAATCAACAAATTCAGAGAGCTTTCAAAAACAGAATATGTAACGGCGTGTCGAATCGGCAGTATTTACGGGACTCTTGGTGAAAAAGATAAAGGCTTTGAAGAGCTTCAAAAAGCGGCCGAGGCTCGGGACTGGGATCTTTATAGATTGAAAGTTGAGCCGTTATTCGCGCCATTGCGTGAGGACCCGCGCTTCAAGGAGATGCTGAAACGCCTGAATCTGCCCTGAATGAATCGAAGGACAGATGAATAGAGAACTCGAACCCAACACCAATCTCTCGCATTACCGCATCGTCTCGAAAATAGGGGCGGGCGGAATGGGTGAGGTCTACCTGGCGCAGGACACGAAGCTGAATCGCAAAGTCGCGCTGAAGATTCTGCCCGAAGATTTGGCGAGCGATGCGGAACGCATGCG
>JBDTYQ010000104.1:0-11632 GCA_040005515.1 bacterium
CGAGACGCGTCGGGCGGCGGTGGACAGTTATCCTCAGCGTCTCCGAGCCGCAGTCGAGGCGTTGCTTGATAGAGTCGCTTAAAAACTCCACGATCATTAGACCGACCATTGAGGGCCTCCAGGAGGGTAGTGGGGTATATCTGTGGCGTTTTAGTTTAGGTTCAGAATCCCCTTGGCACTACTGGTACGAGCAGCGGCATCAAAAAGATATTGCTTGCGCGCACCTTCTGGCAGCTTCCGCGTTTCAGTTAGTCGATACCATTGTCCATCTGCGTCGCCAGCGAATAGGAAAGAGAGTCGCCTTGCTTCATCAAAGGTTATGGGGGTTTGCAGGTCGTTTCTGCCGTAGAAATAAGCTGGAACCGCGTCGAAGACCTCAGACTTATCCGCGAACCACGCGTAAACCAGGACGCAGACAAGTATCGGTACGGATTCTGACTTTGACCCGGGACGAGAGAGACTTCGCAGGCGGTGCAGGTCGTGAAGCCTTCTCGGTATTCTCCCTGGCATTGGGCGCAGCATGATACTTAGCGTGTGATACCACTAGTCCAGTAAGGGACAAAATAAGTAAACGGCGAAAAGGAATTAACCTAGTCGCCGTTACGCTTTCCGTTCGGCAGCTGATCCCCAGGATCTCCGCTGCCTGAAACCAAGTGATTTGCTTGGCCATCGCTCGGAACATTACGTCCTGTAGTTTCATTGCCCGCTCCAATGCGGCCTGTGTCATTTGCTGCATCCCCGCATACTGGCATGCTGCGCTGACCCCCGCCGCTTAGATCGGACACTTCATGTGTTAATCAGACCGGACATATCATGTGCTAACGACATTTTGGTGTATGCGGTCTTTCGCCGAGAGGCGCTAAGTGATATAAGCCCTGGCAGGACCTCGCACATTCCGACGCCCCAAGCGGGCATCCTCGTAGTCTTGATGCGCCTTCAAAATATGGCGTTACCAACCACTGGGTAGAAAGGACCTGGTTCCTTAACCGATGCGGCGAAGCATTTTCCAAACTGTAGTTTCCAGAACTCTAGCGATAGCACTTTTCGCGCTCCTCATTATTATCTGTGGATGCGGCTCAGTTAGCCCAAACGAAGACTCAAACACGAACAGCAACCTTGCGTACTCATCACCGACGCCGAACCCCTCCCCCGAGGCGACCGTCACCCCGACGCCGACTGGCACTCCTCCCCCTCCTTTGGATTGGGAAACAATCATCCGAAATGAAGAGCAGAAACTTCATGAGAGTAAGATCGTTTTCAATCCTCCTGCACAGATGCAAGAAAGGAAGGTTGAGACCATACAAGCTCGCATCTCGTTTCGAGAAATCGGCTCGGCTCTCGCCGAAGGGATGCGCGGCACAGGCAAACCGCAGGAGGAACCACTCAGAGTCAGCGAAATTATGAACGTAACTCTTACCGGCGATGGAAATGCATTTCTTATTCAAAGAATCGGTGAGGAGGAGCAAGTCGTCGCAGGGAAAGAATACGCTCAATGGGAGTGGCGCGTTACGCCGCTAGAGTCAGGAAATCAAACACTAACCCTTGCGGCCACAGCAAAAATATTTTTACCAGAGCGAGGTGAAAAGCCAATCTATTATAAGGCGCTTGAGAAATCGATTTACGTAAAGGTGGATCGTTGGTACAGCCTCAGCCAGTTCATTGCCAACAACTGGCAGTGGCTGTGGGCCGTAGTGGTAGTCCCTTTGGCAGGCCGCCTGTTGTGGGGGGGGTGGCGGAAGAGAAAGACTCGCCGCCGGGCTGGATTCAAATGATCGCCTTATTTTAGTTTAGAGGCTCCAACACTTCCACTTCTTTCTGTTTCTCAATTCGCGCTAACTCAACTTCGATCATTCTGTGCAATTCGGCCGGCGTACATCCCACGGTTGTCAGCGAGCGCTTAGGCCACAGCTCAACTAGGTTAACAATGGACGTGTACAGTCACTTTGCGCCAGGGATGCAGGCGGACGCTACCGCCCAACTCGAGCGAATGCTGTACGGCTGACACCAATTGGTACCCAACACTACGGACCCATCATTTCATGAGCGGCAGGTCCTAAAAGCTTGCCGCTTTTGCTTTCTAGTTTTCTGGGTTTGTTGGGTCCTATATATGTTCAGACGCAACAAACGAATCTTTAGGTTTCAAGTAACTAACACTCCCTCTCTTGAATGCCTCTGGCGTGAGCGGTTTCGGAAGCCATTCCTTCACGTTGGTACACTCTAGACACACAAAACGCAAAAGGGCATCCGCAAGGGACGCCCTAAGTCGTTGATGTTAATGGTGGAGCCGAGGGGGATCGAACCCCTGACCTCATGACTGCCAGTCATGCGCTCTCCCAGCTGAGCTACGGCCCCTTACCTTAAAGGACTTACGACATTTCCTGAGGAGAAATGAGCGTATGATTCCGTTTGAACAGTTATAAAAGAGAAGGAGTACCTAGATAACGTGTCTGAAAATACTGTTCTCTTTTACCGTCAATCCTTCAAGGCATTTAATCTAACTGAACCTATCACTCAGGGTCAACTCAATGACCGTGTAGCTGAACTCAGAAGTAAGGGAATGAATGCCTGCTGCTGCAATACGTATATTCGAGGGATAAAATCTGTTCTGTCCTGGCTTGGCAAAAATAGCGAAGTCAAAGGATTGAAATTAAGATTGTTAAAGTGCGAACGTCGAGTATTCAGGACGTTTAGTGATTCAGAAATCCGTAGGCTGGTAGCCTTCAGGGGTAAGACAGTCGGGGAGAGGAGAATTCACACTCTTACTCTTACGCTTCTTGACTGTGGGCTTCGTGTTTCGGAGGGACTTACTCTTTACCGCATACATATCGATTTCGATAACCTCGTTCTTAAGGTCCTCGGAAAGGGAAACAAAGAACGTCTTATACCCTTCTCTATCGAATTGCGTAAATTGCTTTTTAAGTATCTTCAAACCCACAATCGTGAACTTGTTTTTTTTGTACGAGGCATGGGAATAAAGTTGGTTACGATAACATGAGAAGGGACCGTAATTTATTGATGAGCAAAATAGACATAGAGTCGGATGGTGCTTTCCACGGACTGAGGAGGTCGTTCGCCAAGGGTTTCGTAAAAAGTGGTTGAAACGTATTCGCGCTTGCTGTATGCGTTGCGCACTCTTATCCCGCAACACGGGATGGGATTCCGCCACGGTGAAGAAAATTCCGACGCTCACATCAAGACGACTCTCTTTGCACTTCGCTGACTGTGCCATTCGAGAAAGGAAAGCTGTTGCTTGGACGCTGGCAGGGAATATTTCCTTGTGAGTTTGATGGTGGCCGCGAAAGAAAAGTAATCATGACGATCCGATAGTTCCTGAGAGCCGGAGGCTACTCTGATGCAAAAGCATCGCATTGTTGTTTCAGCTGAAAACACTCCTTACATGGAATGGCAATGTAAGCTCTTCTACTTCTCCTGCGTCACCAGACTCAAAAGACGACCGCTTATTATCGTCCACAGCTCCGGCCAGGACTGGTGCCCAGGCTTTTATGACATTGTAAGAGCCGGCGGTGCTGTCTATTCCGCGCCCAACTATCGGATCGCAGAAAGCGGTGAGGACTATGCAGCCCGCAACCACCCTGGAACCCTCATTGAAGCTTCACGGCTTCTTGGCGATCAGCATGTCTTCATAGTGCTTTGCGACCCCGATCTCATTTTCACGCGCGCAGTAGAGTTCCCTGAAAGTCCTGCTGGTGAATACAGTGCTTTCATGGATTACGACTCTGATTTTGTCACCGATCCGTTACGACGGCTCGGCATTTCAAAGGAAACGCTAGACCGTCAAAAAGATTTTCTTAGCTGTAGTGTTCCTTACGTAGTTCCCGCTGGTCGGGCAACTGAGCTCGGTACGACTTGGCTACATGCAATTGATGCTTTTCTTCCTCGCCGCTGGGAAGACGTCATGTATGCCTTCGGACTGGCGGTGGTAAAGCTCGGATTGAAACTAACCATCACGCAGATGGCAGATACAAACTATTGGCCTGACCAGCCAGTGAGCGCGCCCGTAATACACTATGCTTACGGTGACGACTGCTGGACTAAACGAAATTACTATTCGGAAGAGGAAGCAGGAGCGGTCTGGGACGCCGATCAGGACGCAGTTCCGGGATCGATCCTGAATGAGATATTGAATCAGATTAGGGAAGCCGGAGATTTTTACCGGGACCCATACGCTCTTGCAGTGCCTAGATCCATTTGACTGGAACCGGCCCTTCTACCCACGAAGCAATTATCAATTTTTTCCCCGCGATCACAGGTTCACTGCCATGCAGGTAGGTTGAAGGGAACACGACGGCGCATCCAGCCACTGGTATCACCGCATGTTCCAGCGTCGGGAACAGAGTTCTGCCGCCTTCGAAGTCGTCGTTCAGATAACACACGACGCTGAAATAACGTTGCTCTAGATCTACGCCGGTGTCCTGATGCGGCTGGTAGTGGCCACCGGCTTCGTACTTTAGGAGTTGCGTTCCCGACTGATCGGTGAGGTTCAGTTTCCAAAATTGCCGCAGCAGAGGTTTGACGACAGAGTCGATCCTGGCTTCGAAGTCGCGATAAAGCCAATCGATGTCACCGGAGTTCAACAATTGAGCTGAACGTACGTGTGCTCTATTGACGTTGTAATACTCCCCGTCCGACCGTTCGCGAATTAGCGCCTCACTCCAGCCAGCAAGTCGCTCCACCCTGTCCAAGATCTCGTGGCATTCGGCAGGATGAAATAACCTAAGCGAAACCACTCCTCGAGTCTGCTCTTCGTAGGTACTCATCTCTGCCGAATCGCTTTGATGACCGACAGGAGTCAGTGTGGGTGCGGCGGTGGCCCGCTCGGCCCCGGATCTGGAGGCGGCCCGGGTGACGGTCCTGGCGGCGGCCCCGGCTGCGGCGGCGGTCCGGGGTGCGGCGGCGGACCGCTTGGTCCTGGTGGCGGCCCCGGCTGCGGTTGCGGTCGGGGATCCGGAGGTGGCCCGCTTGGTCCTGGTGGCGGCCCCGGCTGCGGCGGCGGTCCGGGGTGCGGCGGCGGACCGCTTGGTCCTGGTGGCGGCCCCGGCTGCGGTTGCGGTCGGGGATCCGCAGGTGGCCCGCTTGGTCCTGGTGGCGGCCTCGGCTGCGGCGGCGGTCCAGGGTGCGGCGGCGGCCCCGGCTGCGGTTGCGGTCCGGGATCCGGAGGTGGCCCAGGCATGGCCTTTTGTTCGGCGACAAAACTCGTTGCCCTATAACCGTGGCCATTGCTCACTAACTCCTGGGGCACGGCAAATATCAGAGACGACAACAGCTCGTCACTGATTGGCTCTCCGAACTCGCGGAAAACTTTGGACACGGCTGCCAAAGATTCGAGCCGCAAACGATTGTTTATCTGAAATCTAAAGCGTAGGTTTTCAGCCTCGCGCAAAGACTCTCGTTCTTCCATGGGAGGGTTCTCCTTATCAAAGGGACGACAAAGGTCGGACTTCTGGGCAATTGACCGAAAATGCTGGTTGGATTGTGCGGGAGTCTATACATAATTCCCGGGTTTTTCAAACCACAATCCATCAGTTTGTGCAGACAGCTAGTTTAAGTCGCTGACCAAATAGAGATCTGAAAGATCGCGAGTGAACGCATAGATGTATCCGAAACCATCCGGTGTCATCAACACGTTGATAGGGCCTAGAATGCCTGCGAGATCGGCCGGAACAATTTCCTTTCCTGGCTCTTTTTTTCCGGTAGCAATGTCTAGTTTGAAGACTTTCAAAGGGCGTTCTCGGGGACGATAGACATAAAGCGAGCGTCCATCGCGTCCCCAGCGCATTACTCGGTCTCCATCCTCGAGACCTGGGATTGAGCGCGTCTCGCCTCCGCTCAATGAGTAAATTGCAAATGGTTTCTTTTCGGCCAGATCGCGAGCCAGCAGGGATTGTCCATCAGGGGAAACGAGATTACCGTAAAAACCTTCGGGGGTTACAGCGCGTGGGGGTCCACCGTCGACGTTCTGTAAATAGGTTCGGAGCGAACGCCCGGGTTCCTTGCCGCTGAAAACGATCGTCTTTCCATCCGGGAGCCACGACGTAGCATAGCCAAACTGTTCGATGCCAAAGCGCTCCAGCCGTTTTGATTGTCCAGCGCCGGTCGGCAGCAGGACTACCTGGGGCGTCGAGGAAAGAACGGAAGAAACCCATTTCCCATCGGGTGAGAGACTACCCCCGAACCCATCACCGATTTGGATTGCCGAAGTGCCATCAGTCTTGCGTAGGAAAACTTGATAATTGGTGCCGCTACTCTGCCCAAAGTGGGTGAAAGTGAACGTCTTGCCATCGTTCGCCAAGTCGTTAATTCTGACCCAATTCAACCAGGTGAGATCGCGCTCCTTAGTTTCACCGGGAACCAAACAGGAAATGGGCGTCGACTGATTGTCTGCAGTCAGTAATACCAATCCCTTAGGTGAGATGTCGTGCAGTCTCAGACTCACTGGCGCGCGGGCCACGATTCTTTCTTTCCCTGCGAGTGTTACTGCATACAATGCCTGCACTTCCCCGCTCCGGGTTGCGGTAAACCAAATCTCGTTGCCGTCCCGTGACCAGGCAAGGCCATCCTCTCCAGCCCAATCACCCGTGAGCGTTTTCTTTTGACCATTTGAATCGATCAGCATTACGGTCCCGCGATCGTCGCCGTCAACGGGATGATCAAGAAAAGCAACTGCATTACCGTTGGGCGAAACGCGCGGGCTACTGATGTAGCCGGCGCTCTGATACAAAACCTTACCAATCGGATATTCGAGGTAATTACGGTCTTGATCGAAACGAACTACTGCAAGGCTGCCATCAGGCCCCCAATCGGCTTCCTGAGCATTCTCCAGAAGTTCGCGCGGTGCACCGCCGCCGAGAGGCATGCGCGCCAACGTGCCGCGCCGAATCGAATGATAGAGCTGCTGACTGTTCAGAAGTACCGCCATTTCATTGCTAGCCGAGACCGAGAGCACCTGCGCATTCGTTAGGCCGAGCGGTTTGGATTCGGGCGTTCCGGATCGCGTTTCATAAACGTCAAGCGGATTGCCATTCCAGGAGGCGCTGAACAATACCCTGTCACCATCAGCGGCGAACCGCGCTGAGTAGATCGTCCCCCGCCGAAATGTGATCTGGTGGTATGACGGTGGATCTACTCGCTTCGCACTTATCTTTCCGAGGAAGAAGGCTCCCGCCAGGGCAATCAATGGGAGAACAATTGCTGCTACGACCCAGGGTCGCATTGTTCGTCGCGGTGATGACGCCGCACCTGTCGTAATCGTCGAGCCCGAAATCGTAGACGTCGCTGCCAGGGATTCAAGATCGAATACAAGGTCTCGAGTTGATTGAAAACGATCCTCAGGGCGCTTCTCCAAACAGTGACGAACAATGCGCTCAAACGATGGCGCAAAAGTACGCTGAGCTTCAGCAGGTTCGGGAGGCTCTTTGGTCAAGATGGCGCTCATGATCTCGATTGGCGAGTCGCCACGAAAGGCTCTTTGTCCCGACAGCATTTCGTAGAATACGGCGCCAAAGGAGAAAATGTCCGAGCGCTGATCGACCTGCTCACCCTTCACCTGTTCGGGTGACATATAGCCTACAGTCCCCATGATGCTGCCCGCGCGCGTCTTAACCCGCACTGTTTCGGCTTCAAGGTCCGGGTTGAAGTCACCAAGAGGATTCGAAAGCTTAGCGAGGCCAAAGTCGAGGATCTTGAGGTGTCCGTCCTTAGTGACGAAGATGTTTTCTGGTTTCAGATCTCGATGTACGATTCCTTTTGCATGCGCCGCAGCCAACCCGCGGGCAATCTGTTGGGCGTAGTCGATTGTTTTCCGGATCGGAATTGGTCCGCTGCGAGTTCTTTCGCGAAGGGTCTCACCTTCTAACAATTCGGAGACGACATAATACGAATCTTCGTGAGTTCCAACGTCGTAGATCGCCAGAACATTCGGGTGGTTAAGCGCGCCAGCCGCCTTCGCTTCCTGGGCAAAGCGCTCCACCTGCTCAAGGTTTGGTGCAATATCCGGATGGAGGAGTTTGACAGCAACATCGCGACTGAGCGAGGTATCAGTTGCACGGTAGACCTGACCCATACCTCCTTCTCCAATGAGCGAACGAAGGGTATACCTTCCGAGACTTATGCCGGGTTCGATCTTCACTGGGCGTCTTATAACCGTATGGTGCTGGTTGATTTGGGCTTGGAAATGACGGGGGTGATTCTAATTTAGTTCGGCTGGGCGCGCCAGAGTAATCGGAGTCTTTTCGATGGGGAATGCTAAGCCTGTCTCTTAATTTGGTTTCTTCCCGGGTGCGGTCCCTTATGAACCTACTGTTGAGTTTGACACTGGTGCTGTTTGCTCCGCTCGTTCCTTGTGTTGGGCAAACGGCCACAGGAGATCGTGAGAAAACACAGATTGAAACTACTTACAACAGCGCCAGGGAAACAAGATCAAAGAAGAATTAAAGCTCGAAACAAAGTCGACCTAGCAAGGGTGCGAGTGCCCTTATAGGATTCGGCCCGGCTACGTGCTGAGAATGACCGTCAGCCGCTTAAATTCTCTGGAACATGGAGCGCTCTTCACACATTTCAACCGTTTACCCGATCTGGAGGTAACAGTCCTTCCGGCTTGACGGTCCCGGCCCTAGCTTCGGATGCCCCCCCGGCATTCCCTTACTTTAGATTTTTTCCGACCGTACTCTTAAGCGCAACGTTCTGCACCTTACGCTAAGCCAATGCTTGATGAAGTTGCAAGATTGTGTGCCTGGAGTGTGCCAACTCAGCCGAAAGCAGGACTTCCCATTCGTTGGCAGGCGATGAGAAACGACGCAAAGTGAATGAAAGCAGCACTCAGAGGAACAGGGAAGAACCTAACTAAACGTCTGTTTAAGACTGCCAGTCATGCGCTCTCCCAGCTGAGCTACGGCCCCAGAGTGCGAAAGCTACACAAGCGTCGCGTTCAATTGAAGAGATTGAAGAGTAACGTGGAAGAGGTGGTCAAGCGAGCCTAGTCTTTCGCAATAGGACCATTAAGAGCTACGACGGCGACCTGCAAAGAAGGCCAGACCCGCGCCGAAGATCAAAAGCAGCAAACCTCCAACCACCCGCGCCGTATTAGGAATCTCACGCACGGCTGTGTTAGTGATGACGACAGCTGAGCTCGGCTCCAGGAACAACGCGCGATAGGCAACAACGCCACCGACCGCGGCGAGCACGATAGCGAAAATGATTAGCAGAAATTTCAAAATATTGGTCTCCGGTGTTTAGTCTTGGGTCTTTGAATCTTTGTACTTTGTATTTTTGATACGCGCGTTCACCGGTCCCATACCAACTAGACGGACGCTGCCTTAAGAACAAAGTTCAAAGTACCAAGTACCAAGTCGTTTACCTGCCCTTGAATACCGGCTTCCGTTTTTCCATGAACGCCTTGACGCCTTCGTCCTTATCCTCTGACGAGAAGCAAAGCGCGAAGAGATCCACTTCTCGTCGCAAGCCTTCATCAAGCGTCGAACGGGAAGCAAGCTTCACGGCTTCTTTCGCCAGCTTCAAAGCGATCGGACCTTTGTCCGCAATGCGCGACGCCATCTCCATAGTCTTGACTTCAAGATGATCGGCCGGCACAACATGATTTACCAGACCGATCGCGAAAGCAGTCTTCGCGTCGATGATTTCACCCGTCAGGATCAGCTCCATCGCTTTTCCTTCTCCAATCAAACGCGTCAAACGCTGTGTGCCGCCACCGCCTGGAATGATCCCGAGGTTGATTTCAGGCTGGCCGAAGGAGGCGGTCTCACTCGCAACGCGGATGTCGCACGCGAGCGCGAGTTCGCAGCCACCGCCCAAACAGTAACCATTGATCATGGCAATGACCGGCTTCGGGAAAGTATCAATCGCCGTAAAGAGTGATCGGCCTGTCATAACATCGCGCTGACTCATCGCAGTGCGACCCGCGAACTCGGCGATGTCCGCTCCGGCAACGAACGACTTGTCGCCGGCTCCTGTAATCACAACTACACCCACAGAGTCGTCATCGCGCAACTCCTCCAACAACGCTGCTCCTTCTTCGCGAGTCTTAATGTTTAATGCGTTTCGCTTGTCCGGCCTGTTGATTGTCACCAGGGCGACACGATCGCGACGCTCAAACAGAAGTGTCTCGTAAGCTTGCGGCATGTAATGGCTCCCGAAATTATTTGTGATTAGGAAGGTGGAATCGTAAAGGTTGGCAGGAGAATCGTCAACGCAGGAAAAAAGACCGAAGCGTTGAGGAGACTTAATCGGAAATCTGTGACTCGGGATCGGGAGTTCCGGGCTGTTCATCAGCAACCCACGAAACGAACAGACGCAGCCAGTTTTCGGTAGGTTCTGCTATCTGCACCCCAACTCGCGCAGTTCCGTAGATTGCCGGCGCCACGCGGATGACAACTGCGGTCACTTCGATTGGAGCGCCATCCGGCCGATGCGCTCGCAGATACAAACGCTCGCCGCGATTAACTTTCTGATTGAGGTGGAACAGCGTCCCTGAAGTCGAGATGTCGTCAGTCTCAGTCGGCTCGCTCCAGGCCGAGCCATCCTCGGCGCGTCCGGAGACGACGATGGGCAGACGCAGCGACATCCGTAAAGCGAAACGCCTCTCTTCGTTATTGTAGGGTGTACTCATAGTGGGTAACACGATAGCGTTACACTCTAGGACGAACGTGCGAGTCGCACTTCGTCATTCTCTTCTCTCCAACTATAAAAGCCTTCACCACTTTTCTTGCCAAGCTTGCCTTCCAGCACCAGGCGGCGCAACAAATCAGGTGGCCGGAAGGTCTCGGAACCGAGTGTGCGATGTAAATACTCTGCGATATTCAGTCGCACATCAAGCCCGACTACATCCGTAAGTCTCAGCGGACCCATCGGATGGTTGTAGCCGAGTTCCATTGCTTTGTCGATATCTTTCGCACTGGCAACGCCCTGTTCCAACATGCGCATTGCTTCCAATCCCAGCGCCACGCCGAGGCGACTCGACGCAAAGCCGGGAACGTCATTAACAACAATGGGTTCCTTTCGCAGCCGCCGCCCAACTTCCCGAACCGTCTCGACAGTTTCTGCGCTTGTTGCCTTTCCAACTACAATTTCCAGCAGGCGCATCACGTGGACCGGATTGAAGAAGTGCATTCCCACCACCCTCTCGGGTCTGGCCGACGCCCGGGCGATTTCAGTGATCGAAAGCGATGAAGTGTTGGACGCGAAAATAAAACGCCGGTCAGAGAGTGATTCCAGTTCGCGCAGGATCTCCTGTTTCAGCTGCAACTGTTCCGGCGCAGCTTCAATGATCAAGTCGGCGCTGGCGACCTTTTCCAATTGGGTAGTGCCGTGGATGTTCTGCAAAGTCGATTCACGATCGGCTTCTGTGAGTTTCCCCAGCTGAATGCCTTTGGCAAGATTGCGTTCAATGGACTGTATGCCACGGGCGAGCGTGTCTCGGTCCAAATCGCGGAGTGTGACGAGATATCCGGCGGCGGCGGCAACCTGGGCGATGCCGTGCCCCATGGTCCCCGCTCCGATGACGGCAATCGTTGCTATGGGTTGCGCAGTGCTGTCTGATTTCAAGCGTTTGCCAGATTGTTCAGGTCCTGGGAGCTGCTTCGGATAAGGTCACAGGCCT
>JBDTYQ010000105.1:0-11592 GCA_040005515.1 bacterium
ATCGCAACTGTAAGCATCTTATAAGGTCATCCACCTTCTACGGGATGATCGTCCCACTGCTTTCAACAGACTTTCCTTCCAGCCGGGCCCGGGCCCAAGTCATCGGGAATGAATCGATCTCGCCGCTCTGTTCCGCCTTCACCAGATGATCCAAAGCAGCGACCAGGATTCGTCGCTGGAGCGCGCGATGAAACGGCACACCAAAGTGATGGCCCATCATAAAAGGAAGGAAGACTGCGCGCGGTGGTTTGCAGCGTCGGGTGACGTCCAGGGCGACGGTTAAAGAAACTGTGGGAATGCCCTTCTTTTCGATAGCGCGCTGAACCAGCGCGACTGACTGATGTCATATCGGTCAAGCGGGACACAATAGAGCAGCATCCGCGCCCTCTGCCACAACGGCGTCGGCTATTTCTTCTGCCAGCGTGCGTTCAAAGCGTGCCGGATCCATCTGGTAGCCGATAAACGAAAAGAAGTTTGGAGTGAGTTCGCCGATCACATGTTCCGCGGACAGTTCCTGCAGGCGTTCAATCGGAAAGATCACGTTCAGGTCTTTAAGGGCGCCCGTTGTCGGATACTTGATCTGATGAATTTCTAAATCCGACACCTTTGAGGTGGAAGGGACGCGGCGGAAGCTGAAGTCTCCCACCGGATGAACCACGTCGAAAGGCAGTGTTCCTTTTGGTTGAATGCCGGCGGAGCTGACAAACGTTAGTCGAGTCTGAGATAAGGGGTTGCGGAGACGGGCAAGTGGGATGAAATCTTCCCTGGTGATCATCGAGCCGGGATACCGCTCGTTGATTGTCTCCCAAAGACCAGGTCGCAACTGCTTGGTTTCGTCAGAGAGTTCCGTCATGGATCCACGCTCCCGAACGCTTTACGAAGTAGAAGTGCAGGTAGAAATAGAGATGGGCCAGAGTTGCCGGCGTCTGCTCATTGACTGTGACAAAAATGAACTCTCGATCGGTAACTGGAACATCGAGCATCAGTTTCAGGGCTTCGATCCACGCCTTATCAATCTCCTTGCGACCCTCTGCCTCATTCCCATCGCCAAGGTGAAGACGTACATAACGGATTAACTTTTCGGTATCGTTCTCTGCGGCTGCTGTCTTCAGATATTGGAGTGACACGCCGGCTACCTCCGCGCGATAAATGATCGAAAAAAATTCAGGCTGTCATTTTCCAGAAAGGCTTACTAATGCCGCCCCGAGGACACGTCGGCTCGCGTGTTCCTGCACAAGGACAACGGCGTGGATATTACCCTTAATCCAGTCGTTAGCAAGATTTACTGTCGGCTTAGCCTCAAAACTGTTTGTGCCGGCCTTGATCTGCCCGAGAACCATGAGCCGCCGAGTGACGGCAATGTGTCTCAGAGAGCGGCCGGCGTTTTCACCCCGCGGCACTTCCGAGCTTAGGTTGTTTTCGGTGACCGCCAACAAGACGTCAGCCGCATCGGCAGATGACTGTCGAGGAACATCGCGCACTTGAATAGATACGTTCACCTCGTTCCGATTTGGACCGGGTGAAGCGACAAGCTCTATGTTTGCCTTCGGAGTCTGAACCGCCCGGGCGATCGCCTCGCGGGCCTTGCCCATGTTGCCACCCGCAAATTCGTCGTGGCCATCCACAATCATCTGCGGAGTATAGACGCCGTCTCTCCCGAAAGCATCCGCGTATTCACTCTGACGGTTGCTGAACTGGGACGATGAAAAGGGATCGATCCAGCCCAGCTGATTCCAGTAATCAACATGCTCACCGAGCGCAATAATCTCTGCTCCCTGAACTGGCTGGGTCTTGACGAGTTTGGCAAGAACTTCGTCGGCGGGCGGACAGCTTGAACAACCTTCAGAGGTAAACAATTCAACAATGACGGGCACTGCAGCAGTGTCGCGACCTTTGGAAATCGTCGGCTCTTTCTCGCTTATTCCCATACTAACTTTCTGGCGTTGGCTCTTCGTTATGGTAAACAATACTAAGCTCGAAACGATTACGAATAGACTAATCAAAAGCTTCATGATTGACCCCACACTGATTAGACGCAAAATAACAAAGCGAGAACTCGGCACTACCGCGGGACCAGAGTCACTGCACGGCAATGCCGAGCGACTCACGTTTACATCTTCGGGTTGCCTTGCATCTTGCCCATTCTTGTTCCGGCCATGTGCTTCTTATGTCTTTGATGTCGCCGTCTCCGCGACATTTTGTGGCCAGACATTTTGTCACCTGCCATTTTGTCGCCAGTCATCTTGTCTTGCCCCATCTTGTCAGTCTTCATAGTGTCCTGGGCCAGGGTTTCATGCAACGACAGCCCGTCGGCGAAGGCAGGTACAATTGCAGTACAAGCCAATAGAGTTGCGGCAACGATGGCCGCGCCAAGCTTTCTCTTCAGCATTTCTAATTTCTCCTTAAATGATTGATGCACGGCGAAACCCTCGCCGCAGGGACTTCAATTCGTTACAAAGGCGTTGTTTGACTACCACTTAACTTGATACCCAAATTTAGTTGGTTTATTCCCCGGTGGGGAGAGTTTGCTGGATCCTTTCTTTAGATCAGTGTCCCGAGTACCAGTCGTAGCCTCGTTCGGCCCAGTAGTCGGCGGGCCGAGTGTCACTGTAGGATATTCTGCCAATGCGTTTGATGTTCTTGATTCCGTACTTCAGGGGAGTCACCAGACGCAACGGCGCTCCATGCTCCAACGATAGCGGTTGGCCATTCATCTCGTAGCAGAGCAGCGTCTGCGGGTGCAGTGCACTCTCCATGTCGAGCCCCACGTAATACTCGGCGTTTGGAGTCTCAAGCGCGACATAACGAACGAGTTGATCGGGCCGGCGCAAGACATCAGGATCACTGCCGTTGGCTGTGATCGGCGGATACTTGGCGATCAAGTCAGCAAGTCGTACTCCTGCCCAACGCACAATGACGCTCCAGCCCTCAATGCATTTCAGTTGCGTTACCATTTCCACGCGCGGCAGTTGTTTGATTTCCTCGAGTGTCAAAACCACGTCTGGTTCGGTGTGAGTGCCCGCAGCGTTGTCGGTTTCGTCTCCATCGTCAGATTTAGTGTCTTCCTGATCGACAGTCGACGAATCGTCATTCTCCTGGGCGTCTGGCGGACTTGAAACCTCTTTCCGCGATCCAGTGGCGGTGGACTCTTTTGAGTTATCGGTTGATTTCTCTACGAGAGTGACCTCGGGAGGATTCGCCAGCCCTACTATTTCCAACTTCCACTGCGATGGGTCGAAGTCATTATCCAAACCCTCACTTCCGTTTATGCGCGGCTCGCTGGCCCTCGCAACCGGGAAAGTTGGCGCTAGGCGCGCTTGAGAAAAATAATCGCGCGAGACTTGTTCATTGAACTCGTGTGACAGTCGCAACGGCCACGCTAGTCCTTCAATCTCTCTACGGGTGCGAAGCCAGCGCCATCCTCCGACAGCCGCCAGCGCCGCTATTCCGCCCACCATGAAGCTGCGCCGCGATTTCTGTTGCATCTCGGTCAGCGCTGCTTCATCAGGTCCGTGCCCGCGTGCTTTATCAGATAAAGGAACAGCGCTAACATCGGAAGCCTGCTTACCGACTTCTGATTCTTCAACATTCTTATCGCTCACGTCGCAACCTCTTGCTGCTCTTGATTCACATTTTCGTCCACGGCCATTGCCTCGACCGGAACTAACTCGTAGCCGGTAACCATGGCGCGAAAGTTATTCCACCCAGCCTTAATAACCTGCATGACATGAACTAGGAAAAATAAGACGTAGCCGATCGTTAGAAAAAAATGCTCCCAACGGGCCCATTCGTACCCGCCGAGCAAAGTCGTCAGCAACGCAAACTGCACGGGTTTATAGATCGAGATGCCGGTTGCCAGAGATCCTGCCCCCATCAGAATCACAAGGCTGTAGGCAATCTGTTGCGCACCATTAAACTTGCGCGTGGGTGGTTGTTTCTTGCTTAAGTGCAAATCATGGAGGATTACCTGAAGGGCCTCCCGCAGTGAATGCCGGTTCGGCAAGAGGTGTCGCCATTCGCCGGAAAGCATCGTATACGACACGTAAAGCAAACCATTGATAGCGAAGAACCACATGAAGAAGAAATGCAAAGCCATGCCTTCCGCGAGGCGATGGTCTACGCCGAGGACGCTAAAAACCCGATCTGGGAAAAAACGGAATAAGGTGTGGCCGCCAACACTAATGCGATAGACGCTGTTGGCCCAATAGATAAGCAATCCACTCCAGATCATCACAAAGAGCACGGGAAAGTTGATCCAATGCATCCAGCGAATTGCGCGCGGATGTTTCTTTTGCAGTCGCCTCATGATCAACGCCTCGCTCAATTAACTGTGATGGCAACTGCAATCTCGCGAGTTACCGGCGGAAAGCAAACCTCGTCACTACAGCTCTGATAGCTCAACCGGGCTTTTATCTCGCCTTCTCCTAGAGGCTGTTGTAATGGGACGAAGATGGTAAACGTGATCGCGGCATGGTTTTCGTATACCCCTAGCCGGTCCTTTGAAAACGTGAAACGGCGCACGATTGCCTTCGGATAGAAAATACGTCCAATCTTCATCCCCTTTGGCGTTTCCACTTCCAGCTTAGTAGCGAGTGCGAATCTGCTGATCGGGTCATGTGCGTTCACGTGGTAGCCCGCGGGAATATCCAATAGCACGGACCCCCGGACGGACCTCCCTCTTTGAACTCGCTGGGGTGCCAACGAGAACTTCGTCTGGATCTTCGGCGGTGTAGTTTGCGCGCGCACTGCAGTAAAGCTGGTAATAGACGCCAGGCAGAAAACGGTTGTCGCCATACTGGCAAACAAAATTCGGTTTTTCATATTCCCCCTAATGCAAGGATGCGAGCGCCGCGCGAATGTCTTCGTTTGACGGTCGGACCTTGTAATCTGATTCCACCTTGACCCAGGTGACGCGGCCGTTCCTATCAATCACGTAGACCGCGGGATGCGGAATGCCGTCGAACGTTTTGCCTTCATAAGCCGGGTCGTGCAGACCATAGGCGTCGATGACTTTGTGATCAGGATCACTCAACAGCGAGTAGGTCACTGGGCCTTGTCCGTCCGCAGCGATCTTATCTGCAAGTTGTTTTGATTTTTCGTGATCATCCACGCTGACCGCCAACAAGCGCACCTGCTCATTAGGTTTCAACAGCGAACGCAACTCAGCGAGTTGACGCGCGCAGAACGGGCACCAGTACCCGCGGAAAAAGACAAGCACAGTCGGCATTTTCCCTCGCGCCGAGGACAGCGTGACTGCAGCACCCTTGATGTCTTCCAGGGTGAAATCAGGCGCCTGTTCGCCAAGGTTCACCGGCTCCGCGCGTTTCGGTTCCTCCGGCGCTGAGAACTGCTGGGTCAGCGAGAAAGCTGAATGAACAACGATTACAACGAATAAGATCAATGCCGCGAATCTTCTGAATTTCATTACTTTTCCTCTCCATCAATTGCAAAATGGATGATCTGACTGCAGAGGCAGCAAATCACTCTCAACCTGAATCCTCTTGAACTTCACCAACAGGATCGTAAATGAGACAGAACTACCTCACAATGGTTTCGCCTAAAACGTCCGCAGTCCCAGCCTCTCTAGCAGGTAATACTCCGCGAACCGACTTTTATTCCCGGATTTGCGCAGATCGGTGATCCGTATCTCGATTTTTTGACTCAAAGGAATAAACCTCATTGCTTCGGGTATCATTTGTTTGTGAGCGGTGTTCAATCCGGAAGCTCGGGGGCAGAGGCGGTTGATGTTCGCAAAGCACCAGAAGGAAGTCGACGAACGGTGGAGGGCATTCGAGGCGGAAGCTTTGCCCCATATGAATGGTCTCTTTCGCGTCGCGGCCTGGCTGGTGGGTGACCGTGCAACTGCGGAAGACCTGATCCAGGAAACCTTCATGCAGGCTCTGCAGTCCTTTCATCGCTTTGAGTCAGGGACGAACTGTCGCGCCTGGTTAGTGACGATCATGTACCACATGAACAGCAAACGCCTTCGTACTGGGGCCAAACTCCGAATTGTCTCCGACACCGACGAACGCATAGCGGAAACGGTTGCCTTTACGCCGCCGACTCCACAGGGGCTTTCGGAGAGAGAGGTGCTACGGGCGCTCGAAAGTCTTCCCTGGCAATATCAGGAGGTGGTCGTGCTGGCGGATATAGAGGACATGGCTTACCGGGAGATCGCGGAAGCATTATCAATACCTGTCGGGACTGTGATGTCGCGACTTTCGCGGGGACGAAAACTGCTTCGCGCCGAGTTGGTCACCTACGCCAACACATTTGGGATCGGTAAACAGGGCGAGGAACGTTTGAGATCTACTTCGGAGAAACAAGGAGGGAAATCAGATGCAGTGTCGTGATTTCCGTGAAATCGCCGATTCATATTTGAGTGACGAATTGTTGATTGAGACTAACCATGATGTCATCTCGCATTTGGAAAGCTGTGCCGATTGCCGGCGCGAGATGGCGGCGCGACGCGAGTTGCGAGAAAAACTCAGGTCGGCTTTTGTGCACGCACCGGAATCGCAACCACAAACTAAATTCGCCGAACAACTGACCGCCCAACTGCGTCGAGTCGCCCTGGGCCAGGAACGCTCGCGTGTCGCATCCTGGAGCGTTCGTTTTTCAGAGCATCACCGCTTGTGGCTGGCACTTGCCGCCTGCTTGTTAGTCGCCGCGGGACTGAGTCTTATTGTAGTTCAGCAAAAAGTCCCATCTCAGCCCCACCTTGCGGCAACCGAACAACACCAACCCGAGACTAAGTCGGCTGGAAAAGATTCGTCAGGAGCTAACGGTACGAGGGAAATTAAAACTCGAATGCCGGTAAATATCGCCAGGCTGGAACTCGCAAAATTCGCTGTGGGTGATCACCGCAATTGTGCGATTGAGTTTCGCTTGGATGAGAAACCACTCCCGCTGGAAGAGGCCGGGCAGAGATTTGATCCGGTGTATATCAACCTGGCGAAGGCAGTGTTGTCTGGGCGGGATGGGGTTCCTGACGAAGCTGAACTCGTGGAAGCCCATTCATGTGTTTTCCAGGGCCGTCGTTTTGGTCACCTTGTGTTTAAGTCCCACGGGCGCATCGTCTCGTTATTGGTGACTGATATTCAAGGTAACGGACCGAACGCGGGCTCGACACTTTCGGCCGGCGCCGCGCAAGACCAGGTCACCGCTTGTTCACAACTTGACGGCTATCAGGTCGCTTGTTTTGAGACCGGGCATCATGCAGTCTTCGTGGTTTCGGATTTGCTGGAGAGTGAGAATCTGACGCTCGCCCGGGCTTTTGCTCCATCAGTCTTCGCACACCTGAGCCGAGCTGAGTTGGCGAGTCGAGCTAGGTCGAGCTGAAGCGAGGTATACTGCCCCAAAGAATTCAGAACTAGCCGTTGCCGGCGTCTGTAAATGGTTGAAATATTGGTGGAGCAGAGGAGGGTCGAACTCCTGGCCTCCGCATTGCGAACGCGGCGCTCTGCCAACTGAGCTACTGCCCCACGCGAGAAGAATACAGTTTCAAGTTTCGAGTTTCAAGTTGCGAGTTAAGTGCACTAGTCAGTCAGCTGTTCGCACCAAAACTGCCGCATGCGCAAGTGCCTCCGAGAGTCGCTGCACATTTTTTCCGCCGCCCTGAGCCAGGTCGGGTTTTCCCCCGCCGCGCCCATCGAGCATCGCACAGGCCTCGCGCATGAGCGCGTGCATGTCGCCACTTGTGTCTGAAGATCGCGCGAAGACTAAACGGGCGGAGTCCTTATCAGAAGATCCGAGCAAGGCGATGGTTTGCGGGTGAGAAATCAGCGCGAGCGCGAGACGCTTGAGCGACTCCGAATCGCGATGATCGACGACGTGTGCAATTAGCCTCACACCGCCGCCGCCCGCTTGCGTGGCAGCAAGCAGCTCTTCAGCTTCAACACGAGCCGCAATCTCTTCGAGTACACGCAGCCTCCTATGAAGGTCCTTGTTCTCCTCGATCGTCCGAGCAGTAAGCTCCGGCGCGTCGTCACGCGCACTGCTGAAAAGCGAAGCTACATTTCGCGCTGTCTTGTTTGCGCGGCGGTAATCAGCGAGGGCGCGTCCGCCTGCAAGAAACTCGATCCTGGTTAAGCCCTTTGCTCGTTCCCAGGAACGCACTACGATCACACCGACCTCACCAGTGCGATAAGCATGGGTGCCGCCGCACGGTGTCAGATCAAATCCTTCAATCTCGATCAGGCGTAATTCGCCTTCACGCGAAGGTTCCTTGCGCAACGGGAGTCCGGCGGCTTGCTCGGATGTCACCTGCTTGATGGTGATCGTTCGATCTTCCCAGATGACATTGTTCGCGAGCTCGACCGCTCGTTCGATCACTTCCGCAGAAGGGTTGTTAAGCTCGACATCGATCTCGCAGGATTGTTCGAGCACCCGAAAGCCGCGCGTCGGTGCGTTGAAGAGACTAATAAACGCTTGCGAAAGAATATGCTGTCCGGTGTGTTGCTGCATGTGATCCAGCCGACGCGACCAGTCCACTCTACCTTTCACCCGTGAACCGACTTCAGGCGCGCGGCCCTGTACAACGTGCCAAACGCCGCTTTGTGCGTCGTCAATGCACTCAACAACGCGTACACCGTCGAGCGTTCCCGTATCACTCGGCTGACCGCCGCCAGTGGGATAGAAGGCAGTGCGATCCAGAGTGACAGCGGTCCACCCGCTCACGCGCTCGCTCTTGTCGAGCACCTGCGCTTCAAATTCGATCAGATGAGAGTCTGCGTAGTAGAGACGTTCTGTTGCGGGCATGCGAGATTGGGGGTTTAGATTTTGGGTTCTTAGCTTTTGTTAATTAGTTGAAGTTTTCAATTGAAACATACAGGGAAACCTTGCCGACCGCCAAGAAAGCGAAGCACAAACATGAAGCCACGAGTAACTGCTTTGCCTTTGACACCCCTTGAAAGGAACGCTGATAATCGCGGTCTCTCGCTCTCATTCTTTTGCTGGAGTCCAATCTTTATGAAACTACGTTTTCGGCCTCTATTAGGTTGCCCCGTTTTAATCTCCTGCCTTTTCCTCTTGGCGAGCACAGCCGCGTTGGCCCAGGAGCAAGCGCAACCGTTTCATTCGATTACTTACCGGCTGGGAATGTCGCGACCGGCATCGCATCTTTTTGAAGTCAACATCCAGGTTGAACTGCCGGAGAACGCGCCGGAGTCACTCGACTTTCAGCTGCCTCGTTGGTCTCCGGGACGTTATGCGGTTTTTGACTTCGCAAAGAATGTGCAGGAGTTCAAAGCGTATGGTGAGATCTGCGCGCAGGTTGTGCCGGCTGCAACCTGTCGCGTCAATCCGTTGATCGTTACGCGGGTCGATAGTCAGACCTGGCGGTTGGCGGCTCCAAAGACACGGCAACTCACCATTAGTTACAAGGTGTTCGGAAACGATTTGTCCGGCACCTTCTCGCAGTTAGATACTCGTCATGCCAATTACAACGGCGGCTCTATCTTTATGTACGTCGTCAATCACAAGCCCGATCCTGTGCATTTGATCATCGATCCCCCAGCAGGTTGGCGAGTAATAAACGGGTGGACGCAGCAAGCGGATCAACGAGAGTGGCAGTTTCCCAACTGGGACGTAATGATTGACGCTTCCACGGAAATTGCTCCTGATTGGACCGAGGATCAATTCAAGATTGATGGGAAAACCTATCACGTGATGGTGCACTCTTTTGGTGAGGAAGGCGGGAAGCGGCCCGCGCTCGTTCGTGACATCGAAAAGATCGTCCGGGCGGAGACTGCGATGTGGGGGCCGCCGGAGTTTGATGCTTACACATTTCTGATTCACTTCGCTGCGGACGACCGCTCGGGCGACGGCATGGAACACTTGACCTCTACGCAAATTATCGAACCTGGTGCGCTTGCTGACCCCGGCGTTTACGACGACACATTAGGCACAGTCGCCCATGAGTTTTTCCACGTATGGAACGTAAAGCGTTTGCGACCGTTGGAGTTTGGGCCCTGGGATTTCACGCAACCGGCCAACACGCGTGGATTATGGGTCGCCGAGGGACTTACCAATTATTACGGCCACCTCATGTTGCGGCGAAGCGGGATCCTTGATGATGCGCGGTTCCTGCGTCGTGAAAGCGAAACGATCCAGCAGATCGAAAATGCATCAGGAAGTCGGTTGATGAGCGCCGAAGAGTCTTCACAATCTGCACCCTTTCTCGACGACGCGCCGCATGCGCAGCGCACGAATCTTGTAAACACCTCAATCAGCTATTACCCGAAGGGCGAGTTGATTGGATTCGTTCTGGATCTGCTGATTCGTGGCAAGACAAACGGTAGAGCGTCTCTGGACGATGTGATGCGTAGTATGTACGACGAGTTTTATCTCAAAAGTCCGAAGGGAAGTTATTACCTGAGAGGACGTGGTTACACTACTGAGGACTTTCAACGCGTTGCCCAGCAAGTTGCCTTGTTTGACCTTGGCGGCTTCTTTGCCCGTCACGTGCGCAACGTGGACGTGCTGCCATACGACGAAGCCCTCGGTTATGTAGGATTGCGCTTGAGCAAGTCCCTGGCTCGAGAACCCTACAACGGGGGCATGTCGCTCTCCGGCGGGCTTCGGCGAGGCGCTGTTATTGCGAGTGTCCGCAACGGCTCAGTCGCTGAAGATGCAGGTCTACAAGAAGGTGATCAGATCATCACAATCGGCGGTAAGAATGCGGGGGCGGACAATTGGCTTCGGCTACTTGCGAGCTATAAGCAGGGCGATCGCGTGCCCGTCGTGGTGAAGCGTGATCGCCGGACCATTCAAGCGACCCTGGTGCTTGGTCCTCCAGAGCGCGTCGAGTACAGGATTGAAGAACGCGCTGATGCAACTCCCGAACAGAAAAGCCTTCGTGCCGCGTGGATGACAGGGAAGTAACTACGAGCTAAGAGAGGACATCTGCGGGGGACCAAATTCGTGCCAGCCTCATTGGTGTTCTCGAATGGGGTTCTCACAAAGTACAACCCGCCCGTGAGTCTCCTCACGGGCGGGTGCGCAACTCACCCAAGGGTGATCAATCTGCTAGACGCGTCTGCGCCGGCGCAGTTTTGCAGCGACGCCTGCCAGACCGGTGCCGAGTAATACCATCGACATTGGTTCTGGCACTGCAGGAGCGCCGCCAACGGTGATGATGCCAGGGCCCGAAGCCATGGTGCTCCACGCGCCGGAGTCGGTATTAGCGAATCCAGTCACGACGAAGAAGTAGGTCGTGCCTGCATTCAGAGTAAGCGAAAACCCGGACAGCCCGATTGTGGGGTTGTCATCGTTGCCGATGAGAACGTTTGTGAATTGCGAAGCAGGGTTGAAGCTGTTCTGGTACATGAACGTGTAGTTGTCCCAACCTGCGGGGCTCGTCCCAGTGCATTGGAAGGTATATGTACCTGTCGTACCGACCGTAAGTGTGGTCACGCTGTAACGTACAGCAGTGCCCACGCCGGAAGCCGGAGGTGTCGGCGGATTATTGCCGTTGGCAACTGGTCGGTTCCATGTAGGACCACCAGCTGTTGTACCGGTGAAGGTCACCGTGTCCGCCAACGCGGCAGTTGCGCTTAAGATCAGTAGGGCCAGTGAGAGTCCTACGGTTCT
>JBDTYQ010000106.1:0-11564 GCA_040005515.1 bacterium
TACGTGATGAGAAACTCACCCTTTAACGGCCTGCCTTCCACTTCGAGCGCCATTCCTAAACTTGACCAGCGCCTTCAGCAGCATTTTGGTGTTGAGGTAATCTGTAGTCGGGGCTTGAGTTCGCATTATTACTTTCCGCTTTTTCGAAGATTCGGAGAGAGAGTTGAACCTGGAAGAGGTCCACGGGGACCCCTGTTCGATCCTGAGAGACGGTGACCTGCACACACAGTCGATGACGGCGTTGCTACAACCGGGGGGACCAAAAACGTTGGGGGAAATGCGGTGACAATCTATATCTTTAGCCGCTAAATATTTTATACATAGCTGCGAAGGATATGTAAACTGTTTTGAAAAGTGGGAAATAAGGGGTGTTTCTAATCTGAATCGTTCGATCTAGGATGCCGCATCGCTGGGTCTCTGAAGTCAACCTGCTACCTGGGAACGCGGGCGTCTCGCCCGCTCAAGCAGCGAGTTCACGCGAGACTGAGTGAATCGAACAGTCTTACCTTGTGGCATTCAAGCCAAGCGGGTGAGACGCCCGCGGTCCCAGTAGCATGGTCCGCGCGGGCATCAGGCCACCAGGCTCGGCGGGCAAGGGCAACAACCTACTTAATCCACACGGTCTTGATGTTTACAAATTCCCGGATGCCAAACTCGCTGAGCTCACGGCCATAACCGGAGTTCTTGATGCCACCGAACGGCAGCCGTGGATCGGAAGCAACCATCCCATTAATAAAGACAGACCCCGCCTGCAGCTCTTCAATAAAGCGAGCCTGTTCCCCAGCGTCGTTCGTCCAGGCGGCAGCACCGAGACCGAAACTCGTATCGTTTGCCAACTCGATGGCTTCGTTAATATCCTTCACCCGAAAGAGGTTGGCAACCGGTCCGAAGATCTCTTCGCTGTAAGCTGGTGAGTCGCGCGGAATATTAACGAGCACGGTCGGTTCATAGAAGTTGCCGGGTCTTTCCAACTTCTTCCCGCCGGTGAGGACAACGGCCCCGAGGGCAACAGAAGTTTTCACCTGGCCATCGACGTCCTGCAAAATCTGTTCAGTTGCGAGAGGACCGATGTCTGTCGCTTCCTTGAGAGGGTCACCGACCTGAAGAGCTTTCATCTGCTCGACAAATCGACGTTCGAACTCTGAATAGATTTCCGCGGCTACGATGAAACGCTTCGCAGCGATGCACGACTGTCCGTTATTAATCGTGCGTGCCTTAACCGCTGTGGTCGTGGCGTTGTCGAGGTTCGCTGACGACATCACGATGAAAGGATCGCTGCCGCCGAGTTCCAGTACTGTTTTCTTGATCTGCTTGCCGGCAATGCTCGCGACGCTTCTACCAGCGGGTTCGCTGCCGGTGAGTGTTGCCGCGGTAACGCGCGAATCTTCGAGTATCCGGGCAACGAGCTCCGAACCAACCAAAAGAGTTTGGAACGCACCATCAGGAAATCCGGCGCGCGAGAAGATGTCTTCAATTGCCAGAGCGCATTGCGGCACATTGGAGGAATGTTTCAGTAAGCCGACGTTGCCCGCCATCAATGCCGGAGCAGCGAATCGAAAGACTTGCCAGAACGGGAAGTTCCAGGGCATCACTGCGAGGACCGACCCAAGCGGTTGAAAACGCACAAAGCTGCGCGACGCATTCGTTTCGACAACCGTGTCCGCCAGGTGGTGCTTCGCGTTCTCTGCGTAGTAACGGCAAACGAGAGCGCACTTTTCGATCTCTTGTACGGCGCCTTTGATCGGCTTGCCCATTTCAGTTGTCATCATGCGGGCGAGCGTCTGCTTATCGGTTTCGAGGATCTCTGCAGCGCGCAGCATCCGTTGCTCGCGTTCAGCGAACGGGGTATGTCGATAAGTGCGAAATGTATTGGCGGCCCGTTCCAGCTTTTCTTCGAGCTGTTGGTCGCTCAGCGCTTCGAACGTCTTCAACGTTTCACCGGTTGCGGGATTAACAGTTGCGATTGGCATGGGGCTCTCCTTCCTGTTCGTTGAGTCTTTCAGTATAGAACAGCCTCTAATGCTCACACATTTGTGGACTGCGCGATCGATACTGACAGGCCAGGTTCCTGAAAGCATCTAGTCTGCTCGGTGACTTTGCCGCATTAAGCTTCCAAGGAGTTCCCGGCGACGATATTGTGAAACTCTTGTGTTAAGAAATAATCATGGTGTCCACTAAACGACTCGACAAATTCGAAATCGCCGCGGCGCTCCAGGAAATCAGCAGCCTCCTGGAACTGAAGGGTGGCGTGAATCGCTTCAAAGCACGCGCATACCAAACTGGTGCGCGGTCCGTCGTTGCGGTCGCCGGTGATATTGCCCGGGCCATCGAAGAAAATCGTCTTACGGCACTGCCCGGTATCGGCAACGCGCTCGCTTCACAAATCAAACAGCTCCACCTCACCGGAACGTCTGCGGTGCTGGAGGGACTCCGTAAGGATTTTCCACCTGGGATTGTTGAACTCTCCGGTGTGGCCGGTCTCACACCTGCCAAGATCGCAAAGCTTCATCAGGCGCTTGGTGTTACTTCAATCGCCGAGCTGCAGGCAGCTGCTGACGCCGGTCGAGTCCGCGAGGTCCCGGGCTTCGGGGAAAAGACCGAACAGCGATTGTTGGAAGCGATCGCGAATCACGATAGGGATCACCAGAAGGAAAAGCGTTTTCATATCCACCACGCGCAGCGCATTGCCGAACAGGTCATTAGCTACCTGCGAACGGCGAGCGGTTTTCAAGAGGCGACCCTCGCCGGATCCGCACGACGCTGGCAGGAAACGGTCGGCACGATTCGGGTTGTGGCCTCCGCAAAACAGCCCGCTGATCTAATCAAGCATCTTCTGCGTTTCCCATCCATCATCAGAGTTAATGACCAAACCAAGACCAGTTGCAGTGTGGAATTGGCTGAGGGAGCCAACGTCTCTGTTAGCGCGGTAACGACAGCCCAGTTTTCATTCGCTCTATTCTGGGAGACGGGTTCGGTCGCTCATGTAAATAAGGTGCAGGGAATCGCGCACAGCAAAGGCCTGGCACTCGATCGCGAGAAGTTGACGCTACAGATAACTCGATCGAAACAGGCCGGTAAGAAAGGGAAGCCATTGGGCTCAAGCCGGCGGCCCTTCGCCGTGCGCAAAGAGGAAGACATTTATCCTTTGCTGCAAATGCAGTATGTCCCGCCGGAACTTCGCGAGGACCAGGGCGAGATTGAAGCCGCCTTGAACAAGACGCTGCCCGAAGATCTGATTGCGCTGGCTGATATTCAGGGGATGGTGCATTGCCACACGACATACTCCGATGGGAAGCACTCGGTCGCGGAGATGGCTCGTGCTGCCGAAGCAATGGGCATGAAGTATTTGACGATCACAGATCACTCGCCGACTGCGTTCTATGCCGGTGGCCTCAAGGTTGATCGACTCAAACGACAATGGGAAGAGATTGACGAGACGCAGAAACAGGTAAAGATAAAACTGCTGAAGGGCACTGAGTCGGACATTCTTTCAGACGGCCGGCTGGATTATCCGGACTCCATCCTGGAGCAGTTCGATATCGTGATCGCGAGCATTCACTCACGTTATAAGATGGATTCGGCAAAGATGACGAAGTGTCTGGTCACCGCGATGCAACAGCCCGTCTTCAAGATCTGGGGACACGCGTTGGGACGATTGATTCAGCGCCGGCCGCCTTTTGAGTGTGATGTTGAGCGTGTATTGGACGTGATCGCTGAGTCACGCGCTGCCGTCGAAGTTAACGGTGACCCGTTTCGCCTGGACATGGAACCTCGTTGGCTGCGCGAAGCGCGCAAGCGGAAGATCAAGTTCGTGATCTCAGTCGATGCTCACTCGATGGGCGCGATGAATAATCTAAAGTACGGCGTTGGCATTGCGCGACGAGGCTGGGTAAGTCGCGGCGAGGTTCTTAATACCCTTCCTGTGAAAGCATTTCAAAAAGCGGTACGACCTGCCTGAGAGAGAACTAGTTCCACCCCAAGTTGGTTCCTAACATCTAGTGCGCTCAGGTCCTCGCGTCATAAAGATTAGGCTTCACGAAACCGTCGACACGTTGCAGCATGATCTCGGTTCCATTCCGAGCCATAATTGCAAAAACGTACGGCTCGTTTTTCGGGAAAGGCAAGCAGGTGAAACCAAGTTCATTCTCGTACCAATTGATTGTCGCGCCGACGTCGGCGACGGAGAAGCAAGGCGCGATTGAATTGAAACGCGGAGTGCTCATTTTGGGTCCTCGCCACCATCGGGCCCGTAGAACAGGACCCAGACAGCAAGGTCGTCAGTGAAATTCTCAAAGCGGTGCACCGCTCCGGCGGCTGCAAAGAGAAGATCGTTCGGAGCAAATTCCTGGCGGGATTCGCCGCAGACAAATTCACCGCGACCGGTAGCAACAACGTAAACCTCGTCGCGCGTATGCGGGTTTTGCGGATCGGTGCCGCGCGGGGCATAAATCTCTACAGCTAGGCTGCCGTGCTCGAACACGGTCGCGAACCGCCGTCCTTGAGTATCAGGTACGCGCCCGAGGGCTTCGTTAAGGTCGAGTCTTGCGCAATCAACTGTTGAATCCATAGAGCTCCGCGCGAAAAGCAATTCAAACAAAGTCTATCCTGCAGTTGTAGCACCCGCCGCAGGCTTGGCGACAAATCTGAGCCAAAGAAACCCAATCGCACCTGCCGTTAGCGATGCCAGAAGGATTGCGATCTTTGACGAGCTTTCGAGTTGAGTGTTTCCAGCATAAGCCAGACTGGTAATAAAGATCGACATCGTGAAACCAATACCGCCGAGGAGTCCACCACCGATAATGTGGCGCCAGGTTAGGCCACTCGGAAGCTTACAAATTCCCATGGCCACTGCGGCCGAGCTAAAGAGAGTTATGCCCAATGGCTTGCCGAATAGAAGTCCACCAATGATGCCCGCACTGTTTGTGCTGGCGAGGCTTTGCTGCCAGTTCGCGCCGAAGACTACGCAGGTGTTTGCCAGCGCGAACACCGGTAGCACAAGAAAGGGGACAGGCTTTTGGAGGAAGCACTCGAGCCGGTACGCCGGCGATGTTTCGTCATCTTCGTAATCTGAAAACGGAATCACAAAGGCCAACAACACCCCGGCAATCGTCGAGTGGACGCCTGATTTGAGCATCAAATACCAGAGCAACACGCCTCCGAACAGATAAGGAACGAGCGACCTCACTCGAAACACGCGACCTAAACCAAAGAGCAACCCAACAATCGTCATCGCTCCGATTAAGTATGTTGCCGAAATGCCTCGGCTATAAAACACGGCGATCACGATAATGGCAGCAACGTCGTCCATCACCGCAAGCGCAGTCAAAAACAACTTAAGAGACGCTGGCACGCGGCTTCCCAAAAGTGCCAAGGCTCCCAGGGCAAAAGCGATGTCGGTCGCCATCGGGATCCAGATTCCTACCTGAGTCGGTGTTCCGGAGTTCAAGACAAAATGGATCAGTGCGGGGACGCAGATTCCGCCGAGTGCTCCGAGAATAGGAAGCAACGCATTCTTGAACTCTGAGAGTTCGCCGCTAAAAAGTTCGCGCTGCAGTTCCAGGCCGATCAGAAGGAAGAAAATCGCCATGAGCGCCTCGTTAATCCAGTGCTCGATGGTTAAGGGGCCGATATGAAACTGCCACAATCGCAGGTATGTTGGGCCGACAACCGAATTAGCTAGTGAAAGTGAAAGAACGGTACAGATACCCAGCAAGAACCCGCTCGACTTCTCCGAGTCAAAAAAGGCCCTAAACGTATTTGAGAGCTTCTGGTGGATAGTGTGGACACCCCCTCGAGAGTTATGCCCAGGGCAGTTTGGCCCTTGCTCCAAACTGCTGGTTCATTTCTTCGATTCGCCGTTCGAACTGCTTCATTGCCTGAGCGACTGACGTTTTTCTTCCCTTTACATCAACATCCTTTGCCCAATGCGACCAACTCTCTAATATCTTCGCATGCCTCCCACTTTCCGTATGGACTTGACGGGAGACGAGCAAGAGCCGCTTCTCGAGTTCACGCGCTAAGCGCTCGGTTTTGTCTTCTCTGATTTGGACCACCTAAGGCTGTCGGTCTGCAACAACTCCGACGATTCAACCAACTCGAATAAGCGAATAGAAGCCTTATTGAGCCCTTCGAATTGCCACTCTAGCGGCAGTTCCAATTGCCAGGATGTTGGCCCATAGTCGGCGGTGCATAAAAGTTACCTTTCCGGAAACCAACTTAGTGATGAGCACGTCACGGTGATCCGCAAGTTGCTCGTTCACCTGGAAGATTGTGTGCGAGAGTGGATGCGACCACCAGGAGCAATGTAATACCTCGCCTGTGATTAGCGTGCACACGCTGGGAAGTCTTGGATCCGACTCGAGCAGAACGCCAAATTCCTTTAGAGCGGCCAGAACGGATTGAAAATGATCACGCGGCGTTTTCACGGCCGGAATATTACAATAGACAGACAGAAAACTTCATCTGCGCTTCTCATGAAAACCGATTGCATCTTCTGCAAAATAATTCGCGGCGAGTTGGCTGCGACCCTGGTCTTTGAGAATGAGATCTCGCTCGCATTTTTGGATCACCGTCCATTATTTCCGGGACACTGCCTGCTCGTTCCAAAACAGCATTTCGAAACGCTGACGGATCTGCCCAAAGAATTAATCGGACCTTTCTTTTCCACTACGAAACTCCTTTGTCGTGCTGTGGAAAACGCGCTGACGTCAGAGGGCACGTTTGTCGCAATGAATAATCGGGTCAGTCAGAGTGTGCCTCACCTGCATGTTCATATCGTCCCGCGACGCAGGAAAGATGGGCTAAAAGGCTTTTTCTGGCCGCGCCACAAATATCCAAATGGCGAAGAAATGACGGTGATACAGGAATCTATCCGCGCCGAGATCGCAAAGCTTGAAGGATAATGATCTACAAACTGCAGGGATCGATCTTCATCGCAATGGCCTGGAACGCCTTCATCTGTTGAGTGAACTTCTGATTGAAAAAGCAAAAGAGAAAATTCTGTGTTCGCGAAAAAATAAAACACACAAAAAATTGACGACAAAATTCTCCTAACGTATAAAGCACGTGTCACGAAGGTTACGGTCTTCGAGACCGACGAAGGGACCGGCGAACGGTGCGGTGACGCACCGGGAGAGAGGAGAGGCAGGCGGACTGCTAATCCTATGACACCTTGAGTCGGAGCCGAAAGGCTCAGCTAGAGAGAGTCGCGAGGCTTTCTCGAGCCACTCGGATAAAAACGAGTGGCAACCTTCGGCAAGGACCCGTCGAAGGGAGCGAGTAGCTCGACGCAAGTTGAGCTTCGTTGCCGGGTTCGTAACCGGCGGTGGAGGAAAAGCCACCACAACAAAAACCTAGCGGCACCGTACTCGAAAGAGTGCGAGATTAGTGAAAACTTTTCATGTGCTGACCGGTGACAGACTTACCGCAAGTTGTCGTCGGGATACAAATCGGCAGCCTAGTGTGTACATGCGAAGCTGCCATCCTTTTAAAAGCTTCGGCGATTATCAGGAAACGGATTGCGCTATCTTCGGCTTGCCGCAGGTAGCGTTTTCCGTTTTTGGAGTCTGCCTCCAAAACGGTTATCATCATCAGAATCAAAAGGGTGATAGTTGATTCGCGGCGTACACGAAATTGTCTTCCCCCGTGTCGTTGCCCCTACCTGAGGAGATGAATAATGAGTGAAGCAAGAATGCACGAAACCCCTAATTATGCGCCGGGAACGTTCTGCTGGATCGAATTGGGGACCAGCGATAGCGAAGCCGCAAAGAAGTTCTACACCGAATTGTTCGGTTGGGACACGGACGATAAACCGATCGGCCCCAGCATGGTTTACACAACGCTTAAGCAGGACGGCAAAGATGTGGGCGCGCTATATCAACTAACGGCAGAGATGGTGAGCGAGCGGGTTCCACCCCACTGGTTGTCATATGTCTCGGTGACGAGCGCCGACGAGAGCGCTGAAAAGGCGAAGTCGCTTGGTGCGAATGTAATGAAAGGTCCTTTCGATGTATTTACCGTGGGAAGGATGGCGGTTGTTAAAGATCCCACGGGAGCTGTCTTTGCGCTCTGGCAGGCGGGAACGCACAAGGGTGCGAGCGTTGTTAATGCTCCAAATTCGTTTTGCTGGAATGAACTTGGGACGAAAGACACGAACAAAGCCGGCGAGTTTTACACGGGGCTCTTCGGCTGGGGCAAAAAAGTGCAGCAGATGGGCCCGATGAATTACACCTCATTCATGAATGGCGATCGGCCGGCAGGTGGCATGTATGAACTTCCACCCGAAATGGGTAACATTCCGCCGCATTGGCTCACTTACTTTGCCGTAGCCGACACGGACGCTACGCTGGAGAAGGCTAATGAGATTGGCGGGAAAACATTCTTACCGGCGGCGGACATTCCCGGCACAGGTCGCTTCGCCGTAATCCAGGATCCGCAGGGCGCAGTCTTCGGGATCATCAGGCTTGAGACCCCTCCCTCGTGAACGCGGCGATTACAGCGGCACTGATCAAGTAGGGAGTCGGCCGATCTGCTTGGCTTGACTCAAACGCCAACTCTGAGAACCAGCGGCAAGTTGAGTACCATTCATTAACTCGACTTGCCGCTTTCTCTTCGTGCGTGTAGCTTTGATTTACCGCTAAGGAATTTTCTAATCAGTGTTCATGTGAGGTGAAGTGTCTGGATGAAATCGCGCCTCGTCTGGCTCTTGCTTTGTTGCATCTGGGGCTCAACCTGGCTGTTCATCAAGGTTGGTCTGGCGGACTTACCCCCTCTTACATTTGCAGGCATCAGGTTCGTGATTTCCGTCGCAATACTATGGACCATAATTGCATTACGCGGTTTGTCGCTGCCTCGTACGCGCCGCGACTGGCTGCTGCTGGTCGTCAGCGGCGGACTGGCCTTTAGTTTCAACTACGGTCTGCTCTTTTGGGGAGAGCAATACATTTCATCTGGTCTGGCAGCGTTGCTGCAAGCGACCATCCCCGCCTTTGGGTTAGTGATCGCCCACTTCTATCTTCCCGGAGAACGCATGACTCCTGCGCGCATTCTGGGTGTGGTGCTGGGGGTGTTCGGTGTAGCAGTTGTGTTTTCGAGTCAGTTGGAGGTTGCCGGGCCGAAAGCGCTAGCCGGCTGTGCAGCGCTCGTACTGAGTTCGGTTTGCGCTGCTTATTCCAACGTGCTCGTAAAGACTTACGGGAAACATCTTGATCCCGCGATTCTCGCCGGCGGGCAGATGTTCTTCGGTATGATTCCCCTCCTTCTGATCGGCATCCCCCTGGAAGGTAACCCATTTCGATTTCACTGGACGCCGATGGCTGTGCTCTCGCTTTTCTACCTCGCGATAGTGGGATCAGTCGCAGCATTCCTTTTGTATTACTGGCTGATTCGAAGAATGGATGTGACTAAGACGATGCTGATCGCTCTCGTGACACCGGTGGTTGCCGTGACGCTGGGTGTCGTGGTGCTACACGAGGATCTACATTGGCGGACGCTTGCGGGTGGCGCGATGATCATAGCGGGAATCGGTGTTATTTTGGCGCGGACACACAAAACGCCAGTACCTGCCATTGCAGATGAAGCGAGAGGAAGTTGATCGCGATCCGTATTCGTGTGGGGGCTCATTGCTCGAGTCGCAGCGGTACTAATGGAGTGATGATTTCTTCTCAAGGAACCGAACCAATCCAACTAGTCATTGCTTTTTCTTAGCTGAGTAGAACTCCTGCAGCTGTGCCCCGAGATAAGCCTCGACAGCGCGTGAGACAAACGGCGCTTCTTCCGGAGAGTAATACTCTGGCAGCTTTCGAAGTTGCGCCATTTGCTCCTCCATTAACCAGAAGCCGCCGATCTCTGCACCAAAGTGATTGTGAATCGCCAGCTCCAGCGCGGTTCGATTCACCCGCCGCACATACTTTGCCGCCTCACGATCAGTCTCAACTACGCAATCGCTCAGTGAGAAGCCGAGAAAGGTGACATCGGAAGAAGACAAAGTCACATCGTCTGAGGAACCGTCCACCATATTTCATCTTTGCGTTCGGTTGGCGCCAGTCAAATTTTGGCGGCGGCTAATGTTTCATAACGACGAATGAGTCCGCGAACCACGCCCTGGATCTCGATTCGCTCGGGAGTCTTGATGAAGATTGGCTTGAACTGTGGGTTGGCCGGTTCAAGTCGAATGAAGTCCGGTTCGCGATAAAACTTCTTCACGGTCGCGTAGTTTCCGTCGATTAGAGCTACGACTACCTGACCATTCTGCGCAGTCTGTTGTGCCGAGATGATGATGGTGTCCCCATCCTGAATATTCTCGTCGATCATTGAATCGCCGCGTACGCGCAAGGCGAAAGTGCGACCCTGGCCAATCATGTCCCGCGGCACGGCGACAGTGTCGTGAGAGAGAATCGCCTCAATAGGCTGACCAGCAGCGACGGCGCCGAGCAAAGGAATCTCATAACTGACCGCTGCACTCTCTTGCTCCAGCAGTTCGATTCCGCGACTGACGTTGGGAATGCGCCTGATCAATCCCTCGCGTTCCAACGCGGACAGGATGCTGTGCACACTCGCCGATGAGCTCATTTTGAATTGAGTTCCGATTTCGGCAATCGTGGGGGGCTGTTTATGAGCCTCAATAAAACGACTGATGAAGTCGTAGACCTGCCGCTGCCTCGAAGTTACAGGCATTTCTTATCCTCCTAAGTTACTTCTTGTAAACCGGCCCGTCGCTGTGTTAGATTTTCGTTACTAAGCGAAAATCAACCGAAGATTATCGAACGAAAGAATGACTGTCAAGTGAAGTTTGTGAAGGAGATGACTTCTATTCGTCCCTGGCTTTAGCCAGGTGACGGAAACCGTTTCAGATTTAGGGACGCAAAGGTTTCCCCGCGGCAAAGCGACGGTGTGAATGAAATAGACTTGCTATTTAATTACTCGCGCGAGCTTCTTAAAATCGTCGACAAAGCGTCGATGCTCCAGGCGACGGGTTTCGTCATCTGGTGCACGCAGAATCGAGGAGGGGTGAACAGTGGCCATCACATACGGAGCGAGGTCTGACTCGAGGAACTCGCCGCGCTGCTTAGTGACGCGAAACTTCGGTCCAAGAAGTGTCTGCGCTGCAACCGCACCGAGCGCGACGATCACCTCGGGTTTAATGAGGGCTATCTCGGCCTGCAGCCAGGGACGGCAAGCAGTGATCTCTTCTGCATTGGGCTTCTTGTGAATGCGACGTTTTCCACGAGGTGCCCACTTGAAGTGTTTGACGACATTCGTCACGTAAGTTTGTGAGCGATCAATGCCGGCTTCTTCGAGAGCACCATTAAACAATCTCCCCGCGGGACCCACAAAAGGTTTGCCCGCGAGATCTTCTTCGTTGCCGGGCTGTTCGCCGATGAACAAAACTTTGGCGCGTCGTCGTCCTTCGCCAAAAACTGTTTGCGTGCCGAGCTTCCAGAGATCGCAGGCTTTGCAAGCGGCGGCGGCGTTACGCAGTGAGGAGAGTGTGGGGCGATCGGGAATTAATTCAGCGGCGGAATGCTGTGAAGATTTGCGCTTGGGCATGTTCTTCTCACTGATCG
>JBDTYQ010000107.1:0-11400 GCA_040005515.1 bacterium
GTGCTCGATCTCCAGCGAGCCATCAGGACCCGGACGATACTCCTTAAGACTTCAGTAGGAGGTACTCCCATGAGGCTGCGCGAATTTTTCTTCGGTACGATCGTGATGACCCTCGCTTTGATTACAGGCAACGCCAATCCCGTCACGGCTTTCATCCCTGAGGTGGATCCCGAGATGGATGCGGATCGCCAGACCGCCAGCAGTGCGGCGGTCATCATGCCGCTTGCGCCATCAACGGTGATTGCGAACGACAAGGTACTTGAGTCGGCTTATTACGACACGCTGACGATTCTCAGCGTGTCCAACACGTGTAGCGACTTCTTCGGTGGGCCGGTTATTGCTGTGGACGTCTTTGCGAAGTTTATGCAGACCGTAAAGAAAGACCACCTGGCGCCGGCAATAGCAATGCGAATGTCAGGACAGACCACAAGCGTTTTCAACACAGCCACCAAAGCGGAGTATCGCCTGTTCGACAAAGCATCTCTCAATTCAAATGGACCGTTTTACAGGCGGGCAGTTTCGCGGGCAGACGTTAGCGTTCCGCACGTTGGTAAGTACGCGCCCAACACAGAGAAGGTGCGCGTGTTGATACTGCTTCATGAGCTGGGCCATGTGATGACGGACAGGGATGGAAAGTGGGTGTTGCCCGACGACGGCAATAACGAAACGTTGAGCCGGGAGAATTCGCGAAAGATTGAAGAGGTCTGTGGCGATCAGATCCAGAAGCTCGGCGAGAATGAAGGGATGAAGAATCTCGCCCGGCAGAAGCTGGCAGAAGAAAAGGTCGCCCTGCAAAGAAGCAGCGTCAGCCAGCCTCAATGACTGACAACAATCGGGGAAGAAGACAAAGGAGGAAAGCATGAAAGCAACAGAACTTTGGGAGAGCGAACAGGTGGAAGAGACCGGCGCAGAGCCTGAAACCGAACAGGAAACACCAGCTTCCGACAATAATATCGCCACTCTGAAAGAACTGACTCTCAGGCTCCTGCATGAGGTGCAGTGCATGGGTGAGGTCCATACGGTGCGCTTCGATAGCGGACTGGATTTTTATGATGAAGTGAGCCGCTTCGAGATCGATCTGATCAAGCGCGCTCTGCTGCAGACGGCGGGGCACCAGGTGCGGGCCGCGCGCTTGTTGAACTTGAAAGTGACTACACTCAACTCCAAGATCAAACACTACAACATCAATCTCAACGGATTCGCGCATGGCTTTCCGATGACTGATCCTTCCAGCAACGGCTCTCGCCAACACGCGTAAAATAAACCTCGCCCCGCGCATTCTCCGTCACCCAGTCCCGCTCCGGGGCTGGGTGATTTTGCTTTTTGAGCGCCGAGGGCGCGGAAAATTTCGGCACTCCATTATCCACCCGGACCATGTCGCCATTACAGGGCTTGCTATTTTTTCTCATCATCCATGGGCGACAGCTCCTTCGTCGCTTTGCCCCTGGCTATCATATGTCGCGCCCTGGGCGCTCAGAACACTTGAGCTTTCCTTTGAACTGAATCCATCGCACGCTCCATCTTTCATCAAGGTGCAGCTCAGAGTCGCGCGAAAAATCGTAGATTGCAGCTGCGATCACTCTCGCCATCCGCCACAAAATCCAATAACGGCAACTCTAAATCGCAGTGAATCCAAATCTGGCAATGTGCGTTTTTGCATGACTGAGGCGAGTTGGCTCTGAGGAGTGACGAGTGGGATTTTTGAGCATGTGGTCCAAAGGGCACGGCCGTTGCACCTTCCCACCGCGGCAGCTCCCCGTTGCATCGGCGGCCCTCCGAGTTCTCGGAAATCATGAATGAGGCCCGCGGATCTACAAGTCAGAAACTGCCGATTCATCACGGCCGGAGTTCCTTGAGTCGTAACCAGCCGGGATCAGAGAGCAGTTTCACTTCCAGGGACAGTTCAAGAGATGGAGTTAATTATGACGAACAACAAACTAAGACAAGCAGCAACCGCCGGCGGAGCGCTTCTCGCAATAGTCTTCGCAATCACGGTGATGGCCGGCTCAACGCTGGCGCAAAGTACGACCGGCCAAATTGTCGGAAGGGTCAGCGACCCGGCCGGCGCAGTTGTCTCCGGAGCTGTCGTTACTGTGAAGTCAGTCGACACAAGCCGCGAGATCACAGCCACGTCGGACAATCAGGGAAGCTACACCATCACCAACCTGACTCCCGGCCTTTATGACGTCAGTGTTCAGGGTGGCAACTTTAAAGCGAGCAATCAGCGCGTTCAGGTGACTATCGGCTCAAAAGTTTCAGTTGACACTCAACTGGCACTCACCGACGTTACCGGTGAAACGGTTAGCGTGATTGCGAGTGAAGGAGTTGAGGTCAACACTCAAACTCCGGAAGTTTCCAACATCGTTACCGGCACGCAAATTCGCGAACTGCCTACGCTCACGAGAAATCCATATGACCTGATCGGACTTGCGAGCAATGTATCGAATGACGATCCTGGTCCCGCGGTTCCGGGTGTCGGTGTCTCCGGTCGCGGCGCAGGATTCAATATCAACGGATTGCGGGCGGCCAGCACCAACGTGTTGCTCGATGGCGTCGATAACAACAACGTCTACTATGCATCACTGGGACAAAACATCCCCCTGGATGCCGTCGGCGAATTTCGAGTCGTCACCAGCAACTTTTCGGCTGAGTACGGTCGCGCTTCCGGCGGCATCGTAAACGTCATGACTCGCGCTGGTTCCAACGCGTGGCATGGATCAGGTTTCGAGTTCAATCGACTTTCCCGTCTCGCGTCGAACGGCTTCAACAACAATGCCAACAACGTTCCGCGCGGAGTCTTCACGAGGAACCAGTTTGGCTACACGATCGGCGGGCCCGCGATCAAGGACAAACTGTTCTTCTTCAACAGCACTGAATGGACCCGTGTCCGCAGCACTGGCTCTGTCTTGTCAGTGATACCGACACCGGCGCTGATCAATGCCTCTGCACTTTCGACTCGCAACTTCTTTGCGGGACACACGCTGCAAAGCACTTCAACCGGGACTTTCTATACGGTAGGAAATCTCGTCAACACATTCGGGATCGGCGCGGGCAATGCCTTTGCGGCCCTGCCTTCGACCCTTCCTGCTTTTGAGCTTGTACGGTTCACTGAGCCGACAAATCTCGGCGGGGGTATTCCGCAAAATACCTATTCGACAGCCCTGCGCGTGGACTTCAACATGAGCAGCAAGACTTTGATCTATGGGCGATTCGCTCGAGAGAGCAAGATTTTCCCGAACGGTACAACAGCATTCAGCCCCTACGTCGGGTTCGACACGCCGTCCACCACTCTCAACAACAACTTCCTTGTTTCGATGACGCACACATTCTCAACACGAATGGTCTCGGAAACCAAGGTTGCCTACAACCGCTTGAACGGCAGTCAGCCTTACGGTGCGCAGCCCGTTCAACCAGGCCTCTTCATGTTCCCGGGCGCCACTGGAACCATTGGGGGAAATACGATCGCGTTTCCGGGCTACTGGCCCTACAACGCAGCGAGTTCTCCCGCGGGCTTCGGCGGTCCACAGAATCTTGGTCAGATTTATGAAGACGTGAGCTACACGCTCGGTCGTCACCAGATCAAATTCGGCGGGCAGTACGTGTATATTCAGGACACGCACTCTTTTGGGGCTTACGAAAACGCGGTTGAGAGTCTCGGCACTCAGGGTAACTATGCTCTGGCGCTGGGCAACTTTGTTACCGGCAACATTAATCAGTTCCAGGCGGCCGTCTTCCCGCAAGGAAAATTCCCGGGACAGAGTGTGAACCTTCCCGTTGGTCCTCCGGACTTCACGCGTAGTAATCGCTACAACGAGTGGGCTAGCTACGTCAACGATTCGATCCGCGTCAGACCGAACTTAGTTTTGAACCTCGGCCTGCGTTACGAATACTACGGCGTGCAGCACAATAAGGATCCTAATCTGGATTCCAACTTCTATTTCGGTTCCGGTGCGACACTACAGGAACGGATCCGGAATGGTAGTGTGCAAATAGCCAAGAACAGTCCGATCGGTGGTCTCTGGAAGAAAGACTTGAACAACTTTGCACCGCGTGTCGGTTTCGCCTGGGATATTAACGGCGACGGCAAGACCAGCATTCGCGGGGGCTATGGGCTGGCCTACGAGCGCAACTTCGGCAACGTCACATTCAACGTAATTCAGAATCCACCGAACTACGCGGTCTTGTCGTTGTTCAATGGAGTGGACGTGACCAATCTCCGGATCACAAATAACAATGCCGGGCCTCTGGCCGGAACCACGCCGCCGACCAAGCTTTTGCCTGCTACGAGTCTGCGGCACGTACGTGAAGACATCACAAACGCGTATGCTCACTTCTACAGTCTCGCGTTTCAACGCGAGGTAGGACGAAGCAATGTATTGTCCGTCGAGTACGCTGGTTCAAAGGGCAAGAGTCTTTATTCGATCTCGCCATTGAACATTACGGGTTCGGGAGCGTTTTATCTCGGTGATGCGAATCCCAACTCACGTCTCAACAATCAGTATTCGAATATCAACACGCGTGGGAATGAAGGCTTCTCTGACTATAACGCGTTGATTGTTGGCCTTGACGGCAACAACTTTCGGCACACGGGAATGCAGTTCACGGCTCACTACACACTGGCCCAGGCGACCGACAACCTGAGCTCGACCTTCAGCGAAGGTGCATTCAACAACAATCTCGGACTGACCAATCCGTATGACCCGGGCTTTGACGTCGGGCCGGCGGACTTCGACGTCCGGCATCGCTTCGTCGGCAGCTTGATCTGGACAGTGCCTTTCGCGAAGAACTCGAGCGGTTTGACGAAAGCATTACTGGATGGCTGGACCTTGACGGGGATTTTCAACGCCCGCACGGGAACGCCCTTCACAATCTTTGACGGAACAAACGCCAACCTTTCCAGTCCCAGACTGGTCGCGACTGGACCGCTCTCAGTGAACGTCACGCCAACGGGCAACGCCAATTTCTTCAACTACATTAACCTTGCTAGTCAACCGGTTGGAGCTTTTGGTAATGCAGTCTGCGGTGGTTGCTCGGACTTCGGTCCGTATCCGGCGCTGCTGACGAGGCGCAACCAGTTTCGGGCTCCGGGCTATTGGAACCTCGACGCCGGTGTTTCGCGCAACGTGAAGATCGGGGAACGTTACACACTGCAAATCCGCGGCGAGATGTTCAACGCCCTCAATCACGCCAACCTCTACATCGCACCGGGCACGCAAGATGTGGCCAGCGGTTTCGTCGGCGCCGTGAAAGGCGTCACGCCTAATGGCAATATCGAGCGACGCAATGTGCAACTGGCTTTGAAGTTTATCTTCTAAGCGCCGACTACAAACTGCAGCTGCCGGCAGCGGCAGCTACTAAAAAACGGGGAGCGACATGAGTTGCTCCCCGTTTACTTTTTCCAAAGGCAACCAATTATTTAACGTGAACTGGTAGTGGTGCGTCCGTTGAATGACATTCAATGATCGCAAACTAACAGTTTGCATTACGGTCAGACCATTCGCGTCTTCCATCTGCCACGACGAAACATGATGGCGCTGACAAAGGCGAGCAGTGAAAATGAAATCATGATAGCCAAGAACACTCCGCGTGGGCCAAGACCAAACACGATGGCCAACGCGTAAGCGAGCGGCAGCTCCCACAACCAAAAAACAAAGAGGTTGATGATCGTCGGCGTCCAGGTATCGCCGGCTCCATTGAACGATTGCGTAATCACCATGCCCCACGCGTAGAAGAGAAAGCCGGAGGCAACGATCCGCAGGCAGTCAACGCCATAGGGCGCCACGTTCGGATCGACTGTGAACAACCCGATGATCTGCCGGGCGAAAAGCACAAAAAGTAGTCCGACTGTTCCGAGACACAGCATGTTGTAGAACCCGGCTCGCCAGACGGCACGCTCTGCTCTTTCAGGCTTCTTCGCTCCGAGAGATTGTCCGACCATTGTCGCCGCTGCATTGGCCATTCCCCACGACGGTAGAAGCGCGAAGATGATCACGCGAACGCCGATCGTATAACCAGCGACCGCATCGCTGCCAAAGCTGGAAATGATTCTTATCAAACCGATCCAGCTCGCCATGCCGATGAATATCTGGAACGTCGCAACCGATGAAAGCCTAATCAGGCGCGCCATGATTCCTGGTTCGAGTTTGATGTGTCGCTTTCTGATATCGAACCGTCCCCCTTTTCGAATCAAACGGCTGAAGGCGTAAATCACCCCGGTGCTTCTTCCGATCGTTGTAGCCACAGCGGCTCCGGCCACACCAAGCTTGGGAAAAGGACCCAAACCAAAAATGAAACATGGGCCGAGGATGATGTTGATGGCATTTGCCAACCAGAGCACGCGCATTGCGATCGCCGCGTCTCCAGCGCCGCGAAAGATGGCGTTGATTAGGAAGAGCAGGAGAATGCTGGCGTTCCCCGCGAACATGACCCTGGTGAAAGTGACTCCATGCTCCAGCACCCACGGTGATCCGCCCATGATTGCCAGAAGTTTGCCGGCGAGCGAGACGCCGATGAGCGCCACTGCAATTGAGACAATCAGCCCCAGTGCGATTGCCTGAACAGCCGCTCGCGAGGCCCCTTCGGGATTTCCTTCGCCAATGCGCCGAGCGACCATCGCCGTGGCTCCGATTCCCAGGCCGATCGCAACCGCATACATTAAGGTCAACATTGATTCGGTGAGACCTACAGTTGCCACTGCATCGGCGCCAAGGTGGGCTACCCAAAAGATATCGACGACCGCGAAGACACTCTCCATGAGCATCTCGAGCACCATGGGAATCGCAAGCAGAATGATCGAACGACCGATGGGACCTGATGTGTAGTCGCGGTGAGTCCCGCGCAACGACTCACGGATCGCGGCCCACAGTCCCTGCGGTACTGTGGCGTCGCTGCTGGAATTTTGGCCAGTGGTAGAGGTGTCGGCAGGTTTTGTGGATAAGCTGTCTTCAGGTTCTGACATTGGTAGGTCGAGTTCGTCCTGGAAGAATCGGGTCGAATTGCTTTACGAAGACTGCCCCGAGGTAACTCATGGCGTCTCGGCAACTCTGCCGAAGTCATCTTGCAGACGGACAATGTCATCTTCACCAAGGTATGGGCCCTTCTGTACTTCAATAAACACCAGGTCTTCGTCAGCAGGATTCTCTACTCGATGAGCTGCTCCGATTGCGATGTCGATGGCCTCACCTGTGACAAGAACGATCTCGCGACCATCAAGCGTCACTTTGGCGGTTCCCCTTACTACGACCCAGTGCTCCGCTCGTTGGGAGTGCTTTTGATAACTCAAACGTTTGCCGGGCAAGACCTCAATCCGCTTGACCTTAAAATTCTTGCCCTCGTCGAGCACGGTGAAGGTGCCCCACGGTCGCCGATCAAACTGAGGCGATGTTTCAGAGTTCTTTTCGATAAGACTCATCAAAGCTCTCCTGTGGCTCCGTAATTTTTCTGATAGTTCTTGAAGGCAATACGAATGTACCCTGCATGCTCAAGTCTTCAACATGCCCAAGTCTTCAATATGACCAAAAAGGCTTTATCAGGTCGACAAACCTAACATTAGTCAACTTATACGGGAAAACCGCCTCTAATAGAACTGATAATAAGGGTAGGAGGATTTGGAAAGCACTCCGATGGAAACTTCATGTCGGGAACGAACGAAGTCGGGATGACTTCTCCCCGCAGTTTTCGTGAGCCAGGACTGAGCGTGTGATATTATTCGCGGGAGTAACTCAGTCAGTGCGATTGATGCGTCACCCCGGTCATGGGGAGACCGTCAGTCCTCCGCAATAATGCAGATTCTCTAGTTTTGCCTAATACTCCACAATGACTGCGACTTAGGTTGTCCCACTATGCGTCGGGCAGATTCTCCCAGTAACGGACACGAAGACGATTCGGTTCTGATCGTCAATGACTTACCCGAACAGTTGGGTCTGATGGACACGCTTCTGCGTAAAGCGGGCTACTCAGTCCTGACAGCGGGCGACGGTTTGGAAGGCTTTGAGGTTGCCAAACGAGAGCGACCAGACCTGGTGATCAGCGACGTCTCAATGCCTCGCGCAAATGGTATCGAGTTTTGTCGCTTGATGCGCAGCGATGCTGACCTGCGCTCGATTCCGATTCTCCTTGCGAGTGCGCACAGGCGCGATACCGCAAGCGTCGTCGAGGGACTTAGTTCAGGTGCGGATGACTACCTCGAGATGCCGTTCGACGCGACGCGGTTGATCGCGAAGGTCTCACGTCTTCTGGAGCGTTCAAAAGTCGAGGCCAACTATCGGGATCTGGTCGAGCAAGCCAATGACATTATTTTCACGCAAGACATGGAGGGCCGCTTGACTAGCATAAATGGCTCAGGTGCTCATTTCCTTGGTATGCCGCAATCGGAATTGATTGGGACCTTCTTTGCAGATGCATACGGGATCGACTCGCCTATAGTCGCCATTACTGAAGCCCTGTCTAACCTGGACGAGCCCGGCGGCTCTCCGCAACAGTTTTTGGCCGCCGACGGCCAAGGTCGTGAAAGATGGCTGGAAGTCAGCACTTCAGCAATTATCGACCGTTTAGGGGACGCTGTTGGACTGCGGGGCGTGGCGCGCGACATCACCGACCGCAAGCAAATGGAGATTGCGCTGCGTCAGTCGCAGGAACAATACAGGATGTTGTTTGAGTCAACCCCACAGCCGATTTTGGTTTATGACGAGCAATCACTTGGCTTTCTCGCGGTGAACGAAGCGGCAGTAGAGTCGTACGGATATACTCGCGAAGAGTTTCTCACCATGACGGTCGATGACCTCCGCTCCGCAGAGGAGGTTCCCGCATTGCTCATCAAAAACCTGGGTGGCATAGGCGAACCTGTTATTTCAAGCCCGTGGCGGCATCGACGCAAAGACAACAGTTTGATGTATGTCGAAATCACATCTCATCCCCTTGTCTTCGACGACCGCAAAGCGCAACTGGTGATCGCCAGTGACGTCACCGAACGAAAGCTGTTGGACGAGAAACAGTTGAGCATGCATGACTCGCTACAGCATTCAGCGATGGAGTGGCGCCAAACCTTTAACGCGATTGACTTCCCGGTTCTGATCATCGACATGGAAGGTCAAATCAAGCGGATGAATCAGGCGGCCGAGATTATCGCCGGAACACCTGCGGACGAGGTTCTGGGCCGGCGTATTGCTGAACTGGGTGCAACCGAGCCATGGCAACAAGCCGCAGAAATGCTGAAAAATATCCATGAGGCCAGTTCAATTGCCGCTGAAGTTAGGGATAGCAAGACCGATCAAAGTTGGGCTATCACCCTGTTTTTGATTCAGGAATTTGGGTCAGTCGGCAATCGGGCCATTCTCATCGCACAGGACATTACGAAGCGCACACAACTCGAAGCGTCGTTGCGTGAAGGTGCAATGATGTCGCTTCTGGGCTCGCTTGTCGCTGGAGTAGCTCACGAGGTCCGCAACCCATTGTTCGGGATTTCCTCGATTCTTGACGCATTTGAGACTCGCTTCAATGATCGGACAGATTATTTGCGTTATACCAATGTGCTGCGCGATGAGGTAGGGCGTCTCACTTTTCTAATGGAGGAATTACTGGAGTATGGCCGACCATTCAGAGGAGATCTTTATCCGGTATCCGTTAACGAGGTAATCGCCAAGTCCTTGAGATCCTGTCTTCCTGCAGCAGAACTCGCCAAAGTTCTCCTTGTGAACAATATCGAGGATGAGTTACCCAGGCTTATGATCGATCGCCGCAGGCTCTCAAAAGTCTTTGTTAACCTGATCGAGAATGCCATCCAGCATTCTTCCGCAGGGGGCTCCGTGATCGTTGAAGCGCACCCCGTGTTCGAAGGACAACAAGATTGGATTGAGTGCAGCGTCCGCGATTCAGGCGCCGGCATTCTAGCTCAGGACCTGCCGAAAATCTTTGAACCATTCTTTTCCAAGCGTCGAGGAGGCACAGGCTTAGGTTTGGCAATCGCGCAACGAATCATGAACGAACATGGAGGGAAACTGCTGGCCGGCAACAACGAGGAAGGTGGGGCCTGTATGAGCGCCAGATTTCCGGTACCTCGAAGAGGGGATTGTTGATGGGAAGAAATCGGATACTGATAGTTGACGACGAGCCTGGGGTGCGGTTTGGCATCAGGGATTTTCTCGAAATGCAGGGCTATGAGATCGACGAAGCCGACTCGTGCCGAGACGCTCAAAATCTGTTTCGGACCTCCCGTCCCGATGTCGTTATTGCTGACTACATGCTTCCCGACGGCACCGCGTTGGATTTGCTGCCGCGACTCAAGGAAATCAACCCTGATACGCCTCTACTGATTCTTACGGCGCATGGGTCGATCGACCTGGCGGTCCGCGCAATCAAGGAAGGCGCCGAACAGTTTCTAACAAAACCGCTCGAGCTGCCTGCCCTAACGATGATTCTCAAGCGGCTGCTCGAGAACCAGCGAAATCATCATAAGCAACTCGCCAGCAAGACCCGCCAAGTCCGCCGTGCCATCGATCCTTTCATAGGTCAAAGTCCAAAAATTCGCGCCTTGGCGGAACAATCTAAAAGAGTTTTAGCAACTGAGAGTCCCGTGTTGATCCTCGGTGAGACAGGGTCTGGCAAGGGTGTCCTGGCCCGTTGGCTGCACGATAACAGCCCGCGAGCTGAAGAGGCTTTTGTTGACTTGAACTGTGCTGGATTATCACGCGAGCTTCTGGAGACCGAACTGTTCGGCCATGAGAAAGGCGCTTTCACAAGCGCCACCGCTTCAAAGCAGGGCCTGTTTGAAGTCGCGCATCGTGGCTCGATCTTTCTGGACGAAATTGGCGACGTCGACCTGCAAATACAACCGAAGCTGTTGAAGGTCTTGGAAGACAACCGCTTCAGGCGAGTTGGGGACGTGAGAGATCGCCAGGTGGATGTACGGCTGATAGCAGCTACCCATCAGGACATCGGCCAGCTAGTAAGGGAAAGGAAATTTAGAGAAGATCTCTATTTCCGCGTCAGCACGATCCCGCTTGCCTTCCCTGCTCTCCGCGAGCGCGTTGAAGACATACCGATCATGGCCGAGTACCTGCTGGATAAAGTGGCTAACGATCTTGGCAGAGGCGAAATTAAGCTGGAGCCCGATTGCATCAAGGCTCTCCAGGCGTATTCATGGCCTGGCAATGTTCGGGAGCTCCGGAATGTCATCGAGCGTGCGGTTTTGCTCAGCGAGCAAAAGTCGATCACTCTCAGGGATCTCCACTTTGATGGCAACTCAAACCATCGCTCAGCATACATCGACTCAAGTCTCACCCTGATCGAGTTGGAAAAACAGCACATCGAAAGAGTGCTACAGGAAGAGAATGGTCGCGTTGAGAAGGCTGCCGCCAGGCTGGGAATTCCGCGCAGCTCGCTTTATCAGAAGATAAAGAAATA
>JBDTYQ010000108.1:0-10987 GCA_040005515.1 bacterium
CGCAATACGTTTCCCGTCGTGAGGTCCCAAATTTTAATGACGTTATCTTTGCCGCCCGATGCCAGCCAGCGATTGTCGGGACTAAAGGCTACTGCGTTAGCGGATTTTGTGTGTCCTGTCTGAAGAATCAACTCCGGCTTATTGCCCGAGGAGACGGGCGTCACTGGGGCAGTTGTTTGCACGGGCGCTGTCGGAATTGCGAGCCCTCGTTTCTCCTGCCCTTTCGATTGGGCAATGCCGTTGATGGGCGCGCAGATGAGTGACAGTAAAAGTATCAGTGATGATAACTGCCGGATCGGGAGAGAAAACGATGATGCAAAACGATATTTAGCGGAGAAGATTCTTGCTGACGGACAAAGACGGACCATGGAAGTGCTCCTGGCGATGACGCGTTAAGCTAACCTCGGTCGAGGTGAAGATGCGGGAGGGATCAGGTTAGTCGAATTAGACAGAAGGCGCTCTATTGCGAATTGAGCCTGTCGGATTTGAAACGAAAACCTACGGCAACCGTACCCTTAAGTCAACAGAGCAGCTTCGCCTGCTGCGTAACGCAAACTGTTAGTTTGCGACGGTGAGAGGCATTCAACCGGCCGCAAATAACAGTTTGCGTTACCCCGATCCCACTAAGGTCCGAAGCGTTGCCGGTACTCAGCAGAGTTTACGAAGCCGTTGACCATGACGCGTGGGTTGTTGTTCTGGTCCAGCTGCTGGATCCAGTCGAGATAGAGTGCGTCCGGTTGCCGTCGCAGGTAACCGAAATATTCCATCACGGCGTATGCCTGATGGTTATACTTCGCTGCTACTTCAGAACTTTCGACGATCTGCCTCAGCACCTGCGCGCGTGTCAGGGACAAGCTGTTCAACCCGTCTATCATTGCTTGCCTGCTCGCGAGTGTCACGCCGGCAGTGTTCAAGAGCGCGTCCACATATTGCTGATTCGTGAGCCCGTCGTATGTGTTACTGAATGCCGTGCGGGTCATGAAGTCAGCAATGAACTGCGCCTTCGCCTCTTCCAGTTGATTGTTGTCCAGAAAGCCACCCACTCTCGCGAGGTCAGGCAGGAACTCTTCGTAGTCAGGCTTTCTACCAAAAGCCACCGGATAAAATCGGTAGACGAAATAACCGCGGCTCTGAAATTCTTCCGATTGGAAGAACAACTGCGAAACGTGTACTCGATCGCATTGCGTCGTGTCACCGCTGCAGTTATTGATGATACTGGTCCAGCCTGCCAGCCCGGGCGGGTCGGGTTCGCGGTTCAGGAAGTCGCTGTACTGCTGACGCACGAAGAAGTTTGTGCTGTCGATTGGATTTGGGCCGTTTGTACCGTCGTCGTCCGTGATTGTCACAGTCGCTGATGCTGGCGACCCAATGGTTGTGTTATCCGCGTAATACAAACTGAGACTGAAGGATTCGTTGCCTTCGGCATAAGAGTCTTCGATTATGCCAATTGAGAAAGACTTAGACGTCTCGCCCGGGGCGAACGTCACGGAGCCGAGTGTGTTTATGTAATCGCAGCGTGGCGAAGCGGTACCATTGATGACGTTGCAATTTGTCAAACCAGCAGCGTCGATTGTGCGGTAGCTGATGCTGGAACTGATGGTAGTGTTGCCAGTGCGAGTTAGCGTGATGTTCACTCGTCCACTTGGATCGCCTTCATTGATAGAGTAAGAAGCGGAGCTGAATTGGATGCTAGGTAACGAATAAGCGGTGAAGTTGGCCGTTTGGTCGCTGGCTATATTAAAAAACGGCGAAGTTCGCGGAGTAAACCCGAAGCCGGGCTGATAAGGCTCTACTGAGCAAGTTCGTCCGAGTGGCACGTTGGTAAAAATGTAGTTTCCCTGAGCATCAGTCCGCGCTGATAGATAAACGCTTCCGGAGACGAACACCAGCACGCCGCTCATACCGCTGCCGTTCAGTGTCACCTGACCGCTGATGCTAACGACGAGTGGACTGAAATCTTGTCTCACATTCTTTTGTAGGTTCGACACACTCGCAAAAGGATAGAGGTAATAAAAATAACCAACCGACACCGTGTAGTTGTTGCCGACGGACAGTAATCCGAACGTGTAGCCGCCATTCTCGTCTGTCGTGGTCGTCGCGCTGGGAACACCCCCAAGGTACACGGTAGCGCCTCTCAAAGGACGTCCATAAACATCAAAAACGCGGCCGACAATTGTGGGGTCGGCAATCGTAGAAACCCAGGCATCAGTGCCGCCCCCTCCATTAATTGGCTGAAAAGGATTTACAGTCACGATGCTCGCGTTGGTGCTGCCAGTCACAAACGCGTCGCCCGCGCCGTCCAGAGCAATGCCATTGCTGCCGCCGGTGACGCCGGAGAGGATCGTTGAATAGATGACCGCAACACCGGCGCCTGACGGATTAAACTTGGTCACAAAACCGATTCCCGGGTTCGGAGTCACCAGTGAATTGACGGTTGGGAAGTTAGGTCCCGCCACGCCCGTGACGTAAGCGCCGCCGCCGATGTTCACCGCGACACTCTTGCCAAAATCATCTCCGGTGCCGCCCAAATAAGTGGAGTAACTGAGCGATGTGCCAGTCGCGTTTAGCTTCGCCAAGAACGCATCATTCTGCCCGCCATTGAGAAGTTGGGAAGCGTTGGCAACCGGGAAGTTTGTCGAGTTGGTTGCACCAGTAATGTATGCATTGCCCAACTCGTCTATCGCAATCGCTTTCCCCGGATTGAGAGATCCGTCGGCGCCGCCGATGTCCTTGCCACTTCCGCCAAGATAAGTAGCGTAGATGCGGCTCGCAGCTCCGGAAAGATTCGTATTGAACTTTTCTACAAACGCATCGGCGCTGCCTCCACCGAATGTTGTTTGGAGGGCGCCCGTCGTGGCGAAGCTAGTCGCGTTGGAGCTCACATTGCCGGTGATGTAAGCGTTCCCGGCGACATCCGCGGCGATTGCTTGTCCTGAAGCGGTGCCTGTGTGGGCCAGGAAAGTTGAATAGACGAGAGACGATGCGCCTGAACAATTTGTACATAGCTTCGTCAGAAAACCAGAGTTGAAGTTTGTGGCTTCGAAGGCTGACGAGGTGACTGGAAAGTTAACGCTCGTCGTCCCGGTTACATAAGCGAAGCCCTGAGAGTTGTTAGCCCAGATGCCACAACCGCGCGCGCCGAAGTTCCCGGAAAGGTAGGTCGAGTAAACCAGTGCTGAACCAGCAGCGTTGATTCTCACGACGAAGGCATCCTCGACAGTCCCGCCACTATAGGTGCTATCCAAAGCGTTCATTACGGGGAAATCGCTTGATGCGGTTCGGCCGGTCACATAAGCGTCTTGTCCTCCGTCTACAGAGATGTCGATGCCTTTATCAGTACTGCTGCCGCCAAGGTAAGTCGAGTAGACGAGCGCGGTGCCGGTTGGATTGATCTTCACAACGAATGCGTCTTCAGTGCCTCCCAGTGTCGCATCGATCGGCGAGGCCAGCGGAAAGGTTGTCGACGAGGTGCCGCCGGTTATGTAGGCGTTGCCTGCATCGTCGACGACAATGGCGTTACCAGCCTCAGTACCGTTCCCCCCAAGATAACTTGAATAGATCAACACGGGATCGATGACTAGCTGCCGGGCGTGGTCATAGGTACCCACTTCAAAGCCAACCTCTCCGGAACTCTTCAAAACATACTTGCCCGCAATTTCCTGACGCCCTCCTTCAGAGACCTGGTAGATCACGGGCTTTCGCACCTGCACCTCGCCGCCGTCTGTCTCGAGCAACAGGTTGCCTTCGTTGTCAGTGTCTATCTTTTTCGCGCCGTTGAATGCGAGCGTGATAACGTTGGGATCGGCGCCGGCAGCAACGACAAAATCATTCTCCAGTTGGCGCTGATTGCCGTAGTAGACGAGATCCACACCTTTATAGATTTCGTGGTAATAGACGCGTTCGAACAGGGAAACATTGGTCCGCCAGTTCCTGGGATTCTTGCCGATCAAGTAGTTGCTCTTGCCGGGCAGTTGGTCCAGTCCTTCAGTTTTCGCATGCGCGTTTGCCGCCACAAGTTTCATTCTCAAGACACTCGACTTCCCGACGCGAGGTGTTCCCGCTTCGCCCTTCGGTTGTTTCAATGAAAGGACCGCTTCGTTCGAAGTTAGAAATAGGGTATAGCCGGCGCCGCGAGAGAGAAACTTGACCTGTCCATCCGTCTGGCCCTTGTTAATCTCGAAGCTCAGCGGCAACTTGCCATACATTTCGGATGCACTCAGCCTGGTCGGCTCATCTGCCGGGACTGGTTTCGAAATTGGGGACCCACCAGGCATCAGTCGTTTGTTCGCACCATAACGAACGCCGGATGCCGCGGCAGTCCAAAAGGCGATGCCCAGCATGCCGATCATGAGGACGGCGAGACCCGCAATATTTCTCTTTTGAGTGAAACGCATTGATCGCTAAACTCCTTCGACAGCTAACGCCGGGACTGTGCGACCCTGACTGACTGGAACGGGTCGCAACGGCTCCGACGGTCTTTTTTAGATTCTTTCCCTATCTAATTACGCGCAAGGAATGTAAGAATTCGGTCAATCGGTCTCGAAACGCAGCTTTTAGGCGGGAATATGGATACTTCGACCAGTGAGATTACACGCCTGCTTCAGGAGAGCGCTGGCAATCGAGAGGCTCTGGACAGACTTCTGCCACTTGTTTATAACGAGCTGCGCCGCCTGGCGCACCACTATCTAACCCACGAACGCCCCGATCACACTCTGCAGACCACGGCGCTGGTCCACGAAGCCTATCTGAAGTTGATCGACCAGCGTTCGGTCAACTGGCAGAACCGCGCACAGTTCTTCGCGATTTCCGCCCAGGCCATGCGTCGAATTCTCCTGGACAATGCCCGGCGCCACACTGCGGCGAAACGCGGGAGCGGCGGGCCGAAGATCTCGCTTGACGATGTTGCAACCGTTTCCGGAGATTCGGCGGATGAATCGCTGATTGCGCTCGATATGGCTTTGCAGGAATTGGAAGCCATCGACAAGGAGCAGAGTCAAATCGTCGAGCTGCGATACTTCGGCGGGTTGACGATTGAGGAAACAGCGGAAGTCATGAAAACTTCGCCTTCGACAGTTCAGCGCGAATGGACCGTGGCGCGGGCATGGCTCTATAAGGCTATCACCGGCTCGCCCGACTCCGCGGATTGACTCAACTGCAGAGATTGTTGCGCGTATAGAGTAGGGACTCGACTGCTTACGCGAGCAGTTGAGTGCAAAGAGTCATACCTAGACTAAAGATCGAAACCTTATGAAGGCCGACTGGCGACAAGTTAAAGAGCTTTTCTCTTCAGCGCTGCTGCTTGAACCTCAGGACCGCATTCCGTTTCTAAACAAACAGTGTGCGGCTGACGACGGGTTGCGCGCGGAAGTTCTGGATCTTCTGTCAGCCCACGATTCGGCTGGAAACTTTATTCAACAGTCCGCGCTCGTCGATGCTGGTTTCTTGTCGAGCGATGAAACTGACCACAACGCGGCGGTTGAGGGTCAACAGATCGGGAGCTACCAAATCATCCGCGAGTTGGGCCGTGGCGGAATGGGTGCAGTCTATCTGGCGGCCCGCGCCGATGCGTCCTTTGACAAGAAAGTCGCACTAAAACTCATCAAGCGCGGCATGGACTCCGACGCCATCATCAAGCGCTTTGTGATGGAGCGACAAATCCTCGCCAACCTGGATCACCCGAACATTGCGCGGATGATTGACGGCGGCACTACAGAAAACGGCCTGCCGTATTTTGTTTTGGAATACATCCAGGGCATGACCATCACTCGCTATTGTGACGAGCACAAACTCAATACGATGGAACGGCTGAAGCTCTTTCGCCAGGTGTGTACAGCCGTGCAGTTCGCTCATCAAAACCTGATCGTCCATCGTGATCTCAAGCCGAGCAACATCCTCGTCACTGAAGACGGCGCGCCTAAGCTGCTGGACTTCGGCATCGCCAAACTTCTCAGCGCCGACTGGTCTGCTTCCGAAGCAACCGAGACGATTGGCCGCTTGCTGACGCCGGAATACGCGAGTCCCGAACAGTTGCGTGGCTTGCCGATTACGACCAGCAGCGATGTCTATTCGCTGGGAGTCGTGCTGTATGAATTATTGAGCGGACATCGTCCGTTCAATTTTGAGAGTCGCTTGCCTGAAGACGTTGCGCGGATGATCGCCGCGTCAGAACCGATCAAACCCAGCGTCGTCATCACGCGCGTCGAAGCCGCACGTCACACAAGTGATGCTGCGCCTATCCCGCTGACACCCGAAGCGATCAGTCGCTCGCGCGAGGGCAACATCGAGAAACTGCGCCGCCGTCTGGCCGGCGATCTGGATAACATTCTCTTGAAGGCCCTGCGGAAAGAACCGGCGCGACGTTATGCTTCTGTGCAGGAATTCTCGGAAGACCTTCGTCGCCATCTCGATGGCCTGCCAGTGTTAGCCAGACCCGACACTCTCTCGTACCGTGCGAGCAAATTTATTAAGCGGCACAAAGCGGGAGTGGCCGCAGCTCTGATGGTTGTACTCACGCTTTTGTCGGCCAGCGTAATCACAACCTGGCAAGCCCGGGTTGCGCGAAATGAGCGCGCCAAGGCAGAACGAAGATTCAAAGACGTGCGGAATTTGACCAATTCTTTTCTGTTTGAATTTCATGACTCGATCGCAGATTTGAACGGTGCAACTAAAGCGCGCGAGATGGTTGTCAAGAAAGCGCAAGAATACTTGAGCAGTCTCGCGCAGGAAGCCGGCGAAGACCGCGAGCTGCTGTGGGAACTCTCCACTGCGTACTTGAAACTCGGGGATGCGCAGGGGCGTCCCGGATTTTCCCGCACGGGGGATACGGCCGGGGCTTTGCTGTCATATGAACAGTCTCTTGAGATCAGGCGGCGGCTGGTAGCTTTAGAGCCGAACCACGCGGAATACCAACTCGGACTCGCCATAACTCTTTCGCGCTTCGGTCCCATCTATCAGGTGCTTGGCAAACCAAACCTTGCAGCCGAACGAATGCGCGAAGCAATGGAAATTTCGGACAAGCTCCTGCCCCAATCGCATGACCTCGACACCTTTCAATGTGCTTTCAGGAACCCGGCGTTTCTCGGTGATGCATTGTCTGAATTGGGCAACTACGACGAGGCCCTGGCGATGTATCAAAAATCGCTTTCAATTGCTGAAAGTATGAAGCGCGAATCATTCCCTGCCAAAGACGTCGTTCTTCGTCTGGTAGTCAGCAAGGAACGTCTCGGCTTCATCTTTGGCATTATGGGCGATTGGCAAAAGGCGCTCGACAGTGATCTGGAAATGCTGGCAGATACGAAAGAATTGTGTGCGCTCGAACCTACAATTTCCGAATATGCGAGGGCCGAAGCCACAGCGTTCGACCATGTCGGTGATTCGTTTCGCGGACTGACAAATTATCCGAAGGCGCTCGAAAACGGCAAACACGGTCTCGCGATGTATGAAGAATTCCTCACAGGCGATCCACAGAATGCTCGGGCAAAGAAAGATGTGGGCGACTGCTCGCATCATGTGGCTGAAACTCTGCTTGCGTCTGGTGATTACCGCGGCGCGTTGTCACTGTTGCAGAGAACGGTCAGCATTCGCCGAGGACTCGTCGCCCTCGACAAGACCAACGTTGAATACCCGGACGACCTGGCGCAGAGTTTGACTCTGACGGGGGAAGCCCTGGCAGCAAGCAGTAATTTCACCGGGGCGATTGGAATTTTCCAGGAGGCGCGGGCGCTTCGCGAGCCGATCGTTTCATCACACCGGCAGCGCATCGATTATCGTCGCGGTTTGGCACGCCTTTACAGCGATATGGGATCCGCTCTTGCTGCTACGAGGCAACCGAAAGAAGCCGAGGTCTGGTATCGGAAGGGTCTTGAAACATGGACTGAACTGCAGGACCAACATGCGTTATGGGCGGACGAGACCGAGATGCCAAAGAAGATTGCGGAAAAGCTTGCGCAGGTTCGTTAACGAAACCCAACCTCTTTAATTCACCACATCGGACTCAAGTTGAGGGCAACAAACCAAAATGTTTCAAGGGGTACCTGTCTCGCCAGGGGATTCGCCTCGGCTTGGCCTGTCAGTCATCGCAGTGCTGTTGATCTCCTCGGCGGCAGCCGCTCAACCAAGTTCCCAGAGAACCAGAAATCAATTAATCAATTTGCGCACGGCTCATGGTCAGCGATTAGAAAAGCGGGCACCAAATAAATAGCGCCACCTTTAAAAGGTCGCCTAACCCACTACACGTAGCGAGTTCCGCACAACAATGTTAAGGTTTACCTAAATCGAGTCTATTATTCAGGTAGAGCGACTCGGACGCGTGCGCCGGCTTTTACCCAAACAATAATCTGTGGTTCTCGGATTCCCGACATCCATACTCCCCGCTGTCTGCAGTGTTCTGCTTCCATGATCTGTAAGTATTCACGACTCCCTAGCCTGAATTACATGAAGGAGATTGCAACTATGCTGTACGCCAAAATTTTCTTGTCCGGCAGGTTCACCACCGCCGCTCGCGCCGTAGCTCTTTTTACTTTCGTCGTGGCCCTACTGCTCTCAGTCAACGGTGGCGCCTTTGCGCAATCCCAGGCTTTGAACGGACAGATAGAAGGCACCGTCACAGATCCGAACGGAGCCATTATTCCAAACGCCTCCATTACCGTCGTCAATATTGAAACGGGAACGACTCGCACCCTTACGACTGACGAGTCGGGAGTCTATCGCGCGCCGCTCCTGCCGCTTGGCACTTACCGCGTGACGGCTGAGGCTCCAAATTTCAAAAAACTGGTTCGCGAGGGCATCACTCTGACCACGGGACAAACAGCCACGGTCGCTTTGGTTCTCGAGGCGGGGCAAGTTTCGGAGGTAGTGACTATCAACTCTGACGCTCCGATAGCAGATCCGGGAAAGATTGATCTTGGCCGGGTCATGAATTCAGTTGAAGTTCACAACCTGCCTCTCGTTTCTCGCAATCCGTATAACTTTGCGCTCCTTCAATCGAACGTCACAGGCCGCCCGAATGTTGAATTCGGTGTTCCGCGCATCAACGCCAATGGCTACGCGCGCCGCACCAATTACCAACTCGATGGCAACAACAACACTCAATCCGATCGTTCCGGCATTCGCTTGATGCCAATCTCGGAGCTCTTTATTAGTGAAGTTCAGCTTGTCACCAACGGTTTTGCGCCGGAGTTTGGCAACACACCTGGCTTGATAATGAATGCCATCACGGCCTCTGGCACAAATAATTTCCATGGTCACGTTGGCTATCGTTTTCGTCGAACTGCATTCTCGTCGCGGCCCTTCTTTTCCGATCCGACGAAGCCAAAGCCGAAAACCAAGGTGGACGACTTCACCGGAGCGATTGGCGGACCGTTTATCCGCAACCGTTGGCATTTTTACGTGGGCGCTGAAAAACTCTCAAGGGATTTAGCGGGTGAACCCCAACGCGTCATCACTATCAGTCCAGCCAATCAGCAAGCCCTGATTGCAGCAGGCGTTGCGGCGACAGCCTTCCCGAATTCTATTCCGACAGCGCAGAAGGTTAAGTTCTTCATCTTCCGTACCGATGTACGGCTGACGGACAAGCATAGCCTCGTCGGCAGAGTCAACGACTTCCGGAACAACTCGCCGGACAACATCGCAGGCGGTACCCAAACGCTTGAACGAAGCATCGACTTTGTTGACCAATCGGATTCGGTGGGCCTGCAGTTAATTTCTACTTTCACGCCTACGCTGTTGAATGAAGCTCGTTATCAATACGCGCGTCGCTATTCGCAAAACCTGCCGAATGCTCATTCCGGTTCCGGTCCGTCCATCGCAATCACCGGTGCCCAGGCTGCGCTGTTTGGATCCCCGGAAAATCCGAACACTATCTCCCCACTCGAATCGTCGAATCAGTTTCTTGATAACGTGACGATCACGCACGGCGTCCATGCTCTGAAATTTGGTGGCGGCTTCAACTTAATTCGTGACACGCAGAAGTCAGGCATCTTCGCTCGCTACACGTTTCCCTCCATCGCTGCTTATGTCGCCGCCAAAAATGGAACGAACCGGTTAGGTTACTCAAACTACGTGGAGAGCTTTGGGAATCCGTCGGTTAGTTTCCGGTCCGTCTTTTATAATTTCTTCGCGCAGGACGACTGGAAGGTGACGCCACGGCTCAAGATCAATTACGGCGTACGCTACGATCTTTACGCTGTTCCGCAAGCTCCAGCGAATGCGCCTTTGGCTTTCTCGCAAAAGTTCCGCACAGACAAGAACAACTTCGCGCCGCGTCTGGGTGTCGTCTATCTCCTGCAAGATGGAGATCATCCGACTGTAGTGCGTGGCAGCATGGGGATCTATTATGATCCGCCGCAAACAGACCTCTACCGTCGCGCCATTCAGAACAACGGCAGTCCGGTGTTTTTCAACTTCACTTTTAACCCCGCGACAACGGGCGCGCCCAGCTTCCCAAATACGCTCGGCTCATTACCCCCCGGCGCCGCACTGCCGCGTCAGAGCGTCGAAGCCGTAGCTCCTGATTTTTCAAATCTCTACGCCTTCCATTCCAACGCGCAAGTGGAGCACGCGTTATCAAGGAACTACTCTTTGACTGGGGGAATAATCTATTCAAAGGGAACGCACCTGCCTGTCTATCGCAACATCAATCCAATCAATCCGGTCGGTACTTTGGCTGATGGTCGACCAATCTTCAGCTCAACCATCAGTGCCGCAACCAGGCTGTATCCCCAATTCAATAACGTGCTACTGGCCGAATCAGCAGGAAATTCTCGATACATAGCGGGAACGCTTTCGCTCAATAAACGCTTTTCGAACGGCTACCAATTCAGCGCCAACTACACGTTGTCGCACGCCACGGACGATGCGCCGGAACAGAATCTGGTCGCCACTCAGTTCAGCAACCTGGTCCTGTCTGATCCCACAAATCGCGCCAGAGATCATGGACCTTCGCAGGCCGACCAGCGGCACACGTTTGTAATGAGCTTTGTCGGTCGCC
>JBDTYQ010000109.1:0-10930 GCA_040005515.1 bacterium
ATCGGCACGATTGCCCTGGCTGCGGCCGCCGGCAAAGTGGCGCTCACGAACACGACGACCGCGTTGGTGGGAGCGTGTCCGACGGGCGGTTCCATAGTTGACTTCGTCGGCTTCGGCACGACTGCCAGCTGCTTCGAGGGCACGGGTCCGACGCCCGCCCCATCCAACACGACTGCAGTCATCAGAGGTGGAAACGGTTGTACCGAGACCGACCAGAATGCTACCGACTTCACTGCCACAGCGCCCAATCCGCGCAACACCGTTACGACCTTCGCACCTTGCGGGGGCGGTGGTCCGATCACACTTTCCATCAACGACGTAACCCAGGCCGAAGGTAACGCCGGAACATCTGTCTTTACATTCACAGTAACCTTGTCAGCGGCGGCGCCGGCTGGGGGTGTGACCTTCGACATCGCCACTGCTGACGGCACAGCGCAGGACGGTAATCCTGTCGGCGAAGACAATGACTATGTCGCCAAGAGTGAGACCGGAAGAACGATTGCAGCCGGAGGCACTTCCGCAACCTTCGACGTCACAGTCAACGGCGACACGACGACCGAGCCTAACGAAACTTTCTTCGTCAACGTGACGAACGTCACGGGCGCCACCGTGAGCGACGGGCAGGGCCTGGGCACGATCACAAACGACGACGTGGTCCTGACGCCGATCTACTCAATTCAGGGCAGTGGCTTGACCTCGCCCTTCGCTACGCAGAGCGTCACCACCACCGGCATCGTGACCGGTATCAAACTGGGTTCGAGCGGCGGGTTCTATATCCAGGATCCGACCGGCGACGGAAACCCAGCCACCTCCGATGGTCTCTTCGTTTTCACCGGCGCATCCGTGCCGGCGGCTGCAGTTGTCGGCAACCTGGTACAGGTTTCAGGTACCGTACAGGAGTTCATTCCCGCCGCGGACCTAAATCAAAAACCATTGACGGAACTAAGCGGGGGAGTCTCGGTCTCGGTTCTTTCTACCGGCAACCCACTGCCCGCGCCGACTGTGATTACCGGCGCAGACACACAAGCCCCCGGCCTTGAGAATCTCGAACGCTTTGAAGGCATGCGCGTGCAGGTCGCATCGCTCACAGTGGTCGCCCCCACTCAGGGGACTATCAATGAGCCGAATGCTACCGTTACATCAAACGGAGTCTTCTACGGCGTGGTCACCGGCGTTGGGCGACCCTTCCGCGAACCAGGAGTACCCATATCCGATCCGCTGCCCCCAGGCTCGCCCGCCAACGTGCCGCGGTTCGACGAGAATCCCGAACGACTGCGGGTCGATAGCGATGCGCAACCGGGGACGACGGCAGTGAACGTTTCCGTCGGCAGCGTCTTCGCACCTCTCACAGGTGAGATGGATTATTCATTCCGCACCTGGACCATTCTTCCGGAGTTGACGCTAACCGGCGGCACCAATGGCAGTGCGACTGCTGCACCAACGCCCACGGCGACTGAGCTCACAGTGGCTTCGTTCAACATGGAGCGCTTCTTCGACACGGTCGACGATCCCACAACAAGCGACCCAGTGCTGACTGCGACAGCTTTCAACAACCGTCTCAACAAGGCCTCCCTGATAATCCGGAACGTGCAGCATTACCCTGATGTGATCGGAATTGAGGAGATGGAGAATCTGTCAACGTTGCAGGCAGTCGCTGCGAAGGTCAACTCAGAGGCGCAGAGTATCGACGGTCTGCCTAATCCAAACTATGTCGCTTATCTTGTCGAGGGTAATGACATCGGTGGGATCGACGTAGGTTTCCTCGTGAAGGAATCGCGCGTCTCAACAACGAGTGTTACTCAGATCGAGCTCGCAGGCTGCAATCAAGGGACTGGCACTTGTAACACCTACACCAACCCAAACACAGGTCTGCAGGAACTCTTGAATGACCGCCCGCCGCTCGTGCTGGTGGCAACAGCCCCACGGCCCGATGGCGGCACTTTCGCCTTCACAGTAATCGTCAATCACCTGCGCTCGCTCTCCGGCGTCAACGACGATGTAACAGTAAACGGCACGGGCACTGCCGGTGGACGAATCCGCGCCAAGCGTCGCGCTCAAGCCGAGTTTCTGGCGAACTACATTCAGGGCCGGCAGATTGCAGGGCCGACGGAGAGAATCATTACGGTCGGCGACATGAACGCCTTCAATATTAACGATGGCTATGTTGATGTGATCGGCACGATTAAGGGAACGCCCGCTCCCCCGGATCAAGTCGTGCTTGCTTCTTCGGATCTGGTAAATCCCGACCAGACGAATTTGGTCGACACCCTTCCGGCCGACCAACGCTACTCATATTCTTTTGACGGTAACGCGCAGGTACTTGATCAAGTTCTCGTCAATCCGCCGGCGCTGGCCGATTTAAGCCGCTTCGCGTACGCACGCGACGATGCGGACCAGCCAGTCTCGGATTACGCTGATCCGAATGTTCCCGATCGCATCTCTGATCACGATCAGCCGATCGCTTACTTCTCACTCGGAGCATTTGTGCCGGGCGCGGTAATTATCAGCGAGTTTCGCTTCCGCGGTCCTGATGGCTCACTTGATGAGTACGTCGAACTTTACAACACCACCAATTCGGCGATTACTGTCACATCATCCGACGGAACAGCTGGTTGGGCCTTGGGTTACATCAATGGCTCTGGGTCAGGGGAGACCGTTGCGGTTGTGATACCGAACGGGACGGTCATTCCAGCACGTGGTCATTTCCTCCTGACAAACGAAACCGGGGGCACCTTCAGGGCTAAGGGCATGTTAAAGAGCATCACGCCGATGGGCATCATCCCAACCGGCGGATACACTCTAACGAGTTACTCGCCAACGGATTTGACTTACGGTGATGCGGCACTCGGAGGACGCAACGACATCCCCGACAACGGGGCCATCGCGATCTTCCAGACGGCCAATCCGGGAAACTTCTCAGCGGCAACTCGACTCGATGCCGTTAGTCTAAACGCTGCTGCAGGCGCCACCGCCGATCTATACCGGGAAGGCACCGGCCTTCCGTCACCCGGCGCGAACGATGGTCAGTATGCGTTCGTGCGCAAGCTGACCAGCGGCCTCCCGCAAGACACCAACGATAATGCGCAGGACTTCCTCTTCGTCTCGACCAATGGGGGAAGTTACGGAGGCGTGCAATCGCAGTTAGGCGCGCCCGGTCCGGAGAATTCCATCGATCCGATTCAGCGCAACGCGCAGATCAAAGCGCAATTGATCGAGCCGAATGCGAGTTCCACTGTCGCGCCCAACCGCGTGCGTGATTTAACTTCGGTCATCAACGGTTTTCAAGGCACACTTGATATCCGGAGACACTTTGTGAATACGACTGGCGCGGCAGTTACTCGGCTGCGTTTCCGCGTCGTGGACATCACGACGCTGAACAGTCCCGGCTACACACCTGGCGGCGCGCAGGCGGACGTCCGTGCCCTTGACGGCTCAGACTTCGCTATCACTACCAGTCGCGGCAGCCTGACTGTGCGCGGTCTCACAGTTGAGCAACCGGCGCCGCTGACACAACCAAACGGTGGCGGGATGAATTCCAGCCTCACGGTTACGATACCCGGCGGAATGCTCGGGCCGGGTGCGGCGATTGACGTACATTTCCTGCTGGGTGTGCAGCAGGGCGGTAGCTATCGCTTCTTCATCAACGTCGAAGCGCTGCCGTAGTTGGCACAAAGTTGGGACAAAAGTTAGCCGCGGGTTAACCCTGGCAGTGCGGATTGGAATCAACGGGATTTCTGATCTGTATCATCAGAGTTAATCTGCGGCTTTTCTATTACCCAGTCTATTCTCTTCGTGATTAGCTGTCGGCTTGCTCGGGGACCCGGTTGTTGTGAATCCACCACTCGCGGTTTTCTATGCGGACCTCAGGGACGTAGGTTCAGACGATAAAGCACACAGGTTCCGATGTGCTCGCCGCCGTCGCGCATGTACCACTGGTCGAGGTGAGTGAGGTTGATTGGTTGCTCGACGCCCACCAGTAAATAGGAAAGCTGAGGATGCGTGGCGCGCGTCCGATCGAAGTGGCTGATGTAGTCGGCATAGTTGCGGGCTTCGCTTGCGAGTTCTTCGTCGGAGATTGGTTTGTAGTCAACTGTCAGGTGCGGGTTAGCGCGCTCCCAGCCGAAGATAGCGTATGAGACGAAGCCCTGACGCAGGTAATGGCTCACAAACTCTTCAGCGCCCACACCCGAATAATAGAGATACTGAAAAAACCTCTCCCTGTTCTCCGCCACCGTTACGCCGGAGAAGACGAACATGTGCGGTGCCCAAAGGACCGCCTGCGGGGCAACCATTGGCAGAGTGTCTGCGCGCGCGACGTCGGGTGCGAAGACCACAACCGGCGATCCGGATGTCGCATCTTCATTCAAACTCACCTCTCGGAGTCGCAGCGCTACGGGCCTCGCCTCGTCCCGCAAAACATTCGCTCGCGCGAACCGGCGAGTTGCAATCCATGTTTCGCCGGCTCCCCACCCGTAGCTTAGACACGCCACCAACAGCAGGATACTGAGCGGCAGAGCTTGATTGTCCGCTTGCCCGCGCCACATTAGCGTGGCGGCAAGCGCGGCCGCGATGAGCGTGATGTAGCCGGCGACGAACTGCTCATAATGCATTGGCTGCAGCGAGCGGCCAGTGATGATCTGTTGATTGAAAAGTACGACTGGCAGCACCGCGAACGCGAGCGCAATGAGCACGCGGCGATCGGCCCAGTTGATGCGCTTTCGCTTCAAGCCGATCGCTAAGGCCGCCAGGATGACAAGCGCGATTCCTTCGATTGAACGCCACAGATCCGGCGCGTGCGTATGGACAAGCGCCTGCACAGTGTCCATTGACTCGGCGCGGTGCGAAAGCATGTTCGCGTAAGGCACGAGGACAGCTAGCGCGAGCAGCCCGATTAGCACACACGATGCGAGGCCCTGCCGCCATCCGTCTGGACGGGCGAGGAGCCACAGCATCGCCGTGATGACGAGCCACGCTGCTGCGGCTGTCCATAAAAAAAAGTAGCCGTAGACGCACAAGGCGAAGGCCGCCGCCGCTCCAAGGGCGTACAGAATTCTTTTGCGGCGCGTGTGTCCGGTGAGTGCGAGCCAGGTGAGCAGGAAGAAAAGGATAAAACAGGGGAAGGACACAGCGGGATTGTAGCGGCGCAGAAAAGGAAGATAGACGTAGCGCGTCTGCTGCCCGAGCAACCCGCGCACGAGTCCATTACCCGAAAGCAAAATGCCGAGGCAAAGCACGAAGGGAACAAACGCCGCTGCCGTCCGCTCATCGTTTGTCAGGTGTGCGAGTAACCAAAACAGCGCAAGCGAGGCAGCGAACGCGACGAGAGGCGAGAGCAAGATGAACGCGGTTGCTGTAGACAGTCCCAGCGCACGCGCCGGCAATGCGACGAGGTACGCCGTGGCGAACTGAATCGAGAAGAGCGACTCGGGAAGGGTTGCGTCTTTGTTGTCGTATCTGCCGGTGTAGGGATCGTTACGTCGTGGTTTGCCATCTTTCAGTGCGTTGACGTACGCGGCGTACGCAGGCTCATCAGTGTAGAAGAAAGCGTTTGCGCCCTGCCACGAACCTCCTCGTTCATGCCATAGGTAAAGCTGCGGGAACATTGCCAGCAGCGTTAACGCTAACGCTGCAACCAGACCCCAACGCCAGCGGATCGGCTCAACCATCGCGCATTTCTCGTCCTCTTATGGTCTCCAAATCGAAATGCTTGTCGCGGGAGTATAACTTATCGGTTTTCACTGTTCGCGTTGTTGACAAGCATTTGTTCGCAAGCGAAGATGCGCGAGCATTCTCCAAATCATGCCCACAACCGACTCGGATCTCACTCTTTCAAAGTCGCACAAATCGTCTCGCTGGGAAATCGCCTGCTGGCTGGTAGCGTTGGCGCTCGGCTTTCTGCAAGCGTGGGGGCGAAGGCATGACAGTGCGGACGGTCTCGCCTACATGGGCGCTGACGGAATCGCTTATCTCGATATCGGCGACGCGTATCTACGTGGCGACCTGCACAACGCGCTCAACGCGATGTGGAGTCCTCTCTATTCATGGCTTCTTGGGTTAACTCTCCATCTAGTCAGACCTTCACCCTTCTGGGAGTTCTCAGTGGTGCGCCTGCTGAACTTCGTTATTTATGCGGCCACGCTCTGGTGCTTCACCGTTTTCCTGCACTCCTTAATGCGAGCGCACCGACGCGACGTGAGGTTCGAGGTATCTGAAACGAATGCGCTACCCGAGTGGGTGTGGTTTGTTTTTGGCTACATGCTCTTCATCTGGACTTCCTTGATGATGAATCATGTCTCTCGCACCAGCCCGGATTTACTCCTGTCCGCTTTTGTCTATCTTGGAGCCGGCCTCGTACTGCGCATCCATGCGGGCGCGATCAGTTGGCCCACATTCGTCGTTTTTGGTTTCCTCCTGGGTATGAGTTACCTGACTAAGTCAGTGATGTTCCCGATGGCTTTTGTTTTCCTCGGAGTGAGTTTCTTGTTGTTGCGACAGACTCTCACTTTCCAGCGTTCGGTTCTGCGAATAGCGTTGGCGCTACTTATCTTTCTGATGGTGGCTACTCCGTTCATCCTCGCCCTAACGCGCGCTAAGCACCGGTTCACGATTGGCGACAGTGCTCGGCTCAACTATGCCTGGTATGTCAATCAAACTAAACCATTCATTAACTGGCAGGGTGAGCCTCGCGGCAGTGGCACGCCCGTCCATCCGACACGTCAAGTTTTTACCGCGCCGGTGATCTTTGAATTTGCGAGGCCAGTCGCGGGCACGTATCCGCCCTGGTACGATCCTTCTTACTGGTACGAAGGTGCCACTACTCACTTCAACCAGCGGCAACAGAGAGGTGCAATTACCAGAAACCTCGCGCTTCTTTACGCCATCCTGACTTATCGCCTCTTTCTTCTCGTTGTCGGGCTGGCCTTGTTCCTGCTTTTTTACCAGAGCCGCCGTGGTCGTTTGTTAGGACATGACATCGCGGCCTATTGGTTTCTGATAGCGCCTGCACTCGCCGCGGGCGGCCTCTATCTTCTTATCAATATCGAACAGCGCTACCTGGCCCCGTTTGTTGTAATGATCGCATTGAGCCTCCTGGCGGCCGTGCGCGACACGGCGACCGCGAAGGCGCGTCGATTGGTTTCCGGAGTTACTGTCGCGGTAGTAATCACATTCGTTTTCGCCATCGCGCCGGCAGCTGCCCGGGCGACTAACTCTGCTGTCGGCGAACTGTTGCAGGGCGATGTTGCAGCGCGCGATGTTGAGTGGCAGGTGGCTGACAGTCTGCGGCAATTGGGCGTGAACCCCGGCGACGAGGTGGCGGTCATCGGAAACACGATGTTCGCATCCTGGCCTCGCCTGGCGCGAGTGCGCGTCGTGGCGGAAATGCCAATCACACCTGCCGGTGACGTGGCGAAGTTCTGGGCCGCAGACGCAAACCTCCGACGACAAGTGATGACTGTGTTCGCCGGCACAGGTGCGCGTGTCATCGTCGCAGATCAAATTCCGCCTGGAGCAACAGCGGACGACTGGCATCAGATTGGCAACACCGACCACTTTGTTTATTTCCTGGATCAGGGCGCTTCCGCAATCGGTAATTAAAGGCGACTCCCATTCCTTGTTAGAACGGGCAAAGCGTCAGCCTGCAGCGCTCCAGCTTCGGCTTGAAATGTCCCGGCAGTAGAGTTATAACGAGTGAGGAATTAACGATAGTTCCCAACCTAACGAGGGCGTCGCCGGAGGGAGTGCCGGCGGCGCCTTTTTTTGATTGGTGCCAACCCCGGGAGAACGCATAGACCGCCGCGACCCCCAAAAGCAAAAAGTCGAATTCATTAAGCCCGAATCACTGGTCATCCGCGCAGCCTCACGCGGTAGATGATGAAACTGCCGACGCGTTCGCCGGCATCGCGCTCGTACCACTGATCGATCCTTGTAAGATCAACCCCAGGCATAGTCACCACGACGTAAGCGAGCCGCGGTGAAGCAGCTTGCGCAGCGCCAAACGCCGCTCGGTATTCACCGTATCGCCGCGCTTCTCTTTGCACCTCCTCGATTGTGATCGGCGGGACATACGGTTTGTGATTCAACCGTTCCCATCCGAAGAGAACAAGTGGTAAGTAGCCATCGCCGTCGGCAAGCGCGCTGAACGTCGGTTCGTCCATGCCGCTGTAATAAAGCTGCTGGTACAAACGTTCGCGATTTTCTTTCTCACTTGATCCTGAAAAGACAAAGAGATGCGGCGCCCACAGCACGGGCTGCGGAGCGTCGTTCGGTAGCAGGTCGGCAACCGAAAGGCTGGTACTCAGAACGACAGCTTGATCAACCCGGTCGGGTGTGTACTTTGCGAGTTCAGCTAGTCGTAAGCCGACGCGGCGCGCGTCATCACGCTCATAGTTAATCTGATTTATACCTCGCACTCGCACGACCGTCTCAATCACGCTCCAACTAAAAACCACACACGCCACGTATAGGAACAAGCGTGCGAGGGATGGTTTTTGTGATGGCAAACTCCCGCGCCAGATCAACACGACGGCCATCAAAGCAGCGAGCAGGGCAGCATAGTTAGCGATGTAACGGCCGTAGTGTACCGGCTGTAATAGGAGACCGGTGACGACTTGCTGGTTGAAGACAACTACAGGCAGGAGCGCGAACGACGCCGCGAAGAGGACCGACGTATCTCGCCAGTTCAGCCTGCCATGAAGCACCACCGCTGCCAGCGCGAGAAGCACGATCAAGCCGAGCACGACGGGCAAACTAAAGACAAACGCGCGCGAGTGGGCCAGTAGTTGCGCGGAGTCCATCGTCCCCGAGCGCCGCGTTAACCAGACGGAATACGGCACCAGTGCGATCACGGCACAAGTAGCAATCACCGCAGAGACGGCAAGCATGCGACGCCACTCGGCCCAGCGCGCAAGCAACCACAGCAGCGTGAGAACAGTCACCCAGGCTATCGCGGCGGTCCACAAGAAGAAGTAGGAGTAGATCAGAATGACAAGAGTCACCCCAGCGAGGGTCGCTCGACCTAGTCGTCCGCGCAGACTTGAACTATTGAGTGCCTGCCAGACCCATGCGGCGAGGAGGAAGAAGAACGGAAACGGTAGAGCCGGGACGTAGCGACGCAAAAAAGGAAGAGTCTCTATCGATGAACGCATCGTAAGAATTCGCCAAGCGCTATGCGGCTCGCCGGCCAGTCCGCCCAGGCAAAGCACGATCACCGCGGCGGCCGCCGCCAGTAAAGAGTCGCCGGTCACAAGCGTCAGCAGCCAGAAGAGCGCGAGTGTGCTCGCTGCTGCAGCGACGGCGCGAACGATAATGAATGAAGTGGCGGCGGATAAACCTAAGGCGCGAGCCGGCAGCGCCAGAGCGTAAGGCGGTAGCAGTTGAATGGAGAACACCGATTCCGGCTGAGGCGAGAACGGCGAGTCATCTCGTCCAGTGTAAGGATCGTTCAAACGCGCACGACCGGAGATCAGCGCATTCAAGTAGGAAGCGTAGGCCACTTCATCAAAGTCAAAAGATACGTAAGATCCGTGCCAGTCGCCCCCGCGCGCGATCCGCTGATGTATCTGAGGCACGACAGCCAACAGAGCCATGGCCAGTGCCGCACAGATGCCGAAGCGCCAACGGATTGCGTTAGCGTGCGGCAACAAGAAGTTTGCTAATAAAGCTGATGTCTCACGAATCTCTTTTACATTTGTCGGATGTTCAATGGGGATGTTTCCGATTTGGTCATTCTCGGAGCCGGGCCTATTCCTCATAGCTAGAAATTCTCAAAAATAACCGTGGGATTCGGCGTTTATCGCATACGCGAGGTCAAAGTGTTTTTCGCCAGGGTTTCAAAGCAAGACTTGAAGATTCTATTGACCCAGTTGTTGGGTAGTGCTAGTTTCATTATGCCTGTCCCCGAACAGGCCTTTTGTTGCCATCGCTGGGGCAAATAATTCAAGTATAAGAGCCGCGTTTTATTGGGCATCTTCAAAATCTTCATTGGACATCCGTTGTCCACCTTCGCGGGGAGAATCAACATGCGAACGTCATCTCTGAATGGATCTCGGTACATTTTTGCGCTCTTGTTGAGCTCTTTATTTCTTACAGCACCGACGCAAGTCCTCGCGCAGAAGGTGAAACAGCAGTGGGTGCCAGCGCAGTCCGTTTCAAAGTATGACCATCCCGCGGACCACACCTTATCCAAGGGCAACCAGAAAATTCTAACTGTCTCGCCCAACGTAGTCATCAGTCAAGTTTACGGCGGCGCGGGCTGCGGCACGGCCGGCTGCTCGACCTACCAGAACGACTTCATCGAACTGTTCAACCGGGGCACGACTGCGGTCTCGCTCAATGGCTGGTCGGTGCAATATTCCTCGGCTACAGGGACAGCGTGGCAGGTCACGCCACTGACGAACTTCACGCTCCAGCCGGGGCAGTATTATTTAGTGGCCGAGTCCTTCGGCGCGAACGGCGTTAGCCCGCTCCCGACGCCCGATGTGACCGGCACCATCGCCATGAGCGCAACGGCCGCGAAGGTCGCGGTGGTTAATGTGACGACGGCGCTAAGCGGCGCGTGTCCGACCGGCGCGCAGATCGTAGACTTCGTCGGCTATGGCGCGACCGCCAATTGTTTTGAAGGTGCAGCCCCCGCGCCGGCCCCATCCACGACCACCGCCGACATCAGAGCGGGCAACGGGCGGATTGATACCGACCAAAACAGCACGGACTTTACGGCCGCCACGCCGACGCCGCGCAACAGTTCTTCAGCCGGCGTCGCCGTCACTTTGCTTATCAGCGAGTTTCGGCTGCGCGGGCCGAACGGCGCGACCGATGAATTCGTTGAGATTTACAACCCCAGCAACGTGGCGACAACGGTTAGCACAACAGACGGCTCGGCGGGCTATGCGCTGGTCGCCTCTGACCTGACCGTGCGTTTCACGATCCCGAA
>JBDTYQ010000110.1:0-10917 GCA_040005515.1 bacterium
ACCAAGCCTAAGACTCAGCGTAGCGTCCGAACAAAAACCATCTCAAGGCAAGCAATCGAAGCATTACGCCAGCACAGACGGGTACAGCTGGAGCAGCGGATACAGACGCGGGATTATCAGGATAACGATCTGATATTTGCTACGGAGATCGGAACCCCGCTATCATGGCGTAACCTGGGACGACGACACCTCAAACCACTGCTCACGGCTGCCGACATACCTGAGGATGGATTCTCGATGTACTCTCTCAGGCATACACACGCCAGCCTGCGGATAATCAGTGGCGACAACCTCCGGGTGGTAGCCGAAGACATGGGCACCTCCGTCGCCATGATCGACATCACCTATAGCCACGTACCCCGATCGCTGCAAACCTCCGCTGCCGAGAGGCTCGCTGGATTGCTCTACGGAACCTAATCCCAGCAGTCTCGCACACTAACCGCACACCAAAATCAAAGGGCGGTCGCTTCTATACCAGAAGCACCGCCCTAACTTATTGATTCTAGTGGTGAGCCGAGCAGGACTCGAACCTGCGACCCACTGGTTAAAAGCCAGTTGCTCTACCGACTGAGCTATCGGCCCACACATCACTCAACGTGAGTAATTTCATTCTAACCAACAAAGTTTCAAGTTCCAAGTTCCGAGTTCCAGGTCTGTCAGCGAAAACTCGAACTCGAAACTCAAAACTTGAAACTCGGAACTAGTCTTTGATCCATCGGCCGAGTGCTGAGTCATGAACAATGATCGTCTGCGAACGCTCCGGTCCGGTCGAAACCAAGCCAATCTCCACACCTATTTGCTCCGACAGGAATTCGACGTAGCGACGCGCGTTAGCGGGCAAAGCGTTCATCTCAGTCGTGCCGACGGTTGAACTTTTCCAGCCCGGAAGTGTCGCGTATACCGGTTCAACGCGGCGCAGGTCCTGAGCAACCGCTGGCAGCGAATCACAAGCGCGGCCGTCGAGCTTATAACCTGTGCAAACCTTTATTTCATCGAGCGTATCCAGCACATCGAGCTTCGTCAGCGCGACTGAGGTGAAGCCGTTAATCTCCGCCGCGTAGCGCGTCGCGAAGGCGTCAAACCAGCCGCAGCGTCGCGGCCGCCCGGTAGAAGCGCCATACTCGCGACCGCGTTCTCGAATCATCTGGCCCAGCTCGGCTTCGCCTTCCAGCATCTCTGTAGGGAAGGGGCCTTCGCCAACGCGCGTTGTGTAAGTGCGCACGATGCCCAGCACGCCGGTCAGACGATTGGGAGCCAGGCCTGTACCGACGATCGCGCCGCCGACTGTCGTGCTTGAAGAGGTGACGAAAGGATAGGTGCCGTGATCTACGTCGAGGAGGGTTGCCTGGGCTCCTTCCAAAAGAATTGAGCGTCCCTCCACGGCGGCGACATTCAAGAAGTGAGTAGTGTCGCCAATGAAGGCGCCGAGGCGTGCAGTCAGAGGGGACATCTCTTCAAAAATCTCCTCGGCATCAAGCTTCTCTCCGCCATAAGCCACGATGATCCGGTTTGCGTCTTCAAGATTGCGTTCGATTCGCGAGCGCAAGACATCGGGGACGAGCGCGTCCGCAGTGCGTATCCCCCGCCGGCCAGCTTTGTCTTCATACGCGGGACCGATGCCGCGGAGGGTCGTGCCGACCTTCTCGTTACCGAGCCGCTCCTCGCTGGTGTGATCAAGCGCGCGATGGTAAGGCAGTATCAAATGAGCGCGCGAACTGATCTTGACGCGCTCGGGAGAGACTTCGATGCCCTGTTGTAACAAGCGATCTGCCTCTTCAAAGAATGCCTTAGGATCGATCACCATGCCGCTGCCCAGCACGCAAATCTTGCCGGGATGGACGATTCCGGAGGGAAGGAGGTGCAGCACAAACGAGCGATCGCCGACCTGCACCGAGTGTCCGGCGTTGTGCCCGCCCTGGTACCGCGCCACGATGTCGAAACGTTCGGCGAGCAGATCAACGATCTTACCCTTGCCTTCGTCTCCCCATTGGGCGCCGATCACGACTATGATTTTGGACATAAACGAAAAAGATGGTTTCGGTCTCAAGCCTTGTAATCGCTTTTGCTTTGAACTTGATGCTAGTGCTTTGTTCTTTGGGACTCTGGCGCTCGGTGACTTCAACTACGGAACCCGAACGAGCCGAAAATCAGATAACGAGGTACTAAGTACAAAGCACTAAGTACTAGAGCGCAAAGACTCAGGAGGGAACGGCAAAAGACCCAAGACTAGGCCAGAGGCCTTTGAACACAAAACAAGCGCGGGCTAAAGCAACAACCCGCGCTTGGAACTCAACCGGAAATTACGCAGTAGCCGCGCCGTTGACGTGCTTGTCGATCATGCGGGAGATGGCTTCTTTGGAAGTGGCGCCCACTACCCGCTCCTCTTCTTTTCCACCCTTAAAGAGAATCAACGTCGGGATTCCCTTGATTCCGTAGCGCTGAGAAATCGCAGGGTTGTCATCAACATTCAACTTAACCACGCGCGCGTTAGATGCGTACTTCTCCGCCACAGCGTCAACTGTCGGGGCCAGCATGCGACACGGCGCACACCAGGCTGCCCAAAAATCAACCAACACCGGCTTGTCCGATTGGAGGACATCTTTTTCAAAACTGCTATCACTAACTTCGGTTACATGCTCGCTCATTAAAATCTCCTTGGTTGTTCGAACCTTTCATTACCCTAGTTTGGCGGTCAAAGTCTGCCTAACTCCTCGTAAATCTCAATATATCTACAGGCGGCAGCCGACCAGGAGTTGTCAGTGGTCATGCCGTTGATTTGAATCTGACGCCAAGCTTCGGGCTTACTATAAAAGTAAAGGGCTTCGCGTATTTTTTCAAGCAGCGCGGAGCCATTGTACTCCTGGAACTTGAATCCATTGCCCGTACCGTTCGCCGAGTCGAAGTTTTCTACCGTATCGTCAAGCCCGCCAGTGGCCCGCACGACCGGAACAGTGCCGTAGCGCATGCTGTACATCTGGTTCAAACCGCAGGGCTCGTACAGTGAAGGCATAAGAAACATATCGGCTCCGGCTTCTATCTGATGGGCGAGCGGCTCACCGGCGTATCCTCTATAGATGCCTACGCGATGCGGCGCCTGATCGTGCCAGCGTTGCAGGAAGTCCTCGTACTCCTTTGCTCCGGCACCGAGAGCAATAAAGAAAGCACCCGATTCCGTGATCTGTCCGGCAATGTCACGAATCAGATCGTAGCCTTTCTGCGAAACCAGCCGAGAGATGATCGCGATGATCGGTCGTTCGGGTTCCTGAGGCAGGCTAAAGCGGCGTAGAAGATCCAACTTGCACTCCACTTTGCCCGAAAGATCCTGAGCGGTGAAGTTGCTCGCAATGTGTGGATCAGTTTCAGGATTCCAAAGATCGTAATCGACGCCATTGGTTACTCCGGCAAAGCGATCGCGGCGAGCTCGAAGCACCCAATCAAGTCCGTATCCTTGCTCAGGGTTTTGAATCTCAGAGGCGTAACGTCGGCTCACGGTCGAGAGCGCATCTGACGCTAGCAGTCCGGCCTTGAGCGCTGAGGCAGCCCCCTTGAGCATGAAGTCGTCGCGGTCGGGCTGGTCGCCAAATCCGAGCCACCAAAGGTCCTGCGGATCAAAAGTGCCCTGATAGGCAATGTTGTGAATCGAGAACAGGCTCCGTGTCGCCCCGTAAAAGGCGTCGTAACGCCGGCGTGCTCGCAGTTCTACTGCGGCAAATCCACAGGGCCAATCGTTGTTGTGAACGATGTCCGGCTGCCAATTGAGGTGCTTGAAAAGTGCGAGCGCGGCGCGAGAGAAAAAGGCGAACCGCTCGTGGTCGTCGCCAAATCCGTAAATTGAATTTCGCGCGAAGTATTCCGGTGCCTCGATCAGGTAGGCGGGCGCACCGGTAGCGTCACTCATCAAAACTTTCGTCGGCCTCATTCCACCGCGCCACTCTACCGGAACGTTTTCGATAACGCCGCTGCTCGGAATGCCGTGGTCAAATTGTTCGTGATGAGGGAGGACGGCGATCGCGTCCACATCATGTTCGCGCAACGCCTTCGGTAAGGCCCCGGCGACATCGGCCAGCCCTCCGGTTTTGGCGAAGGGCACAACTTCGGAAGCAATGATGGCGACGCGCATGGGAGTGAATGATGAGTGCGGAACGGCGAATGGTGAATTAGAAAAAGCCAGTGCCCAGGGATGCCGGCTCAGTAACTGGGAAACGGAACAAGGAGATCGTTGAAAGAAGCGGGTCGCGTTCGCATGCACCCTTCGTCATTCCGCATTCATCATTCGTTTAGCTCTGCATTGAGGCGAGGAACTCCGCGTTAGACTTGGCCTTCTCGAGACGCTCGAGCACGACCTCCATCTGTTCGACGGGAGAAAGGGGATTAAGGACGCGGCGCATTACCCAAATCCGATTGAGGTCCTCTTTGCTGAGCAACAATTCTTCCTTACGAGTGCCTGAGCGCTGCAAGTCGATAGCTGGGAACAATCGCTTGTCGCTTAGTCTGCGATCAAGGTGAATTTCAGAGTTACCCGTTCCCTTGAACTCTTCAAAGATGACGTCGTCCATACGCGAACCCGTATCGATCAATGCCGTGGCGATGATCGTCAGCGAGCCGCCTTCCTCGATGTTGCGGGCGGCACCAAAGAATCGCTTCGGTCGCTGGAGTGCGTTCGAGTCGATACCGCCTGAGAGAATCTTGCCGCTCGGCGGTACGACCGCATTGTGTGCCCGAGCCAGGCGGGTGATGGAGTCGAGCAAGATCACTACATCGCGTTTGTGTTCCACGAGACGTTTTGCTTTCTCGATGACCATGTCTGCAACTTGTACGTGACGCGTGGGTGGCTCATCGAAGGTTGAAGAGATCACTTCGCCGTTCACGGAGCGTTGCATGTCCGTCACTTCCTCCGGACGCTCATCGATCAGCAAAACGATTAGCGTTACTTCCGGATGATTCTGCGTAATCGAGTTGGCGATTGTTTGCAGCAGCATCGTCTTACCGGTGCGCGGCGGGGCGACGATCAGACCACGCTGTCCCTTGCCCAGCGGCGTAACCAGGTCGATAACGCGGGCCGACAGATTTTCCGGAGTCACTTCCATCTTGAGCATCTCGTCCGGATAAAGGGGCGTCAGATTGTCGAAGAAAACTTTCTCGCGCGCCTGGTCAGGTGATTCGAAGTTAATCGCCTCTACCTTGATCAGCGCAAAGTAGCGTTCACCTTCTTTCGGAGGCCGAATCTGGCCGCTCACTGTATCGCCAGTGCGCAGATCGAACTTTCGGATCTGCGACGGTGAAACGTAGATGTCATCCGGACCGGGAAGATAGTTGTATTCTGGTGCGCGCAGAAAACCAAAACCGTCGGGCAAAGTTTCAAGCACGCCCTCTGAGAAGATCAGACCGCTCTTCTCGGTTTGCGCCGCGAGCACCTTGAAGATCAGTTCTTGTTTGCGCATTCCGGTAGCGCCCGGAACATCCATGCCTTTCGCAATTGACGTGAGTTTGGAGATCGACATCTCCTTCAGATTGGCTAGATTCAGGAAGCCTTCTTCCATAAAATCCTGGCCATCTCTGCCGTCTTTGTCCGGAGCGTCTTCCGTTGCGAGATTAGTGCCGTCTTTGTCTTCGTTGGCGTCGCTATTATTCGCACTCGTTGCGCGTGAGCGTGTTCGTTGTGGCATGTGAATTCTTCTCTATCGGACGTTTGCTGAAGGCCGCGTTCCGTAATTATTTTTGCGGTTGGACTCAGGCTCTGTTGAGATCGAAGTTGAGATCGGGAGTGGTTTTTCGGTATTGCGGGTCGTAACCCTGCGTCACGATCATTTAACAAGCAATCAGGCTCTCCTTAGGATTGCATCACAATGAAGTCGATTAGAGCGGAAGTTTACCAAGCATCGCTTGGATGCGGGGTGCTCCCCGAGCGTGGCCCTAAGTAAGACATGGTTGATAAAAGGGGGCGGCTGAGAATGTTTAGTTGCCGGTCGTTTTAACTGCCCGCGTATCACGATCGCCGAGTTCTCTAATGGACTTAACTCTGTCGAGCGGGCGTCATGGACTTCTCAATCATGCGCCATACATCATCTCGACCTCGGCCGGTTTTGGCGGAGTAAGCTATCAAGCCTTGCTCGCCGAACAGGCGTTTGGCCCGCCCCATGCTCTCTCGCAACTCATTGTTAGACAGCTTATCGGATTTCGTGGCAACAATTAATCGCGGCTTGGCAGTATGCTTAAGCCACTCGTGAAGCTGCAAATCCTGTTTTGTGGGTTCGTGGCGCGAGTCTACGATGTGAATTGATAGCATAAGCTGACTACGCTTGGCAAGGTAGGTGGTAACCATCTCACCCCACGTAGATTTGATGATCTTTGGCACTCGCGCGTAACCAAACCCGGGAAGATCGACAAAACTGAATTGATTGTTGATGAGAAAAAAATTCAAAGACTGAGTTCGTCCCGGCGTAGATGACGTACGCGCCAGGCCGTGGACCCGAAGCAGAGAGTTAATCAAACTGGACTTACCCACATTGGAGCGGCCCATGAAGGCGATTTCTGCTCTCGGATCACGCGGCCAGTCGGTCTCCTGAAAGGCGCTCTTCAGGAATTCAGTGCTCGTAATCTTCATTCAACGGCTATGCGCCTTGCGCCTTCGCGGCCCGCTCGGCCCGCATCGCGGCAAACGTCTTCATTCGTTCTCTCATCGCGCTGATTTTCTCTTCGCTATCCGGAATCCTTTTCACCAGTGTCTCGAGGTTTCGTAGAAACTCCGGACTGCCAAACATTGTACGAACCTCTTCAATCACAGGCTGTATTTTCGAATAGACAAAGAGGTGCTCGCCATTTGTTTCGTTGAACATTTTCTCGTCGATCGCGCCGTTGTTCACCATCGCGGCCGCCATGTCCCAGTAGGAAATGACCATGCGATAGTGGCCGCTGTGATCGCCCATCAACGTCTCCATGACGTCCTGAATGCTTGTCGGATTGAACGTAAAGAACCAATTGCGTGCTTCACGCATTACCGACTCACGTCTAAGGTCATAAAGTTTGAGAATCAATTTGGCGTCTTCTTGTTTGCTCATGAAAGTCTCCTGGGGGTGGTTGATTGTTGGAATAAGGTTTCAGGCCTAGACCTGCAACCTCAAAAACAAGACAACTGTCCTGAATTCCGCGTGAGAGATCAGGACAATCGCAGGCGAATTAAAATGGCTGACAATCGATTAGCTTGTTTGAATGCCTTGCGAAGGTTGCTCGGTCGTCCAAAGCGGTGGTGTTTTTGACTCATCCGCCGCCGGATCGGTCGGGCACGCATCCTCGAGGGCCAGCGCCAGCACTTCATCAATCGTCTCTACCAGGTTGATGCAGAGCGCGTTACGAACCTCTTCAGGAACTTCGGGCAGGTCCTTCTCATTGTCTTTCGGCATGATGATCGTGTCGATTCCGAAACGATGCGCCGCTAAGAGCTTTTCTTTGATGCCGCCAATGGGAAGCACACGACCGCGAAGTGTGATTTCGCCGGTCATCGCAACGTTCTTCCGGACTGCGGCGCGTGTAAGCGCTGAGGCCATCGCGGTTGCCATTGTGATCCCCGCAGATGGGCCGTCCTTGGGAATGGCACCTTCGGGAATGTGGATGTGTAGATCACGCTTGCGGATGAAATCGAGATTCAATCCGAGACGTTCAGCGCGGGCCTTGATGCAGGTTAAAGCAGCCTGCGCAGATTCCTGCATGACATCGCCCAGCTTGCCGGTGAGCATCACGCCACCGCGTCCTTTGGTAAGCGTCGCTTCAATCTGCAGGACTTCGCCACCAATTTCCGTCCAGGCGAGCCCCGTTGCCAGTCCCACTTCGCTCTCGGCAGCCACTGCCGCCTGACGAAACTTGATGGGTCCCAGCATTTCGCGGACGCGAGCAGCGTCGATGGTGACGCGCACACCTTCTGCAGGCTGTTCGGAAACGAACTTGCGGGCCAGTTTCCGGCAGCACGAACCGATCTCACGTTCGAGATTACGGACGCCCGCCTCGCGCGTGTAATGACGGATGATTTCCAGCAGGCCCTCGTCGGAAAATTCGAATTGCTCCGGCTTCAACCCATTGCCTTCCGCCTGTTTCGTCACCAGGTGCCGTTTGGCGATCTCAAGCTTCTCACGTTCAGTGTAGCCAGACAGACGCAGAATCTCGAGACGATCCTGAAGCGCGGGAGGAATCGTATGCAGTACATTTGATGTGGCAATGAAGAAGACCTTTGAGAGATCGTATTCAACGTCGAGGTAGTGATCCTGGAACGTGTGATTCTGTTCAGGATCGAGAACCTCAAGCAGAGCAGCGCTCGGGTCGCCGCGAAAGTCCGCGCCGAGTTTGTCCACTTCATCAAGCAACAGTACGGGATTGACGGTGCCGGCCTTCTTCATCATCTGAATGATCTGACCCGGTAGAGCGCCAATGTATGTGCGACGGTGACCGCGAATCTCGGCCTCGTCTCGCACTCCACCAAGTGACAATCGAACGAACTTGCGGCCTGTGGCGCGAGCGATCGATTTGCCAAGACTTGTCTTGCCGACTCCCGGTGGGCCGACGAAGCACAGTATCGAGCCTTTCGGATTCTTCACGAGTTGTCGCACGGCAAGATACTCAAGGATGCGCTCCTTAATTTTCTCCAGACCGTAATGATCCTCGTGCAACACCTCTTCGGCCTTACTCAGATCCTTGATTTCTTTGCTCTTCTGCTTCCAGGGCACACTGACCAGCCAGTCGATATAGGTACGCGAGACTGTTCCTTCAGCCGACATCGGCGGCATCGCTTCGAGTCGATGCAGTTCCTGCATCGCTTTCTCTTTGGCTTCCTCAGTCATGCCGGCTTCTTCGATCTTTTTCTTGAGATCTTCCAACTCGGCCTTTTCGTCCTTCCGGCCCAACTCTTTATGAATCGCCTTGATCTGCTCGTTGAGGTAATACTCTTTTTGCGCCTTCTCCATCTGCCGCTTCACACGAGTCTGGATGGTGCGATCGAGCTGGCGCTTCTCGATTTCCATTTCCAACAGCTCGATAAGTCGTTGCAGGCGCGCTTGCGCAGAGAAGAGCTCGAGCAGGCCCTGTTTGTCTTCAACCGAGATACGTAGTTGCGAAGCGAGAGCGTCGGCGAGATGCGAAGGATCCTGGTTGCGCAGTGCAGTTTGCAAAGCATCTGTTTGCGTGTCCGGCGCGAGACGAAGGTGCTGCTCTACAAGTTGACCTACTTTCTGAATCAGCGCGTCCAGGCGAGTACCATCTTCGTTAACGATCGGAGCGCGTCGGACGAGCGCCATAAACGCTCCGTCAGTATTTTCGACACGCACATTCGTCGCACGTTCGCGACCCTCAACGACTACTTTGATCTGACCATTCTCCTGCTTCTGTGACTGCAGGATGCGGCCCAGAGTGCCGACTACATAGATTTGATCCGGTGACGGTTCATCTACGGTGGCATCATGCTGGGTCGCCAGGAAAATAGTGCGGTCGGCAGTGAGTGCTTGTTCCAGCGCTCTGACCGAACCAGAACGTCCGATTTTGAAAGCAACTTTCGTAAAGGGGAAAATCACGACGTCACGGATCGGCACCATTGGGTACCAGGCAACGTCTGCGGGCGAATGATCTGAGTATTCTTCCATGTTTATAATGAAGCCTTTTTCTTGTTGCCCATTTGCACTAAGGGCGAGCCGCCTGAATTGCCGTCTCGCCCCTAGAAGACACCTAATTGTAAATCATTTCCCGCGTGTGCGCCACTTACGTCCGCCGCGGTTCAGCTCATGCGGCTGCTCCATCGACGCCGGACAGGCCTTCACCCGGAATAGCGCGGTGACGTTCGACCATTTCGCTGGTAATTACGAATTCTTTGATGCGTTTTTGCGAAGGAAGCGTATACATTGCATCCAGCAGGAGCTCTTCCAGAATCATCATCAAACCACGCGCGCCAACCTTGCGTTCTACCGCCTGCTTCGCAACAGACTTGAGAGCATCCTCGGTGAACTTCAGCTTAACGTTGTCGAAGTCGAACTTCTTCTGGTACTGCTTCACGAGCGCGTTCTTTGGCTCAGTCAGAATCTTGATCAGCGCGGCCTCGTCTAGTTCATGCAGAACGCCGCAAACAGGTAAGCGACCGACGAACTCCGGGATCAAACCAAAGCGAATGAGATCCTCGGGCTGTACTTGCCCGAGCGCCTCTGCGTGACGATGCGAGCCGGATTTAACCTCAGCCTGGAAGCCGAGCGATTTGTTGCGCAGTCGACGTTCAATAACCTTTTCCAACCCCACAAACGCGCCACCACAAAGAAAAAGAATGTTAGACGTATCGATCGGGAAAAACTCCTGGTGCGGATGCTTGCGTCCACCTTGTGGCGGCACGTTCGCAACAGTTCCTTCCAGAATTTTCAGGAGTGCCTGTTGCACGCCCTCGCCAGAGACGTCGCGTGTGATCGAAGGGTTCTCGTCCTTGCGACAAATCTTGTCGACCTCGTCGATATAAATAATGCCTTGTTGGGCACGCTCAACATCTCCGTTCGCTGCCTGCAGTAGTTTGAGAATGATGTTCTCGACGTCTTCGCCTACGTAACCCGCTTCGGTCAGCGTAGTAGCATCGACAATCGTGAAGGGAACGCTCAGCAGTCGAGCAAGCGTTTGCGCCAGGAGTGTCTTGCCTGTTCCTGTGGGACCTATCAGAAGGATGTTGGCTTTCTGAATTTCAACTTCAGAACGTCTGCGGCCGAGTTCGATACGTTTGTAGTGCTGGTAGACAGCAACGGCTAAACGCTTTTTCGTTTCGTCCTGACCGATTACGTATTCATCGAGGAAGCTCTTGATCTCGCCGGGCTTCGGAAGAGGAGGGCGTGTAGCAACGGACTCGGCCTGCTGATCGTCGGTGATGATCTCGTTGCAGATGTCGATGCACTCATTGCAGATGTAGAC
>JBDTYQ010000111.1:0-10641 GCA_040005515.1 bacterium
GAATGGCGCTCGAAGTGGAAGGCAGGCCGTTAAAGGGTGAGTTTCTCATCACGTACAGAAACCTGTAACCCACGCGGATCTCGGCAAGGCTTTCGACGACATCAAGGAATTTGCTGAACGTCGCGTGCGCAAACTGCTCGTCGTTGAGGACGATGACGTATAGCGCATGAGTGTGATGGAACTGATCGGAAATGGCGACGTCAAGACAACCGCTGTAGCGACTGGTCAGGAAGCTTTGGACATTCTTAAGGATGAGAGATTTGACTGCATGGTGCTCGACCTGAGATTGCCGGACATGAGCGGCTTCGAATTGATCGAGAAGTTGCAAACCGATCTCGGCCGTTACGATCTAGGAAGCAAAAGGCACCGACGCGGGCAGCAACGGTCTGCCCTCCTCTTTCGCAAAGGTACTCGAAGGTCTCCACATTCTGGTCGTCGACGACGAAGCTGACTCTCGTGATCTAATGAAAGCGATACTGACGCGTTGTGGTGGTGAAGTTACCTGCAGCGAATCGGTCGCTGACGCGATTTCTGTGTTCAAGGATTGCAAACCCGATCTGGTCGTAAGCGATATTGGGATGCCGAACGAAGACGGCTACATGCTGATCCAGAAGCTTCGCAGTCAGAGATCGAAACGCGCTCGCACTGTTCCCGTCCTGGCCCTTACAGCCTACGCTACAAGTGAAGACCGCACTCGCGCACTCGCTGCAGGATTTCAGAGGCATCTCGCCAAACCGCTCGACCCTGAGTCTCTTGTCAGATCCCTAGCGGAAGCAATCGGTCGAAAGATCTGACTCCTTCTTCCTTACCATTCCTACTGAAACGCAGCTATCCTCGAACCGGAGAGAATCCCCACTCAACGTTGAATGACCTTCCTCGGAGCAATGAATTCCGTGTATTACTGGAACCGCGGCGTCTCGCTCGCTGGGTGAAAGGCCACAGTGCTTAAACGGATCGATCTTGAGTTGAAAACATATGCATAGAACACTGCGGGCTTTCCTTTGCCTCTTCCTTTTCCTCATAACTGTGGACGCGCAAACCGCCGGGAGCTCGAACGCGCGGGGACCGAAGCTTACGCCGCACACCGTTTCGATCGCTGCCAGCAGCAAGTTTCCTGGAGGAAAAACCTTCGAGTTGAACCTGCCGGACGGCTTCGATATCACCATCGCCGCGCAGGGACTTAAGCGAGTGCGTTTTATGGCGCAGAGTCCCGACGGGCGCATCTTCGTCACCGACATGTACAACCTCGCCGATAACAACCGCGGAGTTGTTTACATACTCGACAACTTCGATCAGACATCCAAACGCTTTCAGAAAGTGACTCGTTATCTCACCGGACTGCGTAATCCAAACAGCATCGCATTCCATACAGATCGAGAGGGAGTCAGCTGGCTATACCTCGCGCTGACGGATCATCTACTGCGCTATAGGTACAAAGCAGCAGACGCCGCACCGACAGGCCAACCGGAAGTCCTCGCCAGTTTTCCCGACTACGGTTTGAGTTATAAGTACGGCGGTTGGCATCTCACGCGCACAGTCGTGGTGGGAGGGAACGGCAAGATTTATGTTGCGGTCGGCAGCAGCTGCAATGCCTGTGAAGAGAAAGAAGCGGTGCGAGCTAGCATCATTGAGATGGATCCTGATGGCCAGAACCAGAAGCGGTTCGCGTCTGGTCTTCGTAATGCAGTCGGGCTGCGCTGGATCAAAGACGGTCTGGTTGCGACGAACATGGGGTCCGATCACCTGGGCGATCACAAACCCGCGGACACGATGTATCTCGTGAGAGAGAACAGTAACTATGGCTGGCCTTATTGCTACCAATCCGGCCCGCGACGTTTTCCGGATCCGAAGTTCAATGCTACTGGGCAAAAACTAAACTGCGGGGAGGTTCCGGCAGCGTACGTTGCTTTCGATGCACACAGCTCTCCGCTTGGATTCGAATACTTTGATAAGCGCGCTCCTGCTGAAGTCAGCGAATCTTTCCTCGTGGCTTTGCACGGCTCGACAAAGAAGAGTCTCAAGCGCGGCTACCGGGTTGTTCGAGTGCGCGACGGGGCGGGACATTCGCACCAACCTGAAGATTTCCTGACGGGCTTTCTGAAAGGGACTGATTTGAGCGGGCGGCCGGTCGATATTCTCCAGTTTGGAGAAAACGGCTTCCTTTTGACTGACGATTACGCCGGCGTCGTTTACTATGTCTACAAGAAGTAATGTTAAAGGCGCTCTATTAAGCGCTCGCGGTCGAACGAGGATGCGTTAGATCGACTGACAAGCTTTGGACGACTATAAAATCATGGCATTGGATACTCAGAGCACAAACAGATTGCGCAAGAACGCCCGCCCTGCTACCTATCAAGGCGCACGCGAAGTAGCACCGACTATCGAACACCACTTCGCCCGTCACATTGCGGATGCGCGCGGGCGGGGTGAGCAGGACCTCGCGCCGGAACCCGATGCGCCGACAATCGAAGCGATCATCGATGCGGTGTTCTGGGCCAGTCTGCGACGCGAAGAAGGCCACGATCCAAAAACTTCACTTGTCTTTCTTTCACCGCAACAAGCCGGGCAACATCTGATCTTCGAACATCGCCTTCCTCTAACACCCGCCATTCTGACGAAGCTTGCCCCAGCAGTTGAACGCCCGGGGATTCACCTCGGTGTCTGGTGCGAACAGGGTGAACTATTTGTCTGGGGGGCCACGCGTGCAGTGCCCAGTTTTGGTTTTGTGCTTGAGGTCGTGGAGCCCGGGCTCCTCGTGATTAAGCACCGTCGTGATGCGGGCTTCGGTAAGTTCGCGAACGTCGCAGTGCTCAAGGGCGATCAGGTGAAGGTGATTGACGAGAATGGTACAAGCTTGCCCGACTGTCCCGCACTCCTGAAGGCGTTACTAAGTTTTACCTCTCCTTCTTCGTGGAACGACGAGCGGCACGAGTCAGTCAACGTGCTGGTCATGCTTGCTGCATCGATGCGCGCTCACGGCCACGGCGGAACTATTCTGGTTTCTCCTTATTCTTCAGAGGCCTGGCGCCAATCGATCGTTCATCCGATCCTGTATTCAATTGTTCCGCCCTACACTGGCCTGACGAATCTGATGCGCCTGGAAGTAAGCGAGCAGGAGCAGACCACGTGGGAAGGCAAGTTACGGCGAGCCGTAGACACCGTTGCCGGTCTGACAGCTGTGGACGGTGCTACCGTGATCAACGATAAATATGAGCTCCTCGCTTTTGGCGCGAAGATCAGACGCAAGGAGGGGAATGTGCCGGTTGAACAGATGGTAATTACCGAGCCAATCGTCGGCGATGCAGCCTCAGTTGTACATCCTGCACATCACGGAGGGACGCGACACCTCTCGGCCGCGCAGTTTGTTTTTGATCAGCGCGATGCCCTTGCGCTTGTCGCATCACAGGATGGTCGCTTCACGATCTTCGCGTGGTCGCCATGTGAAGAAATGGTACACGCACACCGTGTCGATACGCTGCTACTGTAACAAGAACCCGCCGCGTCCTGACCAGGACCGTTCTTACTGGGACCGTGGGCCTCTCGCCCGCTGGATTGAATGCCACGTGTTCCCGTCTCAATGATTCGATTTTGGAGTGAAGGGGCCGCTTGAGGCGGACGAGATGCCCGCGGTCCCTAGTAGGTCGCCAGATCCAACCTCGAAAGTGCTTACTATTTCACGCAAGCGGAACCTTCTGACACCTCGCACAGAAATAAACGATCCGCGTGCGTTCTTCCTCAGCAGAGTTCACAGCACCTGCTTCTGGTTCTTTCAGCGAGTCAGGATTGTAGGTCGTCTGGCGCAGTTGCTTGATTGGCTCAGCACAGCGAAGACACGGAAGATTTGTGCGTCGAAAAACGAGGTGACGCGTGCCATACTCCCGTCCGGGTTGATACACCAACGTCGGATCGTTTCGCATGCGCTCTCGATCATCGTCTGCGGCTGTTGCACTTAGCAGATAAGCGCGACGCGAGAGTTCCGGAGCCGAGCGAGCAATGCAATCCAGTTCCCTCTTGCGTAACTCGCCTACCTTGCGCCAGGGATTCACGGTGCAATTGAAAAGCACTTCCGCACGCAGATAATTTCCCAGGCCCGCCAGAATTCGCTGGTTCAGAAGCGCCGCGCCGATCGTGATGCCGAGATGTTCCGGCAAGAGCAGGCGACGGAGAAACTCCGCTCGCGCAAACCTGCCTTTAGATGGAAGGACGTCCGGGCCAAGGCTGCCTAGGTTCTCGATCTGTTGGTAAGGGTCACCCGCGCCGACGTTGAAGATGGGAGCCGAGTAAAGGATCGCCGCAGCGCCGTCCACAATTATCCGGGCCCGCTCACGACGATCTTTTTCCGGTGGCGGCCCTGGCTCAAAGGTTTGCCAGCGCCCCCACATCATCAAGTGAGAATGGAAGTAGAATCCGCCGTCGATATGACCCAGCAGGTGTTTGCCATGTGAAACCACGCGCAGGACGCGACGGCCGACAATGCGACTTTGGTTTTCCGTGAGCCAGGCTTTAGCTTCACGCGTGCGGGCTTCCAGAGACGCAATAGCGTGCCCGGTTAGTACAGAGTCGAGCGCGTCTGCGTATTTTCTGACTTCAGGTCCTTCAGGCATTTGAATCAGTCCGGACGTGACCCAGTCTGAATGAACAAAATCACGGATCAATGTCAGCTCATTTTAATGATCCGATCCTGGAGTGAGCTCGCCGATTTATTACCGGGCCCGCGGGCGTCGAATGGAATGATGAATGCGGTCCAGTTGTTTTGCGTCCGCGTAAAGTCGACAATTGATTGCCAAAGACTAGGATGCAAAGGAGACGATTCGCATGCGCAAAGTAACTTTCGGCGGAGCAAACAGTCTCGATAACTATTTCGCAAGAAAAGATGATTCTGTCGACTGGCTCTTGTGGAGCAATGAAGCGATGGCGGTAATGAAAGACTACTGGAAAACGATTGATACGATGGTGATGGGCCGTAAGACATATGAAGCCGGACTCAAGCTCAGCAAGGGCGCAAGGAATCCGTATCCGGGAATCAAGAGCTATGTCTTCTCTCAAACGCTGAAGCAGCCGCGCGGCGAGAAAGGCTTCGAGGTCGTATCGCAGGACGCGGCGGACTTTGTCAGTAATCTGAAACAGCAGGACGGGAAGGACATCTGCGTCATGGGCGGAGGCTTGCTGGCGAAGTCGTTACTCGAAGCGAACCTGATCGACGAGATCGGATTCAACATTCATCCTGTCCTGTTAGGGTCGGGGGTTCCACTCTTTCACGAAATGAATCATCAGATTGATCTTGAACTGCTCGAGTGCAAGCCATTCAAGAACGGCTGCGTGTACGTTTATTATCGCGTAAAGCACTAGCTGCAATTAAACAGAGCTGACCTGTCGGCCGCACATAATTACTCGATGAACAACACCATAGGAATCGGCACGTCAGGCTTCGGCCTCGCCAGGAACAGATATGTAGCAGTGTTCCCCGTTGTCGAAGTGCAACAAACATTTTACCAACCGCCGCGCATCTCTACTCTCGAACGCTGGCGACAGGAAGTCCCTGCGGCTTTCGAATTCACGTTGAAGGCCTGGCAGCTGATCACGCATGAAGCTAAGAGTCCCACCTATCGTCGACTAAAAAAGAAACTCACTGAAACTGAAACGACTGATTGCGGAGCCTTCAAGCCGACGCCAATTGTTCGGGAAGCATGGGAGGTCACACGCTCCTGCGCCGCGGCTCTCGGGGCTCGCACGATTCTGTTTCAGTCCCCCGCCAGCTTCACATCGACCGCAAGCAATATCGCGAACCTCGAGAACTTCTTTTCGAAAACCGAAAGAGGAGATCTTAATCTTTGCTGGGAGCCCCGCGGTGATTGGGAGCCTGCGATTCTGCAACGTCTCTGCGGCGATCTCGATATCTGCCATGTTGTTGATCCTTTCGTTACTCAGACAGTAACCCCCGCGAAAGGTTATTTCAGATTGCACGGTAGAAACGGCTGGCGCTACAAGTACGAGGATAGCGAACTTCAGGAGCTGGTGGGGCAGGTAGGCACACCTGCGCAGGGCGGGTCAGCCTATGTCTTCTTTAACAATAGTGAAATGACAGATGACGCCAAAAGATTTCAACTGCTGGTCGAGTAGTGAAAAAGCTCCCTGGGACTGAGATCGACTTGAGCTGTCGTCCTAGGCATTTCGCTTCATGACGAGCGCAGGGACAGGGTCCCCACCTTCCTGACCTGCGACTTAGGTTAACTTGAGCAGAGCCTCCCCGCTGATGAGTTTCCACACGGTATCTCGTATGTGCGAACATACGAACATGAGCGAAGCGGTTCAAAGAATAGAGCGCGTTGAGCGACCTACGCCACGCCATTTCTACGAACACTACGTCCGACTCAACCGACCTGTAATCCTCACCGGATTAACCGACTCATGGAACGCGACAACGACTTGGACCCCAACATATTTCCGCGCGAACTACCCTCACGCAAAAGTGATGTTTACGGCCTGGGAAAGCGCGGCGCCCTCGAACGACCCAACTGACTACTACCGGAACCGAAGACGTTTAGGCACCCGACTCGGAAGGTTCATCGATCTGATGAACTCGGGCGAAGATTTTTCGCGTAATTACATTTCTCAGTTTCCCGTGTTTCGGCAACTCCCGCAGCTGAGAGACGACATCAAACCGCTCGATGCCTTTATGAACATCCCGCCGTACTATCCAGCGGCGCTTCAGGCCCGACTCAAAAAAGAGCCGACGCTCTGGTTCGGGCCGGCGGGTACGGTTACTCCCGTCCATTTTGATTCCGCGCATAATCTCCTCGTGCAGATTCACGGACGAAAGAAGTTGATACTTATTCCGCCGCAGCAGTCTCGTAGTCTCTATTACCCGAGCCTGAATTTGGGTCACGTGAATTACAGTCCCGTTGATATCGAAGCGCCTGACTTCGATAGGTTTCCTTTGTTCAAAAACGCGCGACCGATTGAGGTAATGCTCGAACCCGGCGAAGTTCTTTTTATTCCGGTGCGGTGGTGGCACTATGCGCGTGGGCTCGCGCCGACGATCTCGCTGAACTTTTGGTGGTTCTCCGCGGACAGCCTGCGCCGCATGTGGCACCCATATTTCATTTACAAAGGAAGCCGGTTCATGAAGCGGCTGGGACTAAACAGATGAGTGAAAATGCACTGCAGCTCTTTGCCGACATCTCTCTCGCGAAACGGCTGGAAAAAGCTGAAGCGCGAAGTGCGGCGGAGTTCGTTGAAGCACGCACCAGGGCCTTTCCTGAACGCGCCGCGCAATGGATCGAAGTGGCCGGCGCTTATGCGATGTACGACGGCGCCGAGTCACCACTTACACAGACATTCTGTCTAGGTTTGTTCGAGCCTGTTACGGCAGGCGACGTGGAACGGCTGGAGAAATTTTTCGAAGACTGCAGCGCGCCGGTCTTCCATGAAGTAAGCCCCTTGGCCGATCCCGCTTTGCCTGCGCTGCTGCACGAACGTGGTTACAGGCCTTTTGAGTTCTCAAGCGTAATGTTTCGCTCGATCCAACGCGGCGTACACTTCGCAAGTCTACGCAATGACAAGATTCGCGTGCGGCTCGCGAGTGCGAGCGAGCACGATCTCTGGGCACAAACTGCGGCCCTGGGATGGAGCGAATTTCCCGAATTTACGGAGTTCATGCTGGAACTGGCGCAAGTCAGCGCCGCAAAATCAGACGCTCTGTCGTTCTTCGCAGAGCTCGATGGCAAACCAATTGCCACCGGAAGCCTGAGCATTTGTGAAGGCGTAGCCCTCCTTGCCGGAGCCAGCACCATCCCTGAAGGTCGCAAGCAGGGCGCTCAACTAGCACTGCTCGATAGTCGTCTCCGCTTCGCTGCAGAGCAGGGCTGCGACGTTGCGATGATCGTCACGCTTCCAGGCAGTGACTCGCAACGCAATGCAGAGCGTCAAGGGTTTCGCATCGCGTACACCCGCATCAAATGGGAACTGGTGCGACCCGGAGAGTAAGGAAAGGGAAGTTCATGGGTTGAGAAAAGGGATTCGCATCTGCTCCAGCGCCTGGAGGACTTTCGAAGCGGGCGATAGCTCTCAATCCTCAACCTACTTTTACCTGCTGCGACTTTTGTCTGGACAACTGCTAATCTACGTCGTAGTTCAACCCAACAATTCGAAAGGTGCCTGACTATGCAAGACTTTGAAAAACTAGGTGCGTTTTATCTAGGACGTCCTTACGACTTGAAGCACGACAAGCCGAAAGATGGTCTGTTGCTTTACGATTCGAAAGACCTTGTTACCCATGCCGTTTGCGTCGGTATGACTGGTAGTGGCAAGACTGGGTTGTGCATCTCGCTCCTCGAAGAGGCTGCGATTGACGGCATCCCATCCATCGTCATCGATCCCAAAGGTGATCTCTCGAACTTGCTCCTGACATTTCCCGATCTTAAACCGGCCGACTTTGAACCCTGGGTCAACGAAGAAGACGCACAGAAAAAGGGACTTTCAGTTGCTGACTACGCTGCACAGCAGGCGGCGATGTGGCAGAAAGGTCTTGCAGACTGGGGCCAGGACAATGCGCGCATCAAACGCTTTCGAGACGCCGCCGACGTCCGGATCTATACACCCGGCAGCAACGCGGGCTTCCCCGTTTCTATCCTTAAGTCGTTCGCAGCCCCGCCCGCTGCAATCCGTGAAGACCCGGAGTTGATGCGTGAGCGAATCAACACCACGGTCACCAGCCTGCTCGGTTTGCTCGGCATCGCTGCCGATCCGATCAAGAGCCGTGAACACATCCTCATCTCCAACATTCTCAATAGCGTCTGGTCAGTCGGAAAAGATCTCGATATTGCGGCGTTGATACAGCAGATCCAAACACCCCCGATGGCAAAAGTCGGCGTGATGGACCTCGATTCTTTCTTCCCGTCGAAAGATCGCTTTGAGCTGTCGATGACGCTCAATAACCTTTTGGCGGCGCCTGGCTTCAGCAGCTGGATGGAAGGCGAACCGCTTGATGTGCAGCAAATGCTGCACGCGCCTGACGGCAAACCGAGAATCACGATCTTCTCTATTGCCCATCTGAACGATGCGGAGCGAATGTTCTTCGTGTCGCTCCTGCTGAATCAAACACTCGGCTGGATGAGAACGCAGTCAGGCACCACGAGCCTGCGTGCCATTCTTTACATGGATGAGATCTTCGGCTACTTCCCTCCCGTCGCGAATCCGCCATCGAAGCTACCGTTGCTGACGTTACTCAAACAAGGTCGCGCGTTCGGACTCGGTGTCGTACTCGCTACACAAAACCCTGTCGACCTCGATTATAAGGGCCTGGCAAACACGGGCACCTGGTTCATCGGACGTTTGCAGACTGAGCGTGATAAGGCCCGCGTTCTCGAAGGCCTGGAAGGAGTAAGTTCCGGAACGGGGCTGAAGTTTGATCGGCAGGAGATGGAGCAGACGCTCGCCGGACTCAGCGCCAGAATTTTCGTCCTCAACAATGTTCACGAGGACGGCATTGAAGTGTTTGAGAGTCGCTGGGCGCTATCATATTTGCGTGGGCCACTGACGCGCACTCAAATTAAGACGTTGATGGATCCGATTAAGGCCGCAGCAGCGACAGTGTCTGCACCGGTCGCAGCGAGCGCCGCCGCCGGCGTCTCCACGCAAACTGCGCCGTCTAGTGTCTCCTCATATACCCCTCCAAAAGCGCAAGCGGAGGGCAGCAGTCAGCCCGTTCTGCCTCCAGAGGTTGCGCAGTACTTCATCCCGGTTCGCTCAGAACGCGCGGGAACAGCGACCCTGGTTTATCACCCACAGGTGATCGGCGCGGCGCAGATCCGTTTCACCGATAAGCAGACTGATGCGACAAAAGACCTGACTGTCCTCGCTTCTGTTTCTGACGGTGCGGTGCCGGTGGATTGGGATTCCGCCGCAATCATCGACTTGCCCATCACTGATCTTGAACAGTCGCCGGCAGACAATGCCCAGTTTGCAGACCTGCCTGGTCCGGCCGGGAAAACAAAGAGCTACGACAAGTGGAACAAGGACTTCGCGGGATGGCTCTATCGCACTCAGAAACTTCAGTTGCTTCGGAGTCCCAGCCTTGGGCAGGCATCGAATGCAGACGAGTCGGAGCGGGATTTCCGCGTGAGGCTACAGCAAAGTGCACGCGAACAACGCGACGAAGCGGTGGAGCGTTTGCGACAGAAGTACGCACCAAAGATCGCGGCGCTCGAGGAAAAGAAACGGCGCTCGCAACAGGCAGTTGACCGCGAGGCCGAACAATCAAAGAGTCAGAAGGTGCAGACGGCCATTTCTTTTGGGGCGACTCTGCTTTCCTCGTTCATGGGTCGTAAGTCTTTGAACCTGACAACGCTTGGGCGGGCCACAACCGCGGCGCGTGGCGTGAGCCGCTCCATGAAGGAAGCTGAAGACGTCGGTCGTGCACAGGAAACGGTTGAGGCAGTCTCGCAACAGCTCGCCGATCTCGACGCGCAGTTCAAAAGCGAAACCGAAGCCCTCGAGAAAGCAACCGACTCGCAAACTGAAACGCTGGAAACGATCAGTCTGAAGCCCACGAAAGCCAACATCGCGGTCAAGGTTCTTAGTCTTGCCTGGACGCCCTACTGGCATGACGCGCAGGGACAAGCAAGCCCCGCATGGCAATAG
>JBDTYQ010000112.1:0-10480 GCA_040005515.1 bacterium
TAGTCATCAGCGGAGACCCGCTGGGACTTAAAGGCACCGACGAAAACGGCTGGCCGGACTATGTTCCGGGTTGCAAAATAGAGAACCCCTCTGATCCGCTTCATTACATAAATACGCAGTGCTTCACCGTGCCGAACCCGATCACGCGTATCGGCAACGCCGGCAGAAACATTGCGACCGGGCCGCGCCTGTTCAATATGGACATGGCCTTCTACAAGAACATACCGCTCTCGAGCATTTCGGAAGGTTTCCGATTGCAGCTTCGCGCCGAGTTCTTCAACATACTTAATCACCCAAACTTCGCACCGCCGTTGGCTAACAACGCGGTGTTCGTTGAAACGGGTGCCCCGTTTGGAGCCGCAGGCAGAATTACATCTACCCAAACCAGCTCACGCCAGATTCAGCTTGGGGTGCGTCTGAACTGGTAGTTGCTGATGCTTTCGTCTGCATGGTCCCGAGTCTTCGAAAGTCTTCGGAGAAATCAGTCCGTGTGGCGCAGTGTACCCAATGAGGAAACCCTATTCGCCATAACGACCGTGTTCGCGTTCGGTTGCCTTTGGCCGCGCAAAACGAACCCAAGCCTTGTGACTCGTGCAGACAATTCCGCATGTCATGACCGCTTGGATCATCCTTGGCCGATGTGCGAAAGATGAGTTTGTGGCCGCGCAGAACTTCGGTAACGTGGCAATCATTCGCAGGGCAACGAGCCGGCGAAGATTTGAACATACGAAGTACAGGATTAATTTATCTCGCGATATGCCATGAGGAATACTTGCCTAGTGGGTACCTATCACAACTTCCCATGAGGAGACTGAAACCTGGCAGCTAAGACTGAGAAGGTTCTAACCGTGACTATGTCACATCCGCCGGCCTCCTGGCGGTGGGCCGTCGTGGTCGTTCCCGGGGCGTTGCTCTATTTTCTTCCGCTACGGGGATTGGATCCTGCGCAGCGGCATCTGCTAGCCATCTTTGCTGCCACCATCGTATCTCTCGTTGCGCGTCCGGTGCCGATGGGTGTCAGCGTAGTGATCGCGATGACACTGCTGGTGTTGACGCGCACTTTGCCAGCGGAGAAGGTGCTCTCAGGTTTTAGTAATCCAACCGTCTGGTTAGTCTTCACCGCATTCTTGTTTGCGCGGGCTGTTATAACGACAGGATTGGGACTGCGGATCGCATATTTATTCATCCGACGCTTCGGCCACAGCGCTCTAACGTTGGCGTATTCGCTGGTCGCCGCTGACGTAGTGTTAGCGCCCTTCGTGCCTTCAGACACCGCCCGTGGTGGCGGCGTCATCTATCCGATCACGCGTAGTTTGTGTGAGGCCCTCGATTCAGAACCTGGGCCCACAGCAAATCGGATCGGAACTTTCCTTACCCTCGTTAGTTTTCATGCGACTTATACAGCCTCGGCAATGTTTCTGACTGGCATGGTTGCCAATCCTCTAATTGCCGGCTTCGCTCGCGACATTGGACATGTTGAATTGACCTGGCTCCGCTGGGCACTCGCTGCGTCCGTTCCGGGACTGCTCTCAATGATCTTCGTGCCTTACCTGCTCTACCGTTTGAACCCGCCGGAGCTCAGAGATATTGAACCCGCACGCGCACTGGCGCGCGAGAAACTTCATAGTCTGGGAGGAATGAAGAGAAATGAACTTGTTCTGGTAGTGATCCTGGTAGCGGTGATGATCGGTTGGGTCACTTCTCCATGGCACGGGATTGCCAATGCATTCGTGGCGCTCGCGGGGCTGTCCGCCATCCTCGTGTTCCGGGTTTTGACCTGGGATGATTTGCTGGCAGAACGAAAAGCGTGGGATGCCTTAATTTGGTTCGCGCCGCTTCTCATGATGGCGGCCGCGCTGAATGAAGTTGGCGTCATTGACGTGATGTCAAAAGATGTCTTTGCCCGCCTGGGTGGCTGGCCCTGGAAAGCCGCACTGTTGGCGCTGATCGTTACCTACCTCTATGTCCATTACTGCTTCGCAAGCATGACCGCCCACGTTACCGCACTCTATCCCGTGTTTTTGACAGCAGCTCTCGCGGGAGGCGTCCCGGTCATGCTGGCCGCACTCGCGCTAGCTTTCTTCTCGAATCTCAACGCGGGCATCACCCACTACGGCACGGGCTCAGCGCCGATCTATTTTGGCGCGGGTTATGTTGGACAGGGAACCTGGTGGAAGCTGGGTTTCGTGATCTCACTTCTCAATCTCGTTTTTTGGCTGGGCATTGGGCCATTCTGGTGGAAGCTCGTCGGATTGTGGTAGGTCGATAGGGTTTCAGAATGTTTGACGGCCACGTCAACGTTGTACAACTGCAGCCCAACCCCTAGCTTGTTACCACCAGCGTCCTCATCTTTTCAGACTCAATAGAATGCCTCCCGCGGCGATGGAAAAGATTCCAATCCAGTCGCGCAGGGAAGGGCGCTCGCCCAGGACGATCATCGCAAAGATGGCCACCAGTACAACGCTCAGCTTGTCGATCGGCGCCACCCGCGTGGCTTCACCAATCTTTAGCGCGCGGAAGTAACAGACCCACGAAGCGCCGGTGGCCAGTGCCGACAATACAAGAAACAATGCGCTTCGTTGTGAAAGCGTCGCGGGACTTCGCCACTTACCGGAAAGAGTTACGAACGCTCCGAGCACGACGATAATCACCGCGGTACGCACCAGCGTTGCATAGTCCGAATCTACGCCTTCGAGTCCGATCTTGGCGAAGATTGCGGTCAGAGCCGCAAACACTGCAGAACACAGTGCCCACAAAAGCCACGGTGGCCAGGAAAACAAAGATGCTTCACCGTTCACGTTTTGCCTCTCGTCCATCTACATTATTTCCGAATGGACCAAACAGGCCCCCGACTATAGTCGCCAGCGCATCGCCAGTCCATATGAGTGTTCGGCTCTGCTGTAGATTGGGTAGGTGGAGGGAATGAGCTTCGACTTCAACAAGCTGTGTCCGTTCCGACCGTTAGTTCCATCGAGTGAAGGGTCGTGATTAGTGCGATAGACGTAACGTCCAATGCCGTAGCCAATAGCGCTTCCAACCAACACCTCACTGAGAAAGTGGTTTTGCCCCGTATAGCGGGCGATGGATACTGCGGTCGCTAGTCCGTATGCGGCGAAGCGCACGAGCGGTCGATGTCGTCCGTATTCAGACGCAATGACCGTTGCCGCAGACCAGACACTCGAGGCATGACCAGACGGAAACGCACTTCCACCGGCAAAAAATTCTCCGCTGGCATCATCCGTTGTCGGTCGCTGTCGCTGTGAAGCAGTCTTCAGCGCGATGGTGACAATGCCGTTATCAAGTAGTGCTTCCATGCTCAGCAGCCCTGTCTCACGCGCTCGAGCGTTGTGAGTAGTACGGCCTATCAGATAGAACGTTCCGGCTACCGCGGCGGTAGTGTATGTCGCGCCTCCCCGGCTTATATCCCTACTGATTCTTAAGCGGGTTCGATGATCGCCAGGCTCTAACAATTTGCCGGCAGTATGGCGGTCAGTAGCGAAAAGAATAGCCGAAGAAACCGCGAGGGGCGCGATCCATCGGACGTCGCTCTGATGAACAGAAAACGGCGCGGTCCAGATGGCCTTTTGATCCCGAAGAATGTTTCTCACGAATCGCTGTTCAAGAGAAGGTGATGGACTCGCTTGAGGTGTTGGCGATGCCTGCGGGTCGGCCTGCTTGCTGGACGGGTCCTGCGCAAAGACAGCACTTGAAAAGGAGGTGCCTAAGATGAAAATAATGACGATGTGTTTGAACCAGTTTCCGGCAATTCTGCGACACATTCATTGCTCCTTGTAGTGTGACACCCAACGCGTTGGGATAACCGCGCCTGTGAATTCGGTCATTCTTGGGGAGAAACGGTAGGGGAACAAAGAATAGCGGGTTAGGGCAAATCGAGCAATCGCGACAACCGCGTCATGGATCTTTATCTTGAGAGTGCAGACTAAGAGTTGTAAGTGTGCCGAGCATCGTCTCGCGCTAGTCTCCGGTACTAACATCCGCTCTGTTATTCTGGAAGAGAGGAACAATTACGGAAACGGTTAACGTGCAGACACAGTCCGGGAAACGGGCGCCTAGAATCAGAACCCGTATCCGCCAGGGGCGGGCGCGTGTGCGCTATAGCAGGCGAGAGCTCAAGCGCATCGCTCGCACGGCGACGCTCGGCGGACTATTTCTGTCTTTCCTTAAAATCGGAACAGTCGGCTTCGGCGGTGGTCTGGCTGTCATCGCTCAGATCAGAACACTGGTAGTGAGGAAGCGGGGCTGGCTGACTGATGGTGAATTCGTCGAAGGCTTCGCGCTTGCGCAGAGCTTACCGGGTACGAACGCTGGCAATATCGCTGCCTACATTGGCTTCAAACTGCGCGGTTGGCGCGGCGCGGCGGTATCGATGGGTGGTTTTATTCTACCATCCATGCTGATGATGATGGTGCTGGCGATCCTCTACCGGCACCTGCGCAATTTCCCAAACACAGACCGCCTGTTTCGCGGGCTGAACGCTGCGGTTGTCGCTCTCATCCTCGTGACGGCGTGGCGTATCGGCAGGAACACACTGACGAAACGGTGGCAGTGGGTCGTCGCTGTCTTATCCTGCCTGGCTGTTGCCCTTCTTGGTGCCACCGTCATCGAGGTCGTGCTCTCGGCAGGCATCGTCGGCATCTTCATCGATTCGTACGCCGAGAAGCAGATTCAAAAATGGCGACTGGCTCGCAGCACATCTTCCCGACGACGCGAACGCATTACGTCCCGCATCTCTCAGAGACGTAAGCGTCGGACGCAGGAAAAACCGGGGTTTGTCGGCGGCTACCTAACACGGGCGATCGCTGATGAGCGAGTCAGACAGCTGGCGGCGATGGATCAAGACGATGCTGCGAGTAATGAAGGATTGCTGGAGACAGGGGAAGATCGCAGCGACGGCAAAGCAGGCGACGCTCAGCCACCACCAAAAAAAACACTTCGCTCTATCGGCGTGCTAGGGGTGTCGATGCCTGTGCTTGCCAAGCTCGGACTGCTGTTGGCCCTCTCCACTGTTTTCCTGCGCATGGGTGCGGTGACATTCGGCGGGGGCTTCGTCATGATCCCATTGATTGAGTCTGAAGTCGTTAATACCCGTCACTGGCTTACGCATCAGGAGTTTGCTGATGCGACCGCACTCGGGCAAATTACGCCTGGTCCTGTGCTGATTACTGCCACGTTCATAGGGTACCGCGTGGCCGGGACATTGGGCGCGCTTGTGGCAACTGTCAGCGTTTTTCTGCCCTCGTTCTTGATGGTCATAGCCGCAGGATCCAGTTTGCGCCGCTTCCGCTCAAACACACTCGTTCAATCATTCCTGCGGGGGATCACGCCGGCGGTCGCGGGGCTTCTCGTGGCAGCGGCAATAAGCATTGGGCAGGCGGGCATTCACACTTGGGTCGGGTTACTCATCATGTTAGTTGCTGGCTTCGTGCTGGTGCGTTTCAAACCTAATGCTTTCTGGATCATTCTGGGTGCCGGTGTTGCCCGTTTCATGATCGGTTTAGTCGTGCCCTGAGAGTTTCCAACCAATTGCTAGGGTTGAGCCTTTGGAGTGATCTCAGTACCACCAGGCGGTAGCTGGTGGGCCGATGCGACAGCACTCAACCAGCTATGATTAGACGCTATTGTTGAATGTGGTGGCGCAAGACTGCTCGTCGATGGGCCACCGGTTACCGCGTGGCGGTGCTACCTCATGAGTCCGTACGTTGGATCTGGTCTCGGGATTTCCAATCACAGCTCTTCCCAGGGTTGCCAATCCGCTTTCCTAACGGTTAACGGTTTTCTGCATTTGAGCTGTGTATCGCGCGCCCTGAACCTGCACCTGGGTGACGGCAGCTTCAATTCTTTGCAGGTCCTCAGCGGTCAATTCAATATTGGCAGCGCCCACATTCTCTTCAAGGCGGTGTACTTTGGTTGTTCCGGGAATCGGTACTATCCAGGGTTTCTGTGCCAACAGCCAAGCTAATGCGATTTGTGCTCGTGTCGCATGCTTGTTGTCAGCAGTTTTCCCAAGCAGTTCTACGAGAGCGAGGTTTGCCTGTCGTGCTTCACCCTCAAAGCGCGGAAGCGCATTTCGAATATCGTTGCCCTCAAATTTCGTATCTTTTTTTATCGCTCCCGTAAGAAAGCCTCTGCCCAGCGGACTGAACGGCACAAAGCCGATACCTAATTCCCCGATCGTCGGCAACACACTCTGTTCTGGTTCACGCCACCACAAGGAATATTCACTCTGCAGGGCGGCGACGGGCTGGACTGCGTGAGCCCGGCGAATCATTTCTGCGCCCGCTTCCGAAAGTCCAAAGTGCTTGACCTTGCCTTCGTGTATGAGGTCGCGGACCGTTCCGGCAACATCTTCCATCGGTACATTAGGATCCACGCGATGCTGATAGAACAGATCAATCCGATCCGTCTGCAAGCGTTTCAGTGATTGCTCGGCAACAACTCGTATGCGTTCCGGCGTGCTATCAAGTCCGGCAGTCGTCTCACCATTCTTGAAGCCGAATTTTGTGGCGATCACCACCTGGTCGCGAAAGGGTGCTACTGCTTCGCCCACCATTTCCTCATTGGTGAAGGGACCATAGACTTCGGCGGTGTCGAAGAAAGTAACGCCGCGTTCGAACGCAGTCCGAATGAGTTTGACGCCCGCTGATTTTTCAGTGGCTGGCCCGTAGCCGAAGCTCAAACCCATACAACCGAGGCCGATCGCTGACACTTCCAGGTTGCCATTTCCCAGTTTCCGCTTCTGCATTGTTGCTCCTTTCCTTACTCAGATTTTAGAGAAGCCATATCGATGGAGAAGCGATACTTCACTTCCGACTTGAGCAATCCTTCGGAGGCATCATTGGTCTTCTGAATGGCGATGACTTCGATGTCAGCGGTCAAGGTCGCCCGTCTTGAATTTCGTGGCGGAACCGGACCGTTGCGACCCGACCGACGATCTCACGAGGCTATGAACATTTCGCCCCGACGGACGAAGTACATAACGATTCCTCTCCGAGTAAACTGCCTTCACCTGTTGACGACGACGCTTCATTCTATTTGGTTGTTCATCATCCTAAGGCCTTTAGCAACTTTCCAAAAGCGGGGTAGCCCTCTTCCGCGGGCCGACGATCAGTTTTGTTTTATCGATGGCATCCTCTTAGTGGCTCTCGGCATCAAGTTGCGTGGACTGGAGCGGTCGCTGCGTCGCCGACTACTGTTGGAGGCTTTAGGCAATTTGGTAGAATCCAGGTTAGTTCGGGACTACTACGCGGGTTTACCGTAGCAGTAGTCTCTCAATAATTCGAGGAGGAGTGGGTTTATGATTAGCAAAGGGTTGTCGTTCGAGAACGGGCGGATAGTGATGGTATCGAGTTTGCTAATTTTGGCTCTTCTACTGGGAGGATGTAGCTCCGGTAGATCTCAGGGAGTGCGGTTCGCCTCAAGCTCAGATCCCGGAGTAAACAACGGACCGATCAACAACGGTCCTCCCAGCGGCGCAACAGGTCCTGTCGTATCTTATGCCGACGTAGTGAGTCGGGTATCTCCGGCGGTGATTACGATTCACTCTGAAATGCGTGTGCGCGCGCCGCAACAATATCCGTTCATGGACGACCCCATGTTCCGACAGTTCTTCGGTGACCGCGTACCGCAGCAAATGCCGGAGCAGCGCAGAAGTGGCCTGGGGTCAGGCGTCATCATCAGCACCGACGGTTACATATTAACGAACCATCACGTGATCGACGGCGCCGAACAGATCAAAGTGGACTTGAACGACAACCGCACTCTCGATGCAAAGGTGGTGGGGTCCGACCAGCCGAGTGACTTAGCCGTGCTGAAGCTCGATGCGACCAACCTCCCGGTGATCGCCTTGGGTGATTCAGATAAAGTGCGAGTGGGAGATGTCGTCCTGGCGATTGGTAATCCGTTGGGAATTGGACAAACCGTTACCATGGGCATCATCAGTGCCAAGGGACGTCAGACCGGCCTGAGCAGCGGTAGCTTCGAAGACTTCCTGCAAACCGACGCCCCGATCAATCAGGGCAACTCGGGCGGAGCACTCGTCAGCACGAATAGCGAGCTGATCGGTATCAACTCACAAATCCTTTCGCCATCCGGGGGCAGCATCGGCATCGGCTTCGCAATTCCATCGAACATGGCGCGCGCAATCACGGACACTCTCGTCAAGACCGGAAAGGTGCGCCGCGGTCAGCTTGGAATTACGGTAGTTAAATTGAATACCGATGCCGCTAAGGAACTTGGGATAAAGGAAACGAAAGGGGTGGGTGTGGCGCAGGTAAGACCGGGCAGTGCCGCAGACCGAGCGGGACTGAAGAAGGGAGACGTCATCACCGGATTCAATGGCGTTGAGATGACCGATTCAAATATTTTCCGGAATATCGTGGCAAGCACTGCGCCGGGCTCTGTTGTGACGCTGAATGTTTTGCGTGAAGCACGACCGCTGGAAGTGCGCGCCACGCTTGACGAACTCGCTGCCCCACAACTGGAGCAACCACGATGAGCTCAAGTAGGACAGGCATTCCTGCCTGTCCGTCTTGATTTCTTCAATCGCGGGACAGACCGGAATGTCTGTCCTACTGAAAATTATGAGCCTTAGGTAGTTCGCTCCGGCACGGGGCAATACGCACCTTCCGAGAAGCCTTGAGCTTCGATGCCGAACGCGTGATTGAACCGCGCCCGATAATTCTCCCAGGCAATCGCTCCGGTTAGCTCAACCATTTGCGCCTTGCTAAAATGTTGCCGTAGCGCCGCAAAGAGTTCATCGGAAACTTCAACCGGCGTTTGGGTCATCGCCACACTGTAATCGAGCACCAGCTTATCGAGCGGAGAGAATGCAGTGCTCGCACGATACGTGGAAAGATTGTGAAGCTGCGCCTCAGTGATCCCTGCTTTTCTGCCAACGGCAGAGCCGATGTCGATTCAAAACGGACACCCAACCAACGTAGCAGCTTTAATCTGAGCAAGCTCTTTCAGTCGGGGTTCGACAAGGTGTGAGCGTTCGCTTGCGAGTTCGAACATACCAGAGCCGAATGAGACCCAGGAATGATGTCCCATGACCCTTAATGGGTCCGCCACTTTCCCAAACCGCCGTTGCGAGAACCAATAGCTAAGCCTGACAAAGAGACCGGCCTTGTCTTTGGAGACTCCTTCAATTCGCATTATTTTTGCTCGCTCCTTCTCAGCTAACTTCAATGGCGCATCGAACACAGAGTCCAGCGTCACAATTTGGCATCTCAAACATTCTTGTCTCTCTAGAGCTCCAGCTCATTTAAAAAACGCAATTGCTTTCTGTGATGGACTTCTGCTTGACCACGCGGAGATGGCGAAATCATGGGATGCAACTCGAAATGCGCGGACTGGAAAGGAAGGTTGAGACTGGTGATCTTCGTGATGTTATCTTCGTCGCCCGATGACTTGAACAACTCCTCGTAAAATGTCTCACTTTTCGTGGTCTTGGTGAATTAGCCAAGCCATAACGATCCCGCTTCTAATTCGTCGCTGGGGATCTGGTGGTAAAGCGTCGCCCTTTCTATAAATTTTCCTCTTCAAATAATTCTGAGATCAAATAGATCCGGGCGTTGATAATGGCCGGATACATCTAATGTCATTCGTTCTTTGTCGATAGTCTCCAAGTCAAGTTCGGCGACAACGATCCGTTCTTCATCAAACAACGGCTCAACGAGGTACTGCCCGTCGGGTTTTATGATGCAGGCTCCGCCTCTGAGCAAGAAGTGGTCGGGCTTATCAGATAACTCCGATACAACCTCCAATTGATGGGGTAAGTCACGAACCCTCATCAAGAGCCCCGCCGCCAGCACGAAGCATCTTCCTTCAAATGCATAGTGACGACTGGCAATCTGATGCATCTCGTGGACTGTTGGCCAGACGGCGATGTGTATGTGTTCTCCCGAATCGTGAAGCACTTGTCGCGTCAGTGGCATCCAGTGTTCCCAACAAATCAGTCCACCGATCCTGCCCGCTGCTGTATCAACCGCTTTGAGGCCGCTTCCGTTACCCTGGCCCCATACAATTCGTTCGGTAAAGGTTGGAATGAGTTTGCGGTGGTGGTTAAGCAGGGCTCCATCCGAACCGAACGTGAGTAAGCTATTGTAAAGCGTCCCGTTCCCAGGTCCCTCGTCGATGCGTTCGTTAACACCAATTACAAGAACCACTCTGTGATCGCTGGCAGCTTTGGCCAGCATCTGTGCTTCGCGACTTGGAATGGATAGGCTGTTCCGCCGCAGTTCCGAAAAGACTTCCTTGGTCGGCTCATGATTCCAAAGCGCAGCACCTGGACAATAATCGAGCCATGCGGGATAGCCGGCCAACCAGGTTTCCCCGAACACGACAAGTTGCGCGCCTTGCCTCGCAGCTGCACCAATATGCTCAATAGCCACCTGAATACTGGCTTCAAGGTCCATGAAGATAGGGGCTGCTTGAACGATCGCAACTGTAAGCATCTTAT
>JBDTYQ010000113.1:0-10221 GCA_040005515.1 bacterium
AAGTACTACAACCAATCGTTCGTGGTCATGCAATACTTTGGTTACTTGCGGCGCGATCCGGATGCTCTATACCTGAACTGGATCAGCACTCTGGATCAAAATGGTGACCCGCGACAAATGATCAATGGCTTTATGAACTCCACTGAATACCGTAACCGGTTCTAGAGTAAGCAAAGCAAACAAGTGTTACCCAAAAGGCCGACTTAGATAGTTGGCCTTTTTTGGTATTATGCCGCGCTAATGAACCAAACACCTCCCGACCTCGCCGTAGTAATCCCGGTCCTTAATGAACGTGAGAACCTTGAAATCCTGCTTACCCTACTCAAAAAGGAGATTGAGGGTCTCGGCCTGAAATCGGAAATCATCATAGCTGACGGCGGTTCGACAGACGGCTCACAAGACCTCGCGCGGCAATTGGGAGCTCATGTCGTGACGCAGGTAGAGCCGGGCTACGGTGGCGCTCTCTTAATAGGCTTTGCCGCGACGAGCGCGCCCTACGTAATGACGATGGATGCTGACCTTTCACATCCACCGGTGTTCCTCAAAGACTTCTGGCAGCAGCGCCGTGAAGCGGACATGATCATTGCTTCACGCTACGTGCCCGGTGGGAAAGCGGATATGGGGAAATTCCGTCGTGTGCTCAGTCGAATTCTCAATGTTACGTACAGCCGAGTATTGGATCTGCCGCTTGCGGATCTCTCAAGTGGCTACCGCATGTATAGCCAGAGCGTTTTAGGGAAACTGAATTTGGAAGCCAGGGACTTTGATGTTCTCGAAGAGATACTGGTGAGGGTTCACCTGCTGGGAGGACGCATCAAGGAAGTTCCCTTCCACTATCAGGCCCGCAACTCAGGTAAGTCGCACGCCAAACTTCTGAAATTCGGCTGGGCCTACTTGAAGACACTCGAACGCATGCGGCGCCTGCGCAACTCCACTCGACCCTGAAGACCTGCCAATCCTCATCAGCTCTTTTTCCTTCGCAGTAGCACTTCCTGATAGACCTGATAGGTCAACCGGGCGGTTCGTTCCCACGAGAACGTTGCGGCCCTTCGTTGGCCCATTTCGGAGAGTTCCCCGCGTCGCGCATCATCGTTCCATAGTTCTACCAGCGTCTTGGCCAGGGAACTCACGTCGAGTGGATCCACCAGACAGGCAGCCACTCCAACTGTTTCGACAATCGCCGGAATGTTACTCGTAATGACAGGAGCGCCGCAGGCCATCGCCTCAAGCGGTGGCAAGCCGAAGCCTTCGTAAAGCGACGGATAGATACAGATCCTGCATGACGAATAGAGCGCTCGCAGATCTTCGTCAGTCAGATAACCGGTGAAACGGACTCGCTCTCCGGCGCCAGACTTCTCAACGAAAGAAAAGAACTCATCCATCAGCCAACCCTCGCCGCCGGCGATGACCAATTGCGGCCTAATGGCGGAGTGACGCAAGACATCATCAAAGGCAAGCATTAGGGTCAGCAGATTCTTGCGTGGCTCGATCGTGCCGACGAAGAGGATGAAGTCCGCTTCGACTCCTAGTCGCGCTCTCACCGCAACTGTCTCTTCGATAGGTACCGGTCGGAAACTGCGGCGCGGCGCTTCGGGAGTTACGACGATCTTATCAGCGTTGATATTTAGATGTTCGCAGACTTCTCGCTTAACGCTTTCCGAGGGAGTGATGACCATCGTGGCGGCTCGCGCCATTAGCGGTAGCCGGCGACGAGCACGTCGCACGAGATGTCGCTGGTGGTTTTGCGGGTGCAGCAGGATCGAAAGATCGTGAATCGTGACAACCGTCTGCTTACGATTCCAGAGCGGCACGTCGTAGTTCGTTCCGTGGAAAACATCGAAAGGATTGCGCCAAAGATAGAGCGGTAACCCGGCGGCCCACCAACGCCGATTGATTGTCGCACCGCGGGGGTTCACTGCTGCAAGATTAGCCGGCGAAGCTTCGTCGAGTTTTTTTTGAATCGATGGTTCGAAAGGAAATGGCGAGATCAGTTCAAAGGAATCATCCGGCGCAAGCAATGCTAATGCTTGCGCTAGTTCAAGGGTGTAATGTCCCACGCCGGTTGGCGGAGCAGCCAGCGGGTAGCCATCTAGTCCTACACGCATTCTTGATTAGTGGAAGTTTTGCCCGATTTGTTCCGTGCCAAAGGTGCCGATGCCGTTGAGGCGGAAGCTGAAAACCAGACGGTTCTCTTTTCGCACACCCACGTCGAAGGTGTAGTTCTGAGCAGTGACAGCGCAGCAGTCCCACGTATAGCCAACCGTCACGGTCGAGCTAATCAGCGAACTATTCTCATCTGTGGGACGCGTCGTGAAGTCGAAAAAGAATGACGCGCCGCCGAAGAGTCCATGCCCGCGGTTGCCCAGAAAGATTGATGGACTCCATTGCGAACCGCGTTGCGTTCCCGGCTCGTTGCCGTTTGCATCTCCAAATCGCGAAAGATTTCCGACCAGCGCTATCGCGCGCGTGTAGTAGAAACTCTGAAATGCCTGGACGAGCGGACGGTTGATCCCAAATGTTGTTGAGATGGCTCGCAAGCCTCCATCACGCGTGTCGAGGTCTGTCCGCAAATCTACAAAGATGTCACTGCGCGGGCGATAACGGGCCTCGACGTTCAGCGGAGAAAATCGTCTCGGAATGCCGCCGTAGCTAAAACCAGAAAGCGTGTTGATTGGGTAAAACTGGTTGCGCTGTCCGGGAATCAGAGCCCCGCCAAAGTAAGGATCGAAGAAATATTTTCCGCGGACCGTGACTGTCAGAGCTTCGTATGGCTGGCTCGAGAGCGGGGTCCTTTCCCCTCTTCTTGTCGCACGTACGGCTGCACTGCTCACGTTCTCCGTCGAGCGTCTCGTGAAGAACCGGTTCGTGATCCCGAACTCGATTTCGTTTGTATCGGCAACTGCATCGTTGTAGTCAAATCGTATTAAGCGATCGAATTCGTTGATCCCGGAAATCCTGCGGTAAACCATGTAGGGTTCGATCACATGGCGAAAGAAAAATGCGCCGTTCCGGTGCTGGAAGTCTTTGGCAAGCGCCGGGGGTCGCACGTCCAGTTCAAACTCACCATAGCCGCGCGTGAGGTTTGAACTGAGGACGTTACGAGTTGCCGGGTCGAGTGAGTTTGAGTAGAACGTCACGCGCGCGCCCGCGGTAGCCGTTACATTGAACCCGGCAAAACTCAGAGGCAGCGAAAGTCGAGGGTGATAGTCGAGCCGTTGAACGAGCGAAGGAGAGATGATGGGATCACCGCCTACCTGATTTCGAAACGCCAGGAGGTCGTCCACGGTTTCTTTTCGGCTCACGCCTTCGGCGCCGCCTTCGAATGAAAAATAGACAGGGATCTTCTTCAAGAAACTCAGCGGCGAGGGGCGCTTCTCAATCGTGATACTCGGCAACTCCCGAATCCGAATACGCGAGGTCGGCAACGAAGTGACTTGCGTTCGCGCCAGGAAGTTGAAGCTGTAGTCTCCATGATCCTTGTTCACAAACACTTGAGAACGTTCTTCTGGAGAGATCGCCTGTTGAATGTTGTCGGAGAACACCTGCCGGTATGAGAGGTTAGACGTTATGTTGACGTCGGCAGCGGCGATGAAGCCATTCGGAAAATAGTGAACGCCGTCCACATAGAAGCTCGAGCCTCCCTGATCTGGATGAGTGGCATCAGCCTTTGGACCCAGGATACGATCCTTGACCGCGTAGAAGCCGAGATTGAAGTACGAGCGGGAATTCGCTCTGGTGCGCAGATCTGCACCGATACCGACTCCGCGCGTCGCATACAGATCGCTGCGAAGTGTGAGGTCTGCAGATCGCCCCAACGTCCGATAGTAAGCGCTGGAAAAGCGAAAGCCCTTTGCGCCTGAACCGCCGAATGTCGGAGTAAGAAAACCGGAGGCGCGATCCCGTCGCTTAATCGAAACCGAAACGTACGGCATGTATAAGACGGGCACGCCCTTCACTCGCAACGTTGGTGAATAGGCTCTCATGCGATCGGCAGTTTTGATCTTCGCGCGCTTCGCGTGGAAGCTCCATTTGGGTACGTCTTCGTCACATGCTGTGAGCTGCGCGTTCGTTACAACGATGGTATCGAGGCTCACGCGTTCGACGCGATCAGCAGTGAAGTAGATCCGAGTTCCATCTTCTGTTTGATTTGAGTAGCCCGTAGAATTCACAAAGAAGCCCGTCTTGGATTTGTAGTTCCACTCCGCGCGCGTTCCCGTAATTCGCTGCTGGTCTCCCTGATCGAAGACTACGTTGCCCTCAGCGATTAGCTTGTTCGTCGCCTCATAAACAGTGATCTTGTCCGCCTGCAAACGATAAGTGCCTATGCGGGCGTCTACATTTCCCTCGTAAACGAACACACGCGCCTCTTTGGGACCAGAAACAGTTTGAGTCCCGGCATCCATCTTCAGGTCCTCTGTAGCTTCAGCGGACTGGGTAGCTTTCGTAGGTGTGCGTGGCTTAACGGGTTGGTCTTGAGTTAGAGGATTGACGTTCGGCGTATCGGTCATCGGGTTGATGACCTTCCGATCCACCGGATTCGTTTGCTGCGCAGCGACAGGCGGAGCAGCACTCAGCAGTGCGCTCGCAAATGCGAACAGGGCAATTCTTAAAAAGTTTTTTGGGGAAGAAGCGCGCAAAGAAGTGAAGACCTCCCGAGCTCAACGGGCGAGCACTAACCTGAACCTCGCAAAGAGCGCGCGCCTTGTTTGTAAAACGAAGCGATGCTAGCACGAAAAATGTAGAAGGCAGTAGGGATGTTCAAGGTCCACTGCCTACTGCCCACTGTCTCCTGCCCACTGCTATTATGCTGTTCACAATGTCGAATCCACTTCAACCCGCACTCCGTCTCATGATCGTTGCCGGAGAAGCCTCGGGAGATGCGCACGCGTCGACGCTAGTGCGCGCCCTGCGCGAGGCTGCCCCAGATCTTCGTCTTGAGATCTTCGGGGCCACTGGTCCATTGATGCGCGCCGCGGGAGTTGATTCAATTGTTCAATCAGACGACTTGTCTATTGTGGGACTGCTGGAGATCGGCCGTGCCCTACCGAAGTTCTGGAGCGCCTTCAAGTCACTCAAGCGAGCGGCACTGGCCAAGAAACCTGACGCGGTAATTCTGGTGGACTGGCCTGACTTCAATCTACGTTTAGCCCATGCACTGCACCGGCGCGGGCTGAAAGTGATCTACTACATCAGCCCACAACTCTGGGCCTGGCGCTCGCATCGAGTGCGTACGATCCAGCGTGACGTCGACCTGCTACTTACCATTCTCCCGTTTGAACCGGATTGGTATAAACAGCATGGAGCGAATCACGTTGAATTTGTCGGTCATCCTCTGGCGGGCGAGGTTCAGACTCGCTACGACCGTGCAGACTTTTGCCGGTTCAATAATCTCGATCCTTCGCATCCAATCATTTCGCTGCTGCCGGGGAGTCGACGTAAGGAACTTCAACGAATCCTCCCGCCGATGTTGAATGCGGCAGCTTTAATCTCACAGCAACGACCCGAGGTGCAGTTCGTTTTAGCTGTTGCACCCGGTCGGACTCCAAACGAAATGAAAGAGATCATTAGCAGCCGCGCTTCTTCCTTACCGCTTCCGGCTACACTTCGAATCATCGATCACGAGACGCGCGAAGCACTTGCCGCTTCGGACGCTGCAGCAGTTGCCAGCGGTACTGCGACCCTGGAGGCCGCGCTCCTGGGCACGCCGATGGTGGTGGTTTACAAAGAGTCAGCAATTAACTGGCACACTCTGGGGCGGCTGATAAGCGCGGAGCATTTCGGCTTGGTGAACCTGATTGCGGGAGAGCGGTTGGCGACGGAGCTGATGCAGAACGAATTTGACGGTGAGTCGTTGGCGAGCGAGCTAATGGCGCTGCTGAAACCCGAACGAAACGAAGAAGTGCGGCGACGACTTGCTGAAGTAGCGCACCGGTTGGGTGAAGGCGGTGCCTCGCGACGCGCAGCTGAGCGCATCGTTGAAGAGCTGATGCAAAGCCGAGCAGCGGAGATCGGGTGACAGCGGGACGAAAACCTGGACGTCGCGAAGTAGCACTATCTCCGCAGACGCCACTAGCGCCTCAAATCTTCAGCTTCCCCATATTTCTTTTCAAGTTCTGCCAATCGTTGGCGCAGTTGTTTGAGTTCCTCTCGCATTTGCGGCAGGCGACCGAGGTGCGCATTCAAACGCTTGTACTCCTCCAGCGGTTGAATCGGAATTCCCCACCAGACCCCAGGCCGTACGATCTTGCCAGGCAGGACGCCCGCTTTCGAACCAATCACCGCACCACTAAGAACACGAATGTGATCGCCGAATCCGACCTGACCGCCGATCACGCAATCGTCTTCGATAACCACGCTTCCTGAGATTCCAGTCTGGGCTGCAATCACGACGCGGTCCCCAATATCGCAGTTGTGACCAACGTGCACCAGGTTGTCTAACTTCGTCCCCCGGCCGATTCGCGTGCGCCCCATCGCGCCGCGATCAACGCACGTGTAAGCACCGAGCTCAACATCATCTTCAATCAAGACAGTACCGATTTGCGGAAACTTACGGTAGCCCGTCTCGGCACGCACGTAACCAAAACCATCCGCGCCAAGACAGACACCAACGTGGAGTATGACGCGGTCGTTCACAGTGATCCCGTCATAGAGCGTTACTCCGGGATGAAAGACACAATCAACGCCAATGCTCACGTTGTCCCCGATCGTGACACCCGCTTCCAATCGCGTACCGGCTCCGATTTGTGCGTTCTCGCCGATGGAGACGTGGGGACCGACAAACACAGTGAGCGCTAACTCTGCCGTTGATGCAATCACGGCTGACGAGTCGATTCCCGGTTCACGTTGTTTGGCAGGATGCAGGAGCGTCCCGATTAGAGAGAAGGCCAGCTTGGGGCGCTTCACTTCTATCATGGCCGGCTCCTTGCTTCGCGCTGAGGCACCTGAATCGGCTGCTGACTCACGCGCAAATCTTTCAGGAACGATGAGGCAGGCGGCGCCGCTCGTCCGGGCCGCGGGATAATATTTGGCATCCTCAACGTAAGAGACTTCGCCGTCGCCGGCAGATTCCAAGGCAGCGACCCGAGAGATGACGGTCTGGTCATCACCTACTACGCGTCCGCCAACGTGTGCGGCTAATTCGGCGACCGTGAATGAATGGCTTTCTTGCATTTGATTTTGGGCAGCAACCCTTGGTGAAACGGATTTCAAACTGACGATGACTCGGTCCCGGACTTGCCCTGGTCTTTCCGTGCTCTCGTAAATCCTCTGTGTGACCCGCGAATAAAGCCGAGCAGATGCCTCACGTTTTCATCTTTGATTTTTTCTAACTCGGCGAGTGCGTCTTGCAAAGGCAAGCCGGTTCGAAACAGGACTCGGTATGCATTCCTCAAAGCTTGCCTCGCTTCTGCTGAAAAACCGGCGCGACGCAAGCCCACGCTATTTAACCCACGAACGCGCGGCGGATTTCCGTCAGTCATGAAGAACGGCAGTACATCCTGCACGATCTTCGACTTCCCTCCAACCATCGCATAGCGACCCATTCGCACAAACTGATGCGCGCCTACGTTGTTTGAGAGGAAAACATGATCCTCGACTGTAATGTGTCCGGCCAACGCCGCGCCGTTTGCGAAGGTGTTGCTATCGCCGACTATGCAGTTGTGGGCGATGTGCACGCCTACCATGAAGAAGTTTCGCGAACCAATTCGCGTAGCCTCTCCCTCGCCACTGGCGCGGTGCAGTGTACAGAATTCTCGGATCTGATTCTCGTCCCCGATGACCAACCGGCTTCGTTCGCCCTTGAATTTCACGTCCTGCGGTTCACCACCCAGGACGGCATGTTCAAAGATGCGGTTGCCTTTGCCTAGCGTAGTGAAGCGCTTAATGACGGCATGGGCGCCAATCTCGCAGTCTTCGGCAATCTGCACGTCGCCCTCAATTACTGCGTAAGGGCCCACTATGACGCTCTCGGCCAAACGGGCAGACGCGCTCACTGTGGCTGTGGGGTGACTCGGCATAGGTCAAGGGGCATAGATGGTAAAGCGTAATTGGCGAACGGTAAAGGCGGGCCCCAATAGCTAGCTAAATGAGCGTACCAAAGGGGCTAGAATGTTTCAGGAACACCAAGACAGATTGCGTCGACTTCCAGTTTTAAAGGTCTTTGCGCTTGCCTTTAACCCTTCAGCAAACTATCATGACACGGCTGCGAAGGATGTGTCGCCAGGTATACATCTCGCAGCGTTATTGTAAGTAATAGTGAGTCTGAATGATCGTAGCGCCCCAGGTTTGGGCGACCGGAGAATCAATTTGTTTAGTGATCAGTTTCGCAGAGGTGAATCCGATAAGGGCAAACTGACTGGGGTCAGAGGCTCCAAGGTCTTATCCACCATTTCGGACGTCGCCTGGAAAGCCTTCCAGTCGGTGAACCGCCGTCTCCCTGAGGGAGAGGCGATTCATCCCAAGTGGGCGCCAGGAGCCCTCCTTAAGTCCTACGAGAGAACCGCTCCACCGTTGGGCTTTCCGCGGGAGACAGACAGCCTCTGTCCGACATGTGTAAAGGAAGTCCGGAATGCCGTCATCACCGGAGAAACCGCCCTCGAAACGTTGATGCACCAACATCCGGGTGAAATCAAAGCGCAGATATTGGAGATCGATGGCCAGGTGGTAATGCAGAAGACCTGTCCGAAGCACGGCCAGTTCACGGATGTGATGGCGACGGACCCGGCATTCCTTGAAAGAATCGAATCGCTGTTTTTCGGACGTGATTTCCGCGTTGCCGATGACGCGTCAGTGCATCACCATGGGACGTCAAACATTAAGTATGGTCGCGGCGCAGTGTTGACAGTGGATCTTACTAATCGCTGCAACATGATGTGCAATCCATGCTTCATGGACGCCAACCAGGTGGGATACGTTCACGAGCCAACGTTTGAAGACACGAAAGCGATTCTGGATCGTGCGGTGTCATTCAAACCAAAGCGCCAGATCATCATTCTCTTTTCCGGAGGAGAGCCAACACTCTCGCCTTACTATCTCGAGGCTGTCGCGTACGCAAAGAAGATTGGCTTCTACCGGATTCTCGCCGCGACTAACGGCATTCGCTTCGCTGAAGACATTGAGTTCTGTAAAGCAGCGAAGGAAGCCGGTCAACATGGAGTCTACCTCCAGTTCGATGGTGTCAGTGAAGAGAAGAACAAACATCGCGGCGTGGGCAATCTGTTTGACGTAAAGCTTCGGGCTATCGAGAACCTCGCGAGCGTCGGCATCAAGGTCACCCTGGTCACCACGATCGTCAACACAATTAACAACGATGGCATTGGCCAGATTGTGCAGTTCGCCGCACAGAACATTGATAAGGTTCAAACGATTGCTTTCCAGCCTGTTTCCTTCACAGGACGCGACGAAGATGTGTCCGACGAGATGCGTATCCAGCAGCGATACACGCTGGCTGGAATGACGCACGATCTGAAGGATCAACTGGACGGTCAACTGCAGCCGTTGCGCGACTGGTATCCGCTTTCGTCCTATTCGGCCTTCACCAGTGTGATGGACATGCTGCAGGGAGCTGATGCGCCGTGGGGCTGGTCTTCCTGCAATTGCCACCCGAATTGCGGCATCTTCACCCTGATGGTTGTGAACAAGAACACCGGCGAGTTCAAATCGCTCTTCGAGTTCTTTGACTACGAACAGTTCATGAAGGACGTCGCCGTGATTACTGATACGGCGCGCGGGCACAAATTGTCTTACGCTCAGCTCGGCATGGCCATCATGCGCAACTTCAATCCGGAACGTGCGCCTGAAGGGTTTCCAATCTCGCAGATACTCAACCTCTTCAAGCCTTCTTCAACCAACTCCAATTCCGATCGCAACGATCGGATGAAGACCGAGAAGGCCGAGGATCCAAATGACATCTGGCGTGTGCTCTGTGTGGAAGGGATGTGGTTTCAGGATCTCTTCAACTACGACTTCCGTCGCACCGAGATGTGCGTGATCCCCTACGGTACGCAAGAGGGCGAGATCTCGTTCTGCGCATACAACACGGGCGTCGGCTGGCGTCAGATTATTGAGAATATGCACAAGACCGCTAACCTCGCTGAGTGGTATCAGGAAAACGAGCGGCATGCAGTCTACGCTGCCGGTCACAACGTTCCGGGAATCTCCAAACGGCATTCGCTGAGCCTGCCAATCATTCAAGCGGTTCTTGCTGAAGACTCTGACGAGAAG
>JBDTYQ010000114.1:0-10199 GCA_040005515.1 bacterium
GTGCCGCCGTCTGAGACTCAGAGGGCGGCAGTTGTAGTCTTAAATCCTCTGCCTTCTTTGCCACCACTAGTATCGGCGTCTGTATCTTTCCGCATGATGGCAGCGAGACCGAGAGCCTGCTGCGAAATGCAGGCAGCGCGCTTCATCGCGCCAAGAAGTCCAGCGGAGACGACTACCAGTTCTAAACCGAAGACATGAACTCTAAAGCGTCAAGACAGTTCGCGCTTGAGAGCAGTCTTCGTTATGCTATAGAGAATGAAGAGTTCGTACTGCACTACCAACCCCGCCTCGCTGTTGATTCATTGAAGATTACCGGAGTCGAAGCGCTCGTGCGCTGGCAACACCCGCAACTGGGATTGCTTTTGCCGTCGGATTCATTCCACTCGCCGAAGACAACGGCTTGATTCTTCCCGTGGGCGAATGGGTGTTGCGCACTGCGTGCCGCCAGAATCGTGAATGGCAAGACAAAGGATTTGCGCCTATGCGCGTTGGCGTTAACGTCTCAGCGCGACAGTTCCAACAAGAACACCTGGCCGAGATCGTTCTGCAGATCCTAAAAGACACTGGACTGCCGCCGGCCTTGCTCGATCTGGAACTCACGGAGAGTTCGATCATGAGCAATGCTCAAGCGTCGATCGACGTGCTGGCCCGGCTTAAAGCAATGGGTGTCACAATTTCAGTCGACGATTTTGGGACGGGGTTCTCCTCGCTTTCCTACCTGAAGCGTCTACCGATCGACGCTCTCAAGATTGATCAATCCTTCGTTCGGGATCTCACTACTGATCCCGATGATGCGGCGCTGGTCATGACGATCGTGACTCTTGCACACAACCTGCGGCTTCAGGTTGTCGGGGAAGGAGTCGAGACAGAGGACCAGTTGCGATTCCTGCGTTTGCTCAGGTGTGACGAAGTTCAGGGGTATTTGTTCAGCAAGCCGCTGCCCGTGCGCGAACTAGAACTACTGCTGGCATTAGACCCAAGCGAACTCGTTGCGCACACCGCGTTGACCGCATAGGGCCGTTTGCACTGGAACATTCCGTTGAACGGTGATGTCGCGGAATCATAAGATCCCACCAAAATTGGTCGGTTTCAACCTTCGTTCACTCCGCTCCTCCTGAATATCTTCAAAAGATAACCTGCCGAGTCGGTTTTTCCTGAGCTAGCTCTTCCTTTCGATGGAAGGTCATGTGGTAATCTCTTGCCAGTTTTCCCGTCGGTTATGTGGCCCAACAGCGTAGGGAAGCGAATATGGAACCCCAGGTCAGCGATCAAGGATTATCCCGGCGAACAATTCTGGTAGTCGATGACTTCGATGACACGCGGCTGCTCCTGAGAAGTTGGCTCGAGCGCAAGGGCTTTCACGTCATCGAAGCCGAGAATGGCAACCAGGCTGTGACTCAGGCTGAGACCAAGCTTCCCGACCTGATCATCATGGATTTGCAAATGCCTGAACTGGACGGCCTCTCGGCTACTCGCAAAATACGACAAGTTAAAGCTCTCGAGAACACTCCTGTTGTGGCGGTCTCGGCCTACGGGGCAGAACAGTTTCGCGATGAAGCTTTGGCCGCCGGCTGTGACGCGTACGTCTCTACGCCATTTGAGCCGGCAAACCTGGAAAAGTTAATCCGCTCGCTAGTGCACTAGTGGCTCCACGTTAGCGATACTCATGCGCACATCAACACGCTCCAGTTCCCTTCCCAACTCTTACTTCTTAATGCTCTTCGCCCTTACGGTTCTGGTGAGCTTATGCTCGAACGTACAGCCGCAAGACCAGACGTGCAAGAGTAAACTCAGTGAACTTCCACACGCGCTCGAGCTAAAGGGATTCTGGCCGGGAATGACGAGCGATCAGGTGAAGGTTCGCCTTCCCAAAATTGAGTTTGGACCAACCGATAGTCTGGGCGTCTCTAAGACAACGATCAATCCTGCTTTCGATTCCCGTGCCGGCCAGTCCTCCTTTCAAGACGTCCGAACCATCTCGCTTGATTTCCTGGATAGCCGGGTCGTTTCGCTTTGGATTGGCTACGACAAGAGCTTTAAATGGACCACGGTTGACGACTTCGTAGCTGGAATCTCGCATGCCCTGGCTCTGCCAAATTCCTGGGCGCCCTGGCGATCGAATGGAAAGCAGTTGCGCTGCGCGGACTTTAACTTGACGCTGTCGATGATCGCCGGCAGCCCCAGCTTTCGTATTCTGGATATGCCTGCAGAGGAAACTTTGGCGGCGCGCCGTGCTGCTCAAGAAGAGGAAGTGACGGACGCTCAGTCTAGCGGCAATGAGTCGAGCGAAGTCGTCGGCGATAGTCACGCAAGGATTTTCTATCACCTGAATTGCGAGGCGGTTAAGGAAATCAGCACTGCCAGTCGAGTAGTGTTCAAGGCCGCCGCGGAAGCAGAGAAGGCAGGATACAAACCAGCAAAGGGCTGTGGGGAATAGGAGCGAGTAGGACAGACATTCGTGTCTGTCCATTTGGAGCCTGAAGAGTTTGCAGGTCTAAACGACAAGTCCCGAAGCAGGAGAGTTAACTACTGTTAGTTTGCCGTCGTAACGCAAGCTGCTTGTTTGCGTGGCGTTCACTGAAAGGAGCTGGACAATGCTGAAAGAATTTCGAGATTTTATCGCGCGCGGGAATGTGATTGACCTCGCAGTGGCCGTAGTCATCGGAACGGCCTTCGGCAGACTAGTGACTTCGCTGGTTGAAGGGATCATCATGCCGCCTATTGGGATGCTGCTCGGTGGCGTTGATTTCTCTAACCTGTTCATCGACCTTTCCGGTCAACATCCACAGTCGCTGGCCGACGCGCAATTGAAAGGTCTGCCAGTCATCACCTATGGCTCCTTTATCAACGATGTGATTACTTTCCTGATCGTCGCCTTTGTCATCTTCTTGATCGTGAAAGCAATGAATCACAGGAAGGCTGCGGTCGCCGCCACTACCAAGGATTGTCCCTACTGCCTGACGGCAATTCCACTCGGGGCTACGGTCTGTCCCGCTTGCACCTCAGAACTGCAATCGGCCTAGCCGCTCAACAAAAACAGATCATGCGCGAATGCCCCCGCTGCGAAATCTGCTACTCCGATGATGTGCTCGTTTGCCCGGATGATGCCGGCAACACTAAGCATACTCTGCCCGGCTCTAACGTCTTATCGGGCCGCTATCTCCTCCAAAAGCGAATCGGCCGGGGCGCGATGGGCCAAGTCTATCTCGCCCGCGACGAGAACCTGAACACGCGCCGCGTGGCGGTGAAGACTGTCCGTCCAGACATCCTCAGCGATGAAGATTTGCAGGAAGGTGAAGCGATCGCCCGGTTTGAGCGCGAGGCGCGCGCCGCGGCCTCAATCCAACATCCGAACATTGTCGATGTTACAGACTTCGGCAAGAGCGCGGACGGCGTATTTTTTCTGGTGATGGAATATGTCGAAGGCGAAACGCTCTATCAACTGTTACGCCGCGAAGGTACGCTCAACATCAAACGGTCGACTGCCCTCCTGCGCCAGATTGTAGCGGGAGTCGAAGCGGCCCACGATCGGAACATCTTGCACCGCGATTTGAAACCCGCCAACATTTTCATCATGCAGCAACGCCGAAAGAGTGGCGGCGACGACGACGGTTTCGTGAAGGTGGGCGACTTCGGCCTCGCTAAGATCGTCCATTCCGATCTTTCGGAGACTCAAAGCGGTCCTGCTTCGCGAGGTATTGTGGGCACGCCGGAATACATGTCCCCTGAACAGATGCGCGAAGGAGTGGCGCTTGACGCCCGGGCCGACATCTATGCGCTCGGGACGATTGCTTATCACATGCTCGGCGGTCGTCCGCCGTTTACCGGGAACATCACGCAACTCGTCGCTCAGAAGCTGCTGCAGGATCCGCCGCCGTTGACTACCCTGCGTTCCGACCTCTCGCCTGAAATCGAAAAGGCAGTGATGCATGCACTTGCGCGCGACCCATTAGAGCGACCAACTACCGCCAGCGAGTGGCTTGATGAATTTGAAGCGGCGTCGGTTGATGAGTCACAGAGCGCAACTGGCGATGCGCGTGTGGTGATACTCGCACCTGCGGGGGCCGAGGTTTATGTCGATGACGAGAGACAGGGCAGCGTTGGTCGCTCGGGCAGGGTGATTCTCAGCGCAATCGCGGCCGGCCAGCATGTTTTGCGCGTTTCTCGGATTGGTGATGCCGACGACGAACGCGTCATTGAGATCCGTCCCGACGGCGCGGAGCAGATCATCCAAGCGCAGAGTCGAAGCGCGCCATCGAGCGAACAGTTGACTCCATCCCGAGGCGGCAGCCTGGATAGCCGGATGGGCAGCGAACCAGTTGCGCATGGTGTGGTCATGTGTACGCAATGTCATTCCCGTTTTGCTGAGGGCGTCAGGTTTTGTGGACGTTGTGGGAACACTTCTTTCCAGGCAATCACTTCAACTGGCTCACTACAGCCTGCTGTCATCGCGGGTGTAGTCATAACTTGCCCGCGCTGCAGTCAGCAGTATCCATTCGGCACTCGCTTTTGTGGACGCTGTGGAATACCCATCGGCACGGCTTCGTTGGATTGGAAAGCGCCGCGCGCTGTAGAAGTGCTCTGCAAACAATGTGGCACGAGCTATCCGGCGGCCACGAGGTTCTGCGGTCAATGCGGCAATGCTTTTAGCCCTTGAGCCCCACCGTCCTTTCCATGTAATGTCCCAATCCTAATCGGCGATGAGCTTTGCTCTTTAGCACGATCATTTAATGTCGAGTCTATCAACAAGGCGCTGTCCCACGTGTAATCGGACTTACACCGACCTCTCTCTAAACTTCTGTCTACAAGACGGCAGTCCCCTCGTGAGTGACGCGCCTCGAGTCCTTGATCCTAACGCTACGAGTCGCGATGCTCCTGCTCGAATCACAAACGAGCCGCCGCCAACCGAAATCTATCGTCCTCAGGAAGCACGTTTCAATCAGGCCGCGAGCCAGGGCCAGTCTCGACCGGCGACTCCACAGTGGTCTCCAATGCCGGCGCTGGAGCCGCGCAAAAGGTCCAATGCGATTTGGTGGGCGCTTGGCACCATTGCCGTAGTCACTGTGATTGGCATCGGCCTGGTCGTCATGGTTCTGGCGCTGGCCAGCATGAGTAAGAATGAGAACGCGAACACCGCGAATACCAACTCGCGCGTAGCGGTTCGCAATCGGAACACCAACAACGATCCAAACGTTCCAAGCGAGACGAACACGAATACCAATACCAACACCGACACTCCGTTGCCGGCGTCTTTCACCGATGACTTTTCGGCTGATAAATGGAAAACCGGCAATTTTCAGTACGGCGATATCTGGTATACCGACGAGCAATACCACATGCGTTCGAAGGAGAAGACTTATCTCGTGATGTACGCACCAAGCGGTGACTACAACACTGAGAACGCGTCGGTGAGTGTCACTGCTCGAAGCGTGGATGGCACTTCGCCCATTTCAGGTTATGGCCTCATCGTGCATGGGGAGAAGTCGAAGGATAATCAACTCGAGGACTACGCCCTGCTTGTCTATACCGGAACCGAACCGCAATATGAAGTCATCATGCATAAGGCCGGCAACCAGACCACCGTCATTCCCTGGACCAAATCCACGGTCCTTCGCTCGGGCACGAATCCGAATCAACTGGAGATTCGTACTAAGGGCACCGACCTCTCTTTCTACATCAACGGCCGCTACCTCACGCGGATCACCGATCAGGAAAACTTCAAACGTGGCGTGGCCGGACTCTACACCAGCGAAAGCGCGGAAGTCGTCTTCGATGATCTGGAGATCCACAGACAACCTGACAGTCGCGAATAATTCCATGCAGGTGAATCTCAGAGTATTGGCTGGTCCCTACCAGGGCCGCGTTTTCCCGTTCGATCAGCACGATACATTTCTCATCGGCCGCACCAGCGACGCCCACCTTTGTCTTACCGACGATCGTTTCTTCTCACGCAACCATTGCCTGCTCGAGATCAATCCGCCCCGCTGTTTCCTGCGTGATCTCGGTTCCACGAATGGCACCTTCGTGAATGGCCGACGAGTCAGCCAGAGCTACCTGAAACACGGTGATCAGATTCAGGGAGGCGAAAGTCTCTTGCTCGTCGAGGTCAACGCCCTGGCAGGTGATGAAGCAGAAACGAATCAATACCTGCGTGTCACACAACCTGCCGTCGTGTTAGTCACTTGTCTCAACTGTGGCCGCCGCGAACAGGCGCAGGCAGCGAGCGCGGATGAGAAACTGACGTTCGTTTGTGAAGACTGTCGCGAGGAATTGCGACGCTCGCCTCAGCCCGTTCCGGGATATGACATGATGCGCGTCCTCGGTCGCGGCGGCATGGGATGCGTGACACTTGGTCTTGAGCAAAAAGGTGGTCGTACGGTGGCCATCAAAACACTGCTACCCGAATGCGCAGTGAGCGACAAGGCGATGCGACGGTTCATGAGGGAGATCGACGTCGCTGCCGCGCTTCGACATCCAAACATCGTTCAGTTCCTTGATCGTGGCACAAATAACGGCGTGGTCTATCTCGTCACCGAGTTCGTTGATGGGCCTGATGCGGCCAGGCTCGCCGCTGAGCAGGGCGGCAAACTTCCCTATCCGCTCGCGGTCTCAATCGTCTCCCAAGTTCTCGCGGCCCTCTCTTATGCGCACTCGCTGGGTTTCATTCACAGGGACATCAAAGACCAGAACATCCTAATCAGCGACGCTCGAGCGAATCCCGTAGCCAAGCTTACCGACTTCGGGCTGGCCAAGAGCTTCGCCCAATCAGGCATGAGCGGGATCACGATGGCCGGCGAAGCCGCAGGTACAATCTCCTACATGTCACCCGAACAACTGCGGAATTTTCGGGATGTGAAACCGCAGTCAGACATCTACGCGGTGGGAATGACGGCTTACAGTCTCTTGACCGGTGAACTCGCTCTCAACCTGCGTGGCAAATCGAGCATTGCGGAGACTGTCAAAGCAATTTTCGAAGAACCTCCTATTCCTCTTGCCGAGCGCGCTCCTGACTTTCCCAGAGCTCTATGTGAGATCGTAGACCGCTCTCTTCTTAAAGATCCTACTCAACGCTGGCAGTCCGCCGAGGCGATGCGTACAGCGCTGTTGCACATCTGACTGCTTCGAAAACGTAGGCAAATGGACGACAGTCGGCTTCACGCGAAGCGCCAACGAGACGCCGCTCAGAGCCCTCCCGCGCCGGATGAGTCCCTGAGTTAATGTGAACGACTCCGTTCCTATTCTCGGCCTACTGACCAAAATTGCGCAAAATCCCAATAAAATAAGGCTTTACTTCTATTGCAAACGCGCCGCATAATACGTGGCCCTCGCCCCTCGCTGTGGCGAGACTCGCAAACCGGCGCAGTGGAAGCGCCAGTTGGGGAACTGAATTAACGTTCCCAGGAGAAACAGACAATGAGATCAATTTGGAAAGGTCACATACGATTCCTGCTTGTTGCGATTCCGGTTCGCATCTACAACGCCATCGAAACAAGTGAGAAGATTCAGTTCAACCAACTCCATCGCGACGACTACGGCCCGATCGGATACGACAAGCGCTGCAAGAAGTGTGACCAGGTTGTGACCGGCGATCAGATCACCAAAGGCTTCCAGTACGAGCCGGATCGTTACGCCATTGTCGAACCTGAAGACATTGCCAAGGTAAAGATCAAAACGACGAAGGCAGTCGATATCATCGGGTTTGTGGATGCGGAAGAAATTCCCACAACGTTCTATGACTCGCCTTACTACGCAGGACCTGATGGACCCGTCGCCGAGAAGCCTTACGCCCTTTTGCGCGAAGTGATGAGGCAGACCGGAAAAATCGGCATTGGCAAAGTAGTATTGCGAGATCGCGAAGATCTTGTCGCTCTGTTTCCTCATGAGAAGGGGCTGGTGTTACAAAAACTTCATTACCCTCATGAGCTGCGGAGTATGGGCGACGTGCCTGACCTTGACGCCGCTCAGAAGTTAGACAAGAACGAGCTGAAGCTTGCGACAACCCTTGTAGAACAAATGGCCACGTCTCTTGGAGAGATCGACACGACGGACAATTATCATGAAGCTCTGAAGAAGCTGATCGAGTCGAAGATCAAAGGCAAGAAGACGGTTGAGTTTGAACCGGTTGAAGATCTGCCGCGACTTGATATTATGAGTGCGCTAAAGCAGAGTCTGCAGCAGTCGAATCGCAAGCCGATGGTTAAGGCTCCGAGCACGACCAAGAAGAAACCGCAGATCACGCTCGTAAAGAGTGAGGCCAAGCCAAAAGCAATAAAGCGCCGAAAGGCTTCGTAGTTTTAGTTTCTGATGCAAGAAAAGAGCAATAAGGTCCTCTCCTTCCCTTCACCTGTCCCTGCCAAGGCGGATTATCAACGCGTCAAATCGAACTACTCAGTTCGAGAAATCAAGCAGCTCTTTGGATTGAGCGAGCGGACCATCCGCCGCTGGACCGAACAGGGGATCATCCAATCGTCCGCCACGGCGGACACAAAAGACTACAGTTACGATTTCCATGCGCTAACCCAGTTTAGACGCGTTCGTGAGTTGCGCTCACAAGGTCAGAGCATTCGTCAGATCGAAGCGGAGCTGCAGGGTCAGTTGCATTTGTTTCGGGGAGAAGTCGGCAGGCTCGCTCGCCTCCTAACACCTTTTGAAGAAGCGTTGCTCCTTCACGAGCAGGGCGATCCCAAGGCCGCAGACTGTTATCTGGAAGCAATCACCGAAGGCGACAATGTTGCTGAGGCTTATTGCAACCTCGCAATCATTAACCTGGAACAAGCAAACCTAGCCAAGGCGCTCGACAACTTTACACTCTCCTTAAAGAGCGATCCGCGTCACGTAGAGGCCCATTACAATCTTGGAAACCTCTACTACGACGCAGGCGAACTTGGTCTTGCTCGTCTGCATTACGAAGCCGCCACGCAAATCGAACCAGGATTTTCTCTCGTCTACTTCAACCTGGCGCTCGTCTACCACAAGCTCGGTGACAACCAGACGGCATCCACGACGCTGGAAAAGTACATGCAGCTCGAACCAGACGATGAAGAGACTGAAGCCCTGCAACAGTTGTTGAAGGCCATGAAAGAACCTCGAAGACCTACACCCTGAGGTGCCAGACCTTCGCCAGTCGGACCTTCCCGCCAGCAAACGATCATCACGATTCACCATTCATTACTTAGATCTGAGGCTTGAGTCTTGAGAACTGGGGCTTGAGTCTTGAGACTGACAAGGTGGCGGTGGGCAGAGGAACCCCGCCCACCTGCTAGTGCGGAATCGCCAGGAGGTGCGATCCCGTTGACTTAGTTGATCTATCGAAAGCCGTAATGGCGTGCTGTTTCCACAGACTGAGACCCGCCTCGACCGCTTTGCATGGCTATCCTTAACCGAGCGACCGCCTCAGAGTTTAGTTTTGAGGAACGATATGCCTAACAATCGCACCTACTAGCCAGTTTGCATTGTGTGGGCTACAATTCCTGCCGTTAGCCTCTCCCGAGCTCACATCCAAGGAGGTTCCCCGTGCCGCAATCCAAATGTCGTATCCTGTGTGTCGATGATCACGATGACACTTCAGAGATGTTGAAGTTATTGCTTGTCCAGGAAGACTATGAAGTAGCGACGGCCACCACAATGGAGGAAGCGCTGAAATTGGCTGCACCGAAAGACTTCGATCTTTACGTCCTCGATAAGCGACTACCAGACGGAAGCGGTCTCGACCTCTGCCGTCGTCTCGATTTCATCACACCGGATGTCCCCTGCATCTTCTACTCAGGAGATGCTTACGAGTTACACCGGCAACAGGCTATGGAAGCTGGGGCTGAGGCCTACGTGGCGAAACCTGATATCGAAGGTTTGATTGAGGGCGTTCGCAAGTTGCTGACGGAACGAGAGTGTGGGGTGTCGGCATGACTGGTCGCCGGTAAATTTTTCGCAGTGTAGAAAGTGCTCCCGGAAAATCCCTTCCCTTTCTTCAAGAGTTGACCGTCTACCAATCTCATCACCGATGCTCGCTTTGATTTTAAGTCAACCCAAAATGACTACAAAGTCATAGAGAAGACGGTGCCGAAACTAAAAACGGAATTGCGACACCACGCCAAAAGCAGTGCGCTTGACAGATGAATCATCGCACGCTAACTTCCTCTTCGCTCCAGGGCCGATAGCTCAGTTGGTAGAGCAGCTGACTCTTAATCAGCGGGTCGCAGGTT
>JBDTYQ010000115.1:0-10179 GCA_040005515.1 bacterium
TTGATATTCCTTCATCCCTCATCCCTCATCCTTCGGTAAAGCCACGCTTTCGCTGCGCGCCAATCACGACGCACGGTCATCAACGACACCTGCAGAGCATCGGCGGTCTGTTCGAGACTAAGCCCACCGAAGTATCGCAGCTCGACTACGCGGCTCTTGCGCGGGTCAAGTCTGGCGAGCTCATCCAGTGCTTCGTCCAGAGCAACTAGTTCAGCCGCACGTTGCTGGGACATGACTGCAACGTTGTCCATGGAGACCTGCTGAGCGTCCCCACCATGTTTCGCGAATTGTCGACGCCTCGCATGGTCGATCAGGATGTGGCGCATGACCTGCGCCGTAAAGCCAAAGAAGTGTGCGCGGTTCTGCCACTCAATCCTGTCCCTACCCAGCAGCCGAGCATAGGCTTCGTTGACCAGCTCGGTCGTTTGCAGCGTATGTCCATCGCGCTCCCGCCTTACATATCGATGAGCAATGCGGCGCAACTCGTCGTAGACCAGCGGTGTCAGCTTGTCGAGTGCGGCTGCGTCACCTTGTTGCCATTCGGCAAGCAGCTCGGTTACCTCATGCGTCGAAAGCGTAGTCATTGTTTTGGATGACGTAGAAAACTGTGTCGTCGCGGGATTCTATCACCTTTGGTCTGCGTCACATTTTCAACGTAAGCGGGCGAGAACAGTCAGTCGCACCACGAAATTTCTTCAGCCCGCGGTGAACACTTTCGTCGCGCGATCTCGCTTGCATGAACACTTTGCAACCAAAATCACGCTTACGAAGGTGAAGGCCTTGTGCTTCGAGAGCACAATGGCCGCACGAAGACTAAAGGTAAGGAAGGAACACGATGCAAACAAAATATCTAACAGTCTTTTCGATTATGTTGATGTATGCCGCGACGATGATTGAACCCGCCTGCGGCCAGACGGGCGCAACGAACAAGCTGTATCAACAGATGGCGCCTTCAGAGCAGGCTGCTTTCGTAGGTGAACGGGTAAGAGCGATTGCGCGACAGATGTCCGCAACTGAATATGACTTTACGCCGGCGTTCGAAATGGAAGTGCAGAAGTTTATCGATTCTTATGTCCGGCGTATTGGGAACAATCGAGGAGACTCTCCGGGAAAAGGCGATGCGCGCTTCATCTTCGAACGTGGCCAGCGAGTGGCTCCCACGGTAATCCCAGTCTTTAAGGCGAACAATATTTCTCCACTGATGGGGTTGTACATTCCGCTCGTTGAATCTGAATACCGCAACGAGTCGTCTCCGAATTCCGTGGGCGCTATCGGCATGTTTCAATTCCTGCCAAAGACCGGCCAGCTTTATGGTCTGTCGACGGCTGACTTGTTGGACGTCGAAAAATCCGCCGACGCTGCGGCGCGATATCTCTCCGATGGTTTGAATAAGTTCAGGAACGATCCGATGAAGGAGGCGCTGGCGTTGCTTGCCTACAACCGAGGCGCGTCGCGCACGGCGGCAGATCTCGTGCTGGTGATCACCGATGAGAACAAACAGTGCAGCATCTGCGCGTTGACAGCAGCGCGTGGGAAGCTTGATGAGAATTTTCAGAATGAGAATGTTAACTATGTGCCGCGCTTCTTTGCCGCCGCCATCATTGGTGAAAATCCGCAATCGTTTGGGTTGAAGATGCAGCCACTGTTGTCATATGAAGTTAGGCGTTAGGAATGAGGGCGTTGATCAAAAAGAATTGCACAGAAGGGGTTGAGTTATTTGATCGGGGCTTGCCGCTGGACAGTGCGGAATGCCTATGGCTTTCCGCTGAGTAGCGGACTTTCCTGAGGCTCAGCCTGAGTAGACGAAGTGGAGATCGCCGGGAAGGCCGAGCCTTTCCCACTGTGCGGCGGCAAGCCGCAATCGTCACCGAAGCTCTAACCACTCAAGACTTCTTCTTCAGGGTGCCCCGGCCTGTCCTCGCCAAACGCCGCTACTCCACGCGCATGCGACGCATCACACGCACCCCTGCGCGCCAATCCTCGTTAATATCGAACCGATAAATTTCGATATCAGGAGCGATCAGGCGCAGGAGCGTGTGAAACGATGGATGCACTCTGAGAGTTGGCGCGACAAGATAAACAAGCGGTGGCTCGTCTTTAATCCGACGGGCGCCGAAGAGCTGCGCGCGCGAGATGTGACCGCGCCTGCGATGTGCCTCGACGCGTTGCCAGTAGTCGGCGCCCTGCAAGACGTGTTCGCGATCCTCCACAACCTTCAGTTCGATTACTACTAACCGCCCGTCAGTCCGCAGAGCCAAGAGGTCAACGGGTCGCACGCCCAGGCGTCCGCCGCGTGCTGTGCGAAACTGCGCATGCAATGGCGCGATGATCAGACCTGGATCGAGACGTGTGATGTCACGCCGGAGCAATGATTCGAGCCACGCTTCTGCCGCGTTGCGATAGAGCGCTTGCCGATGATCGGAACTGGTAGGCGATCGATGCTCGCGCAAGTCTTGCAGCAACGCGGCCCAACCGGACTGGGAGCCTTGATCCAGTAACTGCCGGTGACTGGCCTCGATTCCAAACCAAACACGCTCGGCATTCATGACGCGCCGCACGCGTGCAAAGGGAAGTCCGAAGTACCGAAGTGTTTGACCGTGGCGCACGTGAACGATGTCGATCGCTTCCGGCGCTAGCGCGACAATCGCATCGGCTAAGTCACTCGCTTCCGGAGCGGCGACCGGTGGAAAGCGCGCAAGTCGCCTCTTCCAAAGATCGCTCTTCGTCGGACAAGCCACGGGGGATACCTCGGTCCACAGATCGTCGACTTCATAAACTGCAATAGCTGCTCTCAGGCTGTCACGGAGTAGGGCAATCCGGTGCGTTAGTTGTTTGATGAGTTCACTCTCAGCTACCAGCACGAGTTGTTGAATGTATGGGCTGCGCGAGTTCTCGCTCGAGCGCGTGAACCAAAGGAGCGCGGACGCCAGAAACGCGTCCACCTCACTTCCGCGACCGGATGCAACCGAACCAGTCACAGCGATCCGCTGATGCTTTTGGCGGAGGGTGATGCGGGCGTACTTCCCTGGCTGGCCGCGTCGGATTCCCGGGCTCAACGCGGTGCGTTCGATCCTCGTTCCGGGCCTCAGGCCAACGACGAGTTCCGCGAGTTGTCCACAGCGCATCAAGCGAGCCGCCCGGACGGCTGCTGCAATTGAACTCGCCGCGGCGCGCGGCACTAGTTCGATCACGGGACGCTCGGCGCCCATACGGCGCGAGGTCTGCAGCAGTAGTTTGTCGCCTATCCAATCGCAACCGCGAATTCTCCAAGTGCGTATACCCTTGTTGGTCCAACAGGAAAGTATCAGTCGGCCCTGGACCAGACTGACGTCTAGTTCGCTGCGCCGTAATGCTTCTGTGCTGTTATCACTTAGTGAGTAGAACCATTCGGCGTGAGCGGAGAAAAATTCCGCGATGCGTTCGCGCGCAACGGCAGCGTGGGTCGCATTGGTGAGGAGTGCGAACATGAAGTCAATTGATGAATTCGGAATGATGAATGCGGACAAGGTTCGGATATTGAAAGCGGAATGATGATTGCGGATTAACCGCGACGGGACGAGAGATGCATCAGCAACAACGTAGCCAGTAGATGTCTAGTATGGCAACCTCGATTCCGCATTCATCATTCCGCATTCAGCTTATGTTCCATTCCCAATCATTACTGCTTTTTCCGTTACTTCTACCGTGTGCTACCATTTCCGGTCAACTACTTCAAACAAACATAGCAGTTTCATTCTCATGAAAAATGTCTTTCTCGCAGGGTCTGTACGCACGCCTATCGGCCGCTTCGGGGGCACGCTCGCTTCAATGACGGCCGCTGATCTTGGTGTGGCTGCGGCGACGGAGAGCTTGCGGCGCGCTAACCTTCGTCCTGATCAGATTCAACAATCGATCTGGGGTTGCGCCCGTCAGGCCGGCAGCGGGCCCAACGTGGCGCGACAGATTTCTTATCGTTCGGGCGCTCCGGAAACTGTGCCGGCGTTTACGGTCAACCAGGCATGCGGTTCGGGCTTGCGAGCTATCATCCTGGCCGCGCAGGAGATCATGCTCGGCCGCGCAAGCGCAGTCCTCGCGGGCGGCACTGAAAGCATGTCACGCGTTCCTTACTTCGCGGAGGGCGCGCGTTGGGGAATGCGAATGGGCAACATGGAACTGGTGGACGGGATGTATCGCGACGGATTTAACGATCCTCTTTCGGGACTGGTGATGGGTGAAACCGCCGAGAACCTGGCGCGTGACTACGAGATCGCACGCGAACAACAGGACGAGTACGCGTTGCGTTCGCAACAGCGCGCCCAATGTGCGATTGAGTCAGGACGCTTTGATCCGGAAATTGTGCCGATTGCAGTCAAGCAAGGGAAAAATGAGACGAGACTCTTCGCTCGCGATGAACACTATCGAGCAGGAGCTGCGATTGAGCATTTAAGGAAACTCGCTCCGGTATTTTCCAAGGACGGCAGTGTTACAGCAGGCAACTCGTCGGGAATCACAGACGGGGCTTCGGCGCTATTAGTGTTGAGCGAAGAGACCTTGAAACAGGCGAACGTCGAGCCTCAGGCGCGACTTGTGGATTATGAAATCACGGGCGTGGCTCCTGAAATCATGGGAATCGGTCCGGTGTCCGCAGTGCGTGCGTTGCTTGAACGCCAGAAACTCAAACTTGCCGAGATCGATCTGATTGAACTGAACGAGGCATTTGCGGCACAGGTAATCGCCTGCGATCGCGAGCTGCGTTTCGATCCGGAGCGGCTCAACGTCAACGGCGGCGCAATCGCGCTCGGTCATCCGATCGGGTGCACGGGAGTGCGCATCACGACCACCCTCCTTCATGAAATGAAACGTCGTGACGCGAAACGCGGCCTTGCCACTCTTTGCATAAGTGGTGGTATGGGCATAGCTCTTCTCGTCGAACGCGCGTGAGCAATCTCCAGAATTCTCGAGCAACGTCGAGCGCCGCGTGCCCGGCTGTAAATTGCGAGGGGCTTCTGCGAACGGGCCTTGCTGTCGGTTTTGTCACTGTCATTCTCATACTCTTCGGTTGCGCGCGATCTCCAACTCTGAATTCTATTGATGCTAATGCAACCGAGACTACGACGTCTGCGGTACCGCCGTTCGCGACTAAGGAGCCGGAACGATATCGGGCGATGCGCGTTATTAGTTTCAGTGAAACGACAGCCAATGCCACGACGCCTGTTAATGAAACGCGGTCCAGCAACGTCTTAATTGCACGAGACGGAGAAAACCGTCGAGAAGAAATTGAGATCAAGGGCAGCGCGCGGCTTGTATTCATCGAAAGCCCCGCGGGGCGATTTGTTTTATTGCCGGCCGCCAAGCTTTATGCGGGTCTCGACATTGCGTCTAGTGAGGCAGCGCAGGCACCAGGCCCTGATGAACTGTCAGGCGCGTCATCCGATCTGTTGGTGAACGAAGCGCCTGCAGTCGCCACTTATCAGAAGCTGGGAAGCGACTCATTGGAAGGGCGCACAACAACGAAGTATCGCATCACGCGCGGCGTGCGGACGTCTGAGACGACGGCGACCGACGAGACCTTCGTGTGGATCGACGAAGCTCTCGGCATGCCCGTCAGATCAGAAGCGGTACACACTGACTCCGTTCGCTCGACGAGATCGACAATGGAACTAAAGGACATTCAACTGGATGTGGATCCGGTGCTCTTTGCATTGCCACAGGATTACAAGAAGGTAGAATCTGCTGTCATCTTCGAACTGGCCCGGAAAGCGTCAGGAGCGCAGGGCCGAAACTAAAACATCGCTCTGAAGGAGACTTGACCCAAGAAAGCCAACCCCTTTCAGTGCTCAGCGCATCGGACAGGTGCTGCTCGAGAGTACTTGCAGTCTCTAAACTCATCTCCCGTAAAATGATTTGATTTCGAGGCCGGCGCAACAACCGGATTCTCAAGGAAGGTTCAATAGTGATTAATAAAAGACTCTTCACGTTAGCTGTCGCTGGTTTGCTCCTCGTTGGATTCGCGAGTGCCGGTATCGCCCAAACTGCTCCTAGGGCCTCAACTGCTAAACCACAACCTACTTTACTATCAGGACTACCGACGTCGGATACGGTGGCTGTCGTTAAGCTGAAGCGTGTCCTTGATGAGGCGTTGCCGAAGCTGTTGGCGGACAACCCCGCAAAGCTCGCCGAGATCAATTCTCAGATCGCACAGTTCAAGACTCGGACCGGTGTTGATCCACGGGCCTTCACCGAACTAGCCCTCGGAATGCGCTACACCTATCCGTCCGCCGGCATTACCAAGATAAGCACTGTGGCCCTGGCCCAGGGTACCTTCAATGCGAATGCGATTGTTGCCGCCGGCAGAGTGGCGGCGAGCGGTCAATATCGCGAAGAGAAATATCAGGGACGCACCATTTATGTTTTCACTTTGGACCAGCAGGTCAGGATTCTGGGTTTGCTCGATCTGAAAATCAGGGAGCTGTCGATCACGCCGCTGGGAGCAAACACGCTGGCGCTCGGCGACAAGGACAGTGTTCGCGGTGCAATCGATTCGAGCAAGGGGACCAGGCGGGGCAATCTGGAGCTGATTGCGCTGGCCAGCCAGGACCCGAATGCGATCTTCGGCTTTGGCGGCAATATCTCGCCGACGCTGCTGAAGAACCTGAGAATCGGCAACGAGACCATTGCCAATGACCTCGCTGCGGTTCGTCAGGTTTATGGATCAATCGGGATGGGCGAGAAGAACGTAGAGATGCTGGCGGCTGCCCGCACGGTAAATCCCGGATCGGCGAAGAATTTGGGAGACACGATTGAAGGACTACGGGCGTTCGGGGCCCTCTTCACGAATCGTTTGCCAGCCGCGAAGGGGGCACTCGCGCGAAGCGCTCTGGGAAATCTGAAAGTCACGATTCAGGGTAACGACTTACAGATTCGTACTAACGTGGCCCAGGCAGAGGTCGCTCCGCTGATGCGAGGCTTTTAAAACTAGAGCAGTGTGGACAGCGAAAAGCCAGGACCGGTCATGAGAACCGATCCTGGCTTTCCTGTTCCCACACGAGTATTGCTATTTTGCTGGCAACGGGAATTGCGGACGTTGCGGAGGCGCGGCCACCGGCTCGTCCTCTTCCATACTAGTCAGCACTTCTTTGTAGATCTTGATCTTTCCATCGCGTTTCATGCGGTCTTGAACGCCCGAGACATAGTCTTCGAAAACCTGGTTCTGACGATCGCCAAGTACCGTCTGGGTTAACTGATCTCGCTCGGAAGCAAAGGCCGCGAGGTCAGCCTCTGTGCGTTTGGTCGCGCCAAGGATGACCCAATTGTCGCCGACCTTGATTGGGTTCTTGGTCACCTCGCCGGTTTTCAGTCCGAAGGTTGCTTCGTCGAGCGCAGGACTGGTTCCTGCCTGGCCCAGTGAGCCGCCGAGTTTGAAGTCGTCTTGCGTCCCGACTTCGAACCCGGCATTCTCGCCGGCAGCTTTAAGTCCACCCGGATCGTTAACAGCTGCAGCGATCTCTCTGGCTTTCTGTTCCAGTTGATCCTTCGCCCGCTGTTGCTTGAGAGCCTGGATAACACTGTCCTTGACCTCAGCAAGGTCGGGAATACGCGGATCCTTCTTATCCACAAACATCGGGATCGCGAATCCACCCTGGACACCGGTGCGCTCCCCAACATCGTTAGGATTGTTCAATGCCGCGATGGCCTGTTCGAATTGCTGATTGCTGCCGATGCCGGTAATGGAATCGCCCGGTTTGACGTAGCCAGTCTCCTTGACCATCTCGCCCGGCTGCATGTTTGCCTCGGCGGCAAGTTCTCTTGCCACCTTGTCCGGGTCTTTTGTCTCTTTCAAACGAGCCTGAGCACGTTCCGCGAGCTTGGCGGCAACCGAGTAAGCGCGGCGGTTGCGAAGAGAAACCAACAATTCCGCTTTGGCCTCCTCGAAACTCTTGGGAACGTCCTCACCACGGCGCAGGATGTACCAGTTGCCGCCGTATTTGATCGGGATATCGAAAACGTCACCGGGGTTCATGTCCACCATGCGTTCGTAAAGAGCGTCGGGCTTGTTCGGGTTCTTCTTCACTGGACGGGAAAGGAACCCGCCGTTCTTCGCCGTTGCGGGATCTTCTGAATTACCTCGAGCCAGCTCCGCGAAGGCTGCTTCAGTCGCCGTGCCATCAGCGCCACGCACCTTTGCGAGCAGGTCCTTGGCTTTTTGCTCAACCGGCGTGTCGAGATCCTTGCGCGCAACTTTCAAGAGTATCTGCTGAACTTTCACACCTGCGAGTTTGTGCTCGGGGGCTAAGCGATCGTACTCATCGTGGAGGTCCTTATCCGCGATCTGTAGCTTCTGCCCCACCTTTTCCTGGTTCACGTAAAGATAGCGGACTTTCTTTTGCGGCTCGTTAATTCTGTAGTCAGTTTTGTGCTGCTCGTAATACGCGCTCTGATCGGCGTCCGACACTTGCATCTTATCAGCCAGTTTTTCTGGTGAGGCGACCAGATAAGTAAGGTTCAAGGTGGTCTTGTCTCGTTTGTACTTGTCTTCGATTTCCTGGTCCGAGACGGTCACGCTCGACGTAACAAAGGCCCTGAGATTTCTGAACGCGAGCTGGTCGCGGAACTGTTGCTCAAAGCGCTCAACACTGCCGGCCTGGGAAACGGCGATCGACTTATACCGCGCATCATCCTTGTCCGGATCAAGACTGACGTACTGACCGGTTGCCGGGTCACGAAATTGTTTTCGGATTTCGGCAGCTACCTCAGCCTCGGAGGGGTAGAGGCCCAGCCGCGTGGCTTCCTGCTCAACGATTTTCTTTTGGATTAGTCCGTCAAGAATGCGCTCGTTTGTCAGTCCAAGCTGGGCCAATGAAATCTGCCCACCATACCTTGCCTGGACGCTTTCCTTCTGCAGAGCGATGTCGGCGACAGTTACTTCGTCCCCATTAACCTTGGCGATTACTTCGGCGTTTTTGGTTGGCTCCGTGAAACGGGCGTTGCGTCCGGGGGCGTAAAAGACGATGAGACTGACCGCCATCAGGACGGCGAATCCAACGATAATGATGCTGCGAGTGCGTTCTAGACGCCCTAGTTGTTTAAGCATTTGTATTTACCTTTCCAGCAAATGGCGGATTGTAAAGGAGCGGACGCAGCACTGCAACCGGAGAGAGTCTCAAGCTACCGCAGGAGTTCGGTGGACAGTATCGATCATAAAAGTGATTGGTACCACGGACCGTGGAAGTTACCTACCTGACATTCGCAGGCGGCAATGCTATTTTATTTAATAGATATTATGGGCAGCTCACAGTGGCTATGGATCGGGTTCTCCTTATTTATTCTGGTGATGTTGAGTCTGGACCTTGGACTCTTCAACCGCAAAGCTCACGCAATCAGGTATCGCGAAGCAGTGATCTGGAGTGCGGTTTGGATCACGCTCGCGATGATCTTTGCCGGGATCGTGTTCTGGTACCAGGGAACCGACCTCGGGCTAAAATTCCTCACTGGCTATGTAATCGAGCTCTCGCTCTCAGTAGATAACCTCTTCGTCTTTCTGCTGATCTTCTCCTACTTCAAAGTTCCTGCAAAATATCAGCACCGGGTTCTTTTCTGGGGCGTGATGGGGGCGCTGGTGATGCGCCTGACAATGATCTTTGTCGGCGCCACTCTGATCAACCGTTTCCACTGGATCATTTATTTCTTCGGAGTTTTCCTCGTCTACACCGGGATCAAGATGTTCTCGCAGGAAGAAACCGATATCCAACCGGAAGATAATCCCATTGTGCAGGTGGTGACGCGGTACATACCCATCACGCGCCATTACGAGGAAGACAAGTTCTTCACCCGGGTCAATGGCAAGATAGCGGGAACGCTGCTGTTTCTCGTGCTGGTGATTGTCGAAGTTACGGACCTGGTGTTTGCCGTCGATTCAATCCCGGCGATCTTTGCCATCACGACAAATACCTTCATTGTTTACACCTCAAATGTTTTCGCGATTCTGGGACTCCGTTCGATGTATTTCCTGCTCGCCGGGGTTGTCGAGAAGTTCCAATATCTAAAAATGGGCCTGGCCATTGTGCTGACATTCATCGGCGTAAAGATGCTGGTTGTGGCGGTCCATATCATCATTCCCATTTGGATCTCGTTGATCTTTGTGGCAGTGGTGCTGCTGGGATCGGTCGTGGCCTCGCTGATGTGGCCCAAGCATTGTGAGAC
>JBDTYQ010000116.1:0-10135 GCA_040005515.1 bacterium
AACTGAGACATGATCTTGATGCGATGGAAGCCCTTCACCAGAAACACATGCAGTCAATGAGCGCCGACATGCAAGCGAACATGAAAATGATGATGGAGAAGATGGATAAGGATAGTTCAATGGTGAAGGACCAAGTGAGCGCTCTTGAGATGGACGTGCAGGCCGATACTCCGGATTCTAAGCAAGTTGCAACGCACGCTAATGCTCTTCTCAAACACTTCGGATTGATGGCGAAGATGCATGGGGCGAGCAAAGCAGGTAAGAAGATGGAGATGAAGAAAAAGATGGAAATGAAGATGTAAGATCCAACCTCAATGTTAATTTTGCCGTTGGTTTAGCAACCTGTCAGGTCAACTGTCAATGGAATAAGAAAGCTTCGGTTAATGATATCCCACTCCATCATGGCTCGTAAGGCGTTGAGGGACCTTTCGTGAGCTTTCTGCGCCTCTTACCTCCCTAGTGAATATCGACTGCCCTGGCCTTCAGCCGTGCCTCACGAAGCGCTCGGAGTTAGTCGATTGAACAACCCAGAAGATTGGCTAGCACTTGTAGTTCGACAACCTGGCGCGGCTTGCCCTCAGTTCGATCGAAAGGTCGCAGGTTCAATCCCTGCCGCGGGTACCACATCTAACGTGAACTATTTGTTTGCAAACCTCCGCTACACGACGCCGGGCAAGTATCTCGCAACCGAGCGCATGAAGTTCAAGCCAGTGTCTTAGTTTGGCTTTGTAAGACACTGCCTCACACAAGGCCACCTTCCTCAATCAGTCTCTTGAGAGCATAATAAGAACAACCAGCCCCGGTTCCCGTCACTCGAGCAACGAGAGGCTCAATTTCCGCTGAAGAACACACAAACGAAAATACTTGTGGTCGATGATGACCAGGCGATTCGCTGGACTCTGAGCGAAGCGTTGCGGAGCTGGAGCTTTGTGCCCCTCGAAGCCGGTACCGTTGCCGAGGCGCTAGTGGAGTTCAACGCCGAACTGCCGGCTGCCATCCTGCTTGACATTGATTTGCCTGACGGTTCGGGCCTGGATGTATTGCGCCAGGTGAAGGAAGAACATCCCGAGACGGTGGTGATAATGATCACCGGCAACGTCATGGTCGACAACACGATCGCTGCGTTGCGTGGTGGCGCCTACGATTTCATCGGCAAGCCCATCAGCCTGGAAGAGCTGCGCATCACCATTCGCAACGGGATTGAAGCGCGCCAGCTGCGGCGTGAAGTAGAACAAGTCAGAAACGAACGAGCTAGGCAGTTTAACTTTCGTCAGATCGTCGGCGACTCTCCGGCGATGAAGAAGATGCTGGCGCTCGCTGCCAAAGTGGCCGAGAGTGAAGTGTCGTCCGTACTGCTGCAAGGGGAGTCCGGCACTGGTAAAGACCTCGTGGCCAAGGCGATCCATTACGGATCGCAACGGGCTGAGCATCCCTTCGTTGCGATCAACTGTGCCGCGCTTCCGGCACCATTGATCGAGTCAGAACTTTTCGGGTATGAAAAGGGCGCCTTCACCGACGCGAAGGCGCGCAAGGAAGGTCTCTTCGAGCAAGCCGAAGGTGGCACGCTCTTACTTGATGAAATCGGCGAGCTCGAGTTAGCGCTGCAGGCGAAGCTGCTTCGCGTACTGGAGGAAGGGGCGTTCAGACGAGTTGGTGGCTTGAAGGACATTCCGCTGGATGTCCGTGTACTCGCAGCGTCGAATCGCGATTTGCGAACGGAAAGTGAAGCGGGTCGTTTCCGCCTCGACCTCTATTACCGCCTCTCAATAATTCAAATCGATATCCCTCCCCTTCGCGAAAGAGGCGACGATGTGCTCCTGCTGTCTCAACATTACATAGACACGATCAGCTCGCGCCTCCGGTTGCGGCGGAAAATCACAGGTATTTCTCCAGAGGTAATGTCGGTGTTTCGCAGCTACAACTGGCCGGGCAACGTTCGGGAGCTTCGTAATGTGATCGAACGCTCCCTGATCCTGGAAGAGAGCGACACGATTAGCACGGAGTACTTGCCGGCAGAGTTGCTGGATCCGGGCCGACGAGTCGGTGGTTCAACTGCAGATAGCGACGGCGCGGGATCATGGTTTTCGCTGCCGAGCAAAGGGATTTCGCTTGATGAAGCGGAAATGTCCTTCGTACAGCAGGCGATCGAGCGCAGCGGCGGTAACCAGACGCGGGCGGCGGAATTACTGGGAATCTCTCGCGACCAGCTGAGATATCGACTCAAAAAACTTGATGACGCCCGAGCGAACACTGCCAGTGCTGTAAAGACAACGACGTAACTCTCGATGACTGCCACTGATTCAATCCTGCTCGATACGCGATCACTTCCTGATGATGCCCTGCAGCGCTCGCTCAAGGAACTGGCAGACATCAAGTTTGCGCTTGATGAGTCCGCGATCGTGGCCATCACCGATCAGCGCGGGATAATTAACTACGTCAATGACAAGTTCTGCGAGATCTCCCAGTATTCGCGAGATGAACTGATTGGTCAGGACCACCGGATCATCAACTCAACCTATCACCCTAAAAACTTCATCAGGGACCTGTGGACCACGATTGCCAGCGGCCATGTGTGGCGTGGGGAGATAAACAACCGCGCGAAAGATGGAACTCATTATTGGGTAGATACCACGATAGTTCCCTTTCTTAACGCCGGCGGAAAGCCCTACCAGTACATCGCGATCCGCAGTGACATTACTGAGCGCAAGCGTGGCGAAGAACGCATACGGCAGCAAGCGGCGCTGCTTGATCAGGCGCAAGACGCGATTCTGGTGCGTGACCTGGATCAGAATATTCTTTTCTGGAACAAAGGCGCGGAGCGACTCTACGGCTGGACTGCGGAGGAAGCAGTAGGTAAGAACGCGATGCAACTGCTTCTGAAGGGACCGTCAGAGCAACTGGACAGCGCCCTTCAAGCAGTGATTGAAAGTGGAGAGTGGCATGGTGAGAGCCATCAGGTCAGTCGCGACGGCGACGAGATCGTGGTCGCAAGTCGTTGGGCCCTGGTTCGCGATGAGCAGGGAGTGCCAACCTCGATACTCATTATCAATACCGACATCACGGAGAAGAAGCGCATGGAGGCGCAATTTCTCCGGGCTCAAAGAATGGAATCGATTGGCACATTGGCGGGTGGCATCGCGCACGATCTAAACAATGTGCTAACGCCGATCCTGATGGCAATCGACATGCTGGATCTGAAAGCGACAGACGAAGGCAGCAAAAGATTGCTCGGGGTTCTCCGTAGCAACGCTCAGCGGGGCGGTGACATGGTGCAGCAGGTGCTGTCGTTTGCCAGAGGCGTCGAGGGCGAGCGTGTGGCCTTGCAGCCGAAGCACTTGATTAAAGAGATCGTAAAGATTTTGCGGGAGACTCTGCCGAAGTCGGTCGAGATCGCCTATCAATTGCCCGACGATCTCTGGATCATTTCGGCAGATGCAACCCAAATACATCAGGTGCTCATGAATCTGTGTATTAACGCCCGCGACGCAATGCCGGATGGCGGATCGATCTCAATTAAGGGCGAGAATGTTTTTATAGACGAAAGCTTCACCCGCGTTCATATCGAAGCTAAGCCAGGGCGATTCGTATTGGTTACCGTGTCCGATGCGGGTGGCGGGATGTCGCCGGAAATCCAGAGCAGGATCTTCGAGCCATTCTTTACTACGAAGGAGATGACCAAGGGTACCGGACTTGGTCTTTCGACTGCTCTGACGATAGTAAAGAGTCACGGCGGTTTTGTTAACGTCTATAGCGAGATAAATAAGGGGAGTCAGTTCGCGTTGTACCTTCCAGCGATGGACGCACCGGGGAAGGAAGCGGAAAGGGTTCTGCAAACCAATTTTCCTCTCGGGAACGGCGAACTGATTCTGGTCGTCGATGACGAAGAATCAATTCGGGAGATCACTCGCGCCACTCTGGAAACGTTTGGGTATCGAGTACTCACGGCTGGCGACGGCACGGAAGCCCTCGCCGTCTACGCGGGCAAGAAGGATGAGATCGCGGTCGTGCTCACAGACATGATGATGCCTTTCATGGACGGTCCAGCCACGATTCGCACATTGCAGAAGATGAATCCCCAGATCAGGATCATTGCCGCCAGCGGCCTGACAGCCGGGAACAAAACGGGAGCAGGAACGCTCGACGGCGCTAAGATGTTTCTTAGCAAGCCCTACACTGCCGAAAAGCTGTTGAGAGCAATCTCTCAGGTACTGAAGGAGTCTTGATAACCTTGGCAATGTCGCCCATGAAGCTTCGGATTGCTCATCTCATGGCGACAAATCGCGCAGTCGAAAGGAATAACTTAGTGGAGTTTGGCCCATCGCGTTGAGGAAAACCTCTCAATTCGAGGCAGGATTCAGGAACGATCAGGGCTTCCCCAAGAAATCGCTCACAGGTAGGATCATAACCGATAGGTTGATCGGCATAAGGCAGTTCGCTAGATACCTCGCTATTACCTCATCACTCCATCCGTCACGCGTACCACCTCTCTAACGGCACACCCATTGCACTCACCCAGTACAAAGGAGAGGCCGGAGATGGCTTCCTATTATGATCAATATCAAACGCATCCTTTGTCCCACAGACTTATCAACAAGCTCCGAACAAGCACTGCGTTACGCACTAGCGTTGGCAGCTGCACATCATGCGGAGTTGATCCTTTGCCATCGTCCGGACGCACGAGAGTTATCTCGGAAGACATCGAAGTCACAGGCAATAGCTGATGCGCTGGCGCAAGGCAACAGCATTCCAACCTTCGAACGGGCTTTGCTGAAATTTCTTCCGCCAGACGTACTGGAAAAGCTGAATTGGTCAGGGCTCTTGCTCGAAGGCGACCACGTTGGTGAGGCGATTGCCGAGGCAGCATCGGAATGCGCTGCCGATCTCATCGTTATGCGGTCTCGCCGCAGACCACATCGAGCCGCGCTTCTCGGATCTGCTGCCGAGTCGGTCTGTCGCACCGCACCGTGTCCTGTTCTTGTAACGCACACAGACGAACGCGATTGGGTGCAGCCGTTGACGCGCACCATCAGTCTTCAACGAGTTCTTGTGCCTTATGATTTTTCAGACTACTCCGAGGTGGCATTGAACTACGCGCTTCTATTCGCCAGGGAGTGTCAGGCGGAGTTGCATCTGCTTCACGTGCTGCCCCCGCAAACAATGAATGCCCCTGAGATTGCTATTTACCAGAAACAACGTGAAGTGGCCTACCACAATGCGACCCGGCGACTGAAGAGCACTGTGCCAGCAGATGCCAATCTATCGGGCAGCATCAAGCACGCGCTTAGCGAGGGACAGCCATATCGGGAGATTCTAAATTACGCAGAGAAGCATGAAATTGACTTGATAAGTATTGGCGCGCACGGGGCGGGGTTTGGGATGCGCGCCCTGTTTGGATCCAACGTCGATCGGGTGCTCCGTCAGGCACCATGTCCGGTACTGGTGGCTCGGCCGCTAAAGCCGGCATTTGCCGAGAACCTCGCGCGTGAGGTCGCCGCCGCCGAAACAAATCCTGAAAGATTGGCGGCTCGTTGAGCGGGTCTAGACCTTCACGAACGCGAGTGCTCTCGTCGAGGTCTCCGCCCGACCGCTAAGAAACGGCGCGGTCAGTGATCTCCAAACCTTTGTCGACGATCGCGAACGCCTCACGCAACTCCGGCTCTGTAATGCATAGAGGCGGGTTCGCGAAGAATGTATTCCAGCGGACAAAAGTGTAAAGACCTTCCTGGCGAAAGAATTTTCCGAGCGCCTGCATTTCCGGCGATGTGCCATTGAAAGGCGCCATCGGCTCACGTGTCTCGCGATTTCGCACCACTTCCACGATGCCGAAAAGTCCGATGTTGCGAGTCGCTCCCACCGACGGATGACGATTTTGTAAATCCTCCAACATGCCACGCATCACTGCACCCATGTTGCGCGCGTTCTCGATGAGGCGATCTTCTTCGTATACCCCGATCGTGGCGAGCGCCGTAGCACAAGCGAGCGGATGGCTGTTATACGTGAGTCCACCGTAGAAAACGTTCTTCTGGAAGTGATCGGCGATATGTCGCCGCATGCCAACTGCGCCGAGTTGCACATAAGCGCTTGTCAGTCCCTTGGCCATCGAGATCAAGTCAGGCACGACTTTCCAGTGATCGACTGAGAACCATTGGCCAGTACGACCAAAGCCGGCCATCACCTCGTCAGCTATCAAAAGAATGCCGTGCTTGTCACAAAGGCTGCGCAGTCCCTGCATGTATCCGTCCGGCGGAATCAGAATTCCGTTCGTTCCGACGACCGGCTCAACAATGATCGCGGCTACTGTCTGCGGTCCTTCAAGCTGGAGCACTTCCTCTGTTCGTGCCAACACCTGTTCCGTCGTGTCAAACCCTTGCTGAATGCCATGGTAGAAGTCCGGGATCCGAAAGACACCGGGAATGCCCGGCTCTGCAGCCCAGCGCCGTGGATCACCTGTCAGCGTTAAAGCTCCTGCTGTTCCGCCGTGGTACGACCGATAGCGCGCGCCGATCTTATGACGGCCGGTAAAGAGTCGAGCGATGCGGATAGCGTTCTCGTTTGCTTCGGCGCCGCCGTTCGTGAAAAAGAATGCGTCGATATCACCGGGTGTAATCGCGGCGAGTTTCACCCCCAAGCGCGCGCGCACATCGGTGGCCATAAAGGGATTTGCGTAGGCGAGGGTAGCAGCCTGCTCTTGGATGGCACGGATCACACGTTCATCGCCGTGACCGATGTTCACGCACATCAGCTGACTATTAAAATCGATGAAACGCTTTCCTTCCGGAGTCCAGAAATAAATACCTTTTCCGCGAGCGACGGGAATCGGATCCACAGCGGCCTGTGCAGACCATTCGAAGAGGGTGTGGCGGCGGCAGAGGTCAACGATCTCCTCGCCGGTCAGAGGTTCAGCAATAATTGTCATGGGATGGCGATGCTAACCAAATCAGGACCGAATGACAACGCGACGCAAGTGAGGTTATTGCAGCTTTGTTGAGCCCAGCAGACGTTCGTGCTCGTCTTTAACTACCTGGTAGCATTCGCAAACATGGGATAGAAGTTTAACCCGATCGAGAATTTGGATGTGCCCGCGCACGTAGCTGATCATGCCCGTCTCTTGCAACCGCTGCGCAGCGACAGTAACGCCTTCTCTTCTAACTCCGAGCATGTTGGAGATGAACTCGTGAGTCATCTGCAACTCGTCTGATTGCGCCAGGTCGTGAGTCATCAATAACCAGCGACAGAGCCGCTGTTCGACAGAGTGCAGGCGATTGCAGACAGCTGTTTGCGAAATCTGAGTAATTAACGCTTGAGTGTAGCGCAGCATCAAGTGTTGGAAGTCCCCGCCACGCTTGAATTCGTCGAGCATCGTGCGCGCCTTCATTCGCAGCGCGGCACCTGCGCCTTGAACCATTGCTCGATTCGGAGTGGTTTCGCCTCCCATGAACAATGCGATACCGACTACACCCTCCTTGCCAACGAGACCCATTTCGGCCGTTGAACCATCAATCATCGTGTAGAGCAAAGAAATGTGCGATGTTGTGGGAAAGTAAACGAAGCCCATGTGCCCACCGGATTCATAGACCACTTCACCAAGCGAAAATGTGATCGGCTCGAGATGAGGAGCCATCCTCTCGAACGCAGAGTGAGGCAAGGCGGCAAGCAGGTCGTTGCCGGGATTTTCGGCGCTAATACTCGTGATGCTCATACCTGTTGTTTTACTGCCAAACCAAGAAATCAAAAGCGGCCAACCCCAGGGTTCTTTCGGCGAGTGTGAGCGTCTAACCGTAGAGACTCCGTATGCTGCTGATTATAACATAAGTGTGGTACCGCACACAGTTCTTCCTATCGCGTAGTGGTTATCCGCCGCCCGATTGTGTGGTCGCGCACATACGCCGGGCTGGCTTACCGATAGGCTGCCGCCGGTGCCCGATCTATTCAAGGGGTCTACGCTTTAGCCAAAACGTCGAGGAAGATCAAAATGCAAGTCCCCCACCTGCGAATTCTCTGCACCGAGGATGATCCGGATACCCGCGCGCTTCTTACCCTCATCTTGAGCGATGGCAACTGTGAAGTGATTACGTCTGAAACCCACGCGTCGGCGGTAGATTTGGCAAGAACCACACACTTTGATCTATACCTCCTCGATAACTGGGTGTCGGGCATGTCGGGCATTGAGATGTGTGAGACATTACGTGGTTTCGACACTCAAACGCCTATCCTTTTCTATTCAGCGGCGGCGTACCCCCAGGACAAGGCGAAAGCCTACGCGAGTGGGGCACAGAGTTACCTCACAAAACCAGTTGATAATGAAGAGTTGATTGCTGAGGTTTTGAGGCTCGTGTCGGAGTCGCGCAAGGCACAACAAGGCAACTCGCCGGAATTATGAGCAGGTAATGTGCTGAACTTGGATGTCGTTTAGGCTATCCGAGCCCGCTGACTGACGCAACGCGGAATCTGAACGCCGCGGTAATTGTGAGAACCGCGAAGAGCATCAATGTGAACAACTGCGCCGCCACAAACGCAGGTTCCGTCTGGGTCGGAGCCAGGGCTTTCAGGGAGGGAACCTTCTGGAAGGACTGCACGATCAATACGAAAACGTTGAGGTACAGGCCCACCATCGTAGCGATCACATAAATCCAGCACCATGGTCCAACCGGGCGACGAAGATAGCGCGCGAACAATGCGACGGCCAGCAACACCAGGGAGATCAAGCCGACACCGATGGCGGGAGTGAAGTCGTGGAATGGAAAGAAGAATCCCGTTACGCGTCGCCAGAGTCGTTAGCAAGAAGAAACCCGTCCAGCGATCGAATCGCTTTCCTCGCATTAGCCCAAACGTAACAATCAGCCCGGAAAGAATTCCCAAGATGTCTCCATAGCGTCTCATCCCCAAACGAGTTCGTTATTGAGTTGAAATGTCGTATCCGGGAAGGTTTTAGACCTGATCAATGTCCGACCGGAATTCTCTGAAAGCGTGTCTTTCCTTCTGTGTCTTGCCAGGAGATGTCCAGGACGTACGGGCAAACTTCGCCCGCGATGGTTCTCAGTCGTTCCAGTTGGTCGTTGCTCCGCTCGGAGGGTTTGCCGTTGATCCAGGTCCGATGGGAAACAACAGCTCGCTCGTTAGGTTGAATTGATTTCACCAGGTCGAATTTAATGTGTGCCTGAGAAGGCCCACCGCCCTCAGTCTTCTGGTCCTTGAGAAACACAGTGAGGATCTCAATCGACTTCGGAGTTTGGTCGGTCCCATTCACTAACTCCAAAATCGTGTCTGCCCCGGCTCCGATTAGGCGATGCGTAAATGGTTTTTCAGTCATAGTCCTCACTCTCACTCACCCCTCCTTCCGTCCAGTCCATTCGCTTGGGAATAACTGCCGGGTGGTGAGCGTTGCCCAATCATATTACAAAACAATCCAACTCTATCATTTCGTTCGTCCACAGTCCGTGCGCTTACACACATACGAGCGGGCGAAAGAGAGGCGAACCCACGCTTTCGCCAGCATTATTCGCTGCCATGTCGGACATTCCTCAACCACCAATCAAGTAAGTTCGCTGGTGCCCGCCAACAATCCATTCCGGCGGTAATCGCCGGCGAAAAGTTCGCCTCCCGACATCCTTCAAGTCTTATTGCGACTTCCTCCTGCAGAACTGGACGGGTCTCATGGAACCGTTTTCGAGGGATACAGTTCTCTTCAGGGTCAGGTTCAATTTGTCGTAGACGGATCATCTGATCCAATGTCGACCTCAAAATTATTTATTGCTTGAAAACTTGCTATGTGTGCTGGCGCACGGACAAGCGGTGTACACACTGCTAGAGTGCCGCCGTCACCGATCTATAAGTGTCCTTTCACACCGGATCAAGATCGCGTGCCCTCCTCCTAGAGGACGGTGCGTGCGGATGGAGAAAGACGCCACCCTTGGGGCAGGGCGGCGTCTTTTTCCAACTTACTCAGCGCTTTAACGATCTGAGGTCCGAAATAACATCCTGCCTTTTCAGCAGCAGGAGGGACCAGGCCGCTTGTGCCATGACTCTCTCTTTGACAACTCACCCCAGTATTATTAGACGCTCAACGTCCTAACTCTATTTGTGCCGCCGTCTGAGACTCAGAGGGCGGCAGTTGTAGTCTTAAATCCTCTGCCTT
>JBDTYQ010000117.1:0-10077 GCA_040005515.1 bacterium
GGTCCTCACATCGATGACTGGCAACGTCCGCTAACTCCTGTGAACCTATACAGCGCGAAAGCGCCAGGGCAAGCCGGGCACCCGGGTTGCTACATGGGAGGGACGTAACTCAAGCTTCAGGGAGGAGCTTGATTCGCCTGTTAGCCGATGATGTGCGTGGCGGCTTTGCTGCTCCTTCTGGGCGGAGTTGCATGAAAGTCGCCGCGCACACCCCAGCGACAAACCTCCACGCGACCAGACGTCACTCAACAAAATCAACCGTTACTCGATTTGGAATAATCCCACGCTCGTATCCTTCTGTGAGGAGTCGGGTGACGGCCTCCCGGCCACGTTCTGTGTAGTCCAGGGTCAGATCGTTAACCCACATCGCCACAAAGCGGTCGGCTAAGTCCATATCCATCTCGCGAGCGAACTGCATCGCGTATTGCAGAGCATCCTCGCGGTTGTCGAGTGAATACTGGATGCTCTCGCGTAAGAGCTTTGAAACTTCGCGCATGGTCTCTGGTCCCATGTCTCGTCGAATGGCATTGCCACCCATCGGCAGGGGCAAACCGGTCCGTTCATGCCACCATTCACCCAGATCAAGAATCTTGTGGAGACCAAGCGACTCGTAGAACAGCTGGCCCTCATGAATCAGGAGGCCGGCGTCGCAGCGGCCACTCTCAACGGCCTCGATGATCTTGTCGAACGGAGTCACCTCATATTCAAAATCCGGGTTAAAGATTCGCAAAGCAAGGAAGGCGCTGGTCAGGGTTCCCGGAATTGCAACCTTTAGTTCGGAAAGATCCTCTGCTTTCGCAGGTTCTCGTGATACCAGCACCGGTCCATACTTGTCGCCTATCGAAGCACCGTGAGGCAACAAGGCGTATTTGTCGGCGATGTATGCGTAAGCGTGAAAGCTGATCGCGGTGACGTCATAGGTTCCGCGCATCGCCTCCTCGTTCAACGTCTGAATGTCCTTAAGAACGTGGGTGAAGCTGATGTCCCCAGTGTCGAGTTTATTCGTCGCCAGACCATAGAACATGAACGCGTCATCGGAGTCTGGGGAGTGAGCTACGCTGATTTTATGTTGCATTGCTATTTTTGGTTGCATAGGAGTAGTTCAAAACCGAAATCGGAAAAATATAGAACCTAGAGTTAATAACTTTTCAGGCGAGAGTCACAGTGCGGCGCTCAATGCGGTTATATACGGTGTCGCGTTCCACGGCTTCAAAGCCGGCCTCTTCGATGAGAGTGATGAGTTCAGCCGTGGACATTTTCACTTCGTTGTTGGCTTCTACGGAATAACTCTCAGAAAGTTCGCCACCCTTGGTAATCGTGCCGTCAATATCGTTCGCACCATAGTGTAGAGCTACCTGCGCCAACCGTCTTCCAAGCATAACCCAGTAGGCCTTGATGTGATCGAAGTTGTCGAGCATGAGACGGGCGACAGCCATAGTCTTCAGCGAGTCGACTCCTGAAGGTCCCGGCAAATGAGCAAGTTGTGTCCCCGGAGGATAAAAAGCCAGAGGAATGAAACATTGAAATCCGTGGGACTTATCTTGTTGTTCCCGCAATCGAACGAAGTGATCGACGCGATCCTCTATCGACTCAATGTGCCCATAAAGCATCGTGGCATTGGTCTTCAGACCGGCTGCGTGGACCTTCCCTGAAAGATCGAGCCAGCGGTCAGCGTCGCACTTATGCGCGCAAATCATCGATCGGGTGGGGTCGCGAAATATTTCGGCGCCTCCTCCGGGACAAGAGTCCATTCCGGCGTCTATCAATTGCTGAATTACATCCTCATCGCTCATTTTGTAGAAGTGCGCAAAATGGTCTATCTCCACCATAGTAAAAGCCTTCAGGTGAAGTTGCGGGTAATGCTGTTTCAGCGCTGAAAGCAGATCGGTGAAGTAGTTGAACGGCAGTTTTGTATTCAATCCGCCAACTATATGCAGCTCGGTCGCGCCTTCCTGCACAGCTTCGCCTGCGATACGAAGCGACTCGTCGATATTGTGCGTATAAGCATCGGCCTGCCGCGGGGTCCGATAGAATCCACAAAACTTACAATCTGCATAGCAGACATTAGTTGGATTGAAGTGCCTGTTGACGTTGAAGTAGGTTGTTCGACCGTGCCTTTTGCGACGCACGCTGTCCGCTAATTTCCCCAACGCTGACAATTCATTGGTCGAGTAAAGCTCGACGCCGTCGGCAAATGACAACCGCTCGCCCGCTTCAATCTTTTCGGCTATTGCAATCAGTTTTCGCTCGTTTGAGAAGTTCATCGAAACATCCTTATCATTACGGCGCCGCCAAAAGTAAGGCAAAGAATCACGCTTACGAACGCGTTAGTTGTAAAGAAAGCGGCATTAAGTCTGCTCAAATCGTCGGCTTTAACCAACTGATGTTGATAAATAAGTAGTGCTCCCGTCGCCAGTACACCCACGAGCGCCAAAGCCCCGAGGTGTGTCGTCAAGTATAGCCCAAGAAGCGCGATGAACGCTCCTGCATGCAAGGCGCGAGAAATCCAAAGCGAACGCTCTATACCAAAGCGTCTGGGAATTGAGTGAAGTCCTGCTGCCACATCAAAATCGTAGTCCTGACATGCATACAGCACGTCAAAGCCGGAGGTCCAGAGTAGCACAACGAGTGATAGCAATAGGGGAACGGGACTGTCTATGGCACCACGAACAGCAATCCACGAGGCCGTAGGCGCGATCGACAAGCACCAACCCAAAACGAAGTGCGAAAGTAACGTCCAACGCTTCGTGAATGAGTAGAGCAAGATACTCGCAAGCGCTACAGGCGCAAGAGTCAAAGTAAGCCGGTTGAGCATCGCGCTGGCAAGAAGGAAGAGCGCGGTCGAAACGATCGTAAATGCCCATACGAACGCAACCGACAACAAGCCGGCAGGCAGAGCGCGTGTGCGAGTGCGTGGATTGCGAGCATCAATGTCTCGATCGACAAGCCGGTTGAAAGCCATTGCCGTCGAGCGTGCGCCTAGCATCGCAAGGGAAATCCAAAGGATCTGATGTACGGAAGGGACGCCGTTTGCGGCGAGTACCGCCCCGAGAAAGGCAAAAGGCAACGCAAAGAGCGTGTGCTCGATCTTGATCATCTCGAGCGTGATGCGAATGTTCTTAAGGATTGCTGTCACTGACAACTCTACAGGATACTCATTCTTCTTCGTTGGCACTGACGAACTGCGTAGGTTCGACCCCGGTCCCCTGCCAGCGGGTGGCCTGAGAATGAGGCACGCCAAGGTGATCGAGGATACGGAAAACCAGGTGATCAACCAGGGCTTCGATGCTTTGCGGTCGATGATAGAAGCCGGGGCTAGCCGGAATGATATGTGCGCCCGCACGGGCTAGCCGAAGCATGTTCTCGAGATGGATCGCGTTGTATGGCGTCTCGCGGGGCACAATCACAAGTCTGCGACTTTCCTTCAGCGTCACATCCGCAGCGCGATGAATCAGGTTTGTTCCCGCGCCCGAGGCAATGGCACCCAGAGTTCCCATAGAGCAGGGAACAATCACCATCCCTTCTTGCGGGTGCGAGCCGGAGGAGGGTCGCGCCGCCATGTTGTCAAGACGTTGCAGGCGGATCAATTTTGACTCGGCAGGCAAGCCAACCCAATTGTTTATTCGTTGCGGATTGGTGCCCTTCAGATCCACCCCCAACTCAACCTGCGCCACAGTCTCAGCTGCGCCCGACATGATCAGATTAATCCGCTCGACCACGCCGCTAGCAGCGAGGTGGACAAGCGTCCGCTGGGCGTAAATTGAGCCCGAGGCACCAGTAATGGCAACTGTAAATTCCATGGAAGCGGTAACTGAATCTTACTTACCCGTCGAACTAACCGCAAGTGAGCTCGCTTAACACCTTGCAGTGAGTGCGTCGGCGCAATCTCGGTTCCAAGTGTGCGCCGTGGACACGCATTGAGTGACAGAATACTATTTCGCAATGAATCTACAGGAACTGGAAGGACTACTTCGCAGCTTCAAGGCCGGCGAACTGAGTTCGGAAGAGACTGCCCAACGCCTCAAAAACCTTCATTACGAAGACATCGGGTATGCGAAGGTCGATCACGCGCGTTCGACGCGCCAGGGTTTTCCTGAAGTTGTTTTTGGTGCGGGAAAGACTCGCGAGCAGATAGTCGGCATCGTCGAGCGCCTCGCGCAGCGTTCGCCGAACGTGATCGTCACTCACACTGACGAAGGTACGTACGGTGAAGTGCGCAACGTAGTTACCGAGGCCGAGTGGCATTCATCAGCTCGCCTGATTCGCATCCACAGAGATCGGACCGAGCTGGGTGTCGGCGGCATTTCGGTGGTCACTGCGGGCACAAGCGATATTCCTGTCGCAGAAGAAGCAGCGCTTACCGCTGAAGCTATGGGCAATCGTGTGGAGCGAATCTGGGACGTGGGCGTGGCAGGCATCCATCGCGTCCTGGCGGAGCGCGCCTTAATTCAACGCGCCCGTGTGGTGGTCGTCGCAGCGGGAATGGAAGGCGCGCTTCCTTCTGTTGTCGGCGGGCTGGTAAGCGTGCCTGTAGTCGCAGTACCGACGAGCATTGGCTACGGCGCTTCGTTCGGTGGCCTCGCAGCGCTACTCGGAATGCTCAATTCCTGTGCTTCGAACGTTACCGTAGTAAATATCGACAATGGCTTTGGGGCGGGTTTCGTCGCGAGTCTGATTAATAGACGCTGGAGCCCACCGGAGTAATGAGGGGCCGCTGCCTAAGAGATACGCCGCGGAAAGACGCGGCGGACGCAGATCGGAAAATGTTTGTTCTGATCCGCGACTTCCGCGTTTATTCGCGGCTGATTGTTCGTTCGGTTGATCCAGCCAGACTGTCCCTTAGGGATTTATGATGGCGTTCAACTTCTCCGCCCAATCCTGATCCAGGTTCTGGAGAATGTTGTACTGCTCAAGCGCCGCATCGCGATTGCCCATTGCGAGATAGCATTTGCCGAGATTGAAATAAGCCCTGCCAAAATCCGGCTTCAACCGAATCGCCTGCCGAAAGTTCTCCAGCGCTTCTGGCAAACGGTTCATCTCCAAATACGTTTCCCCCAGACTGTTCGGCGGCACCGCGTCGCCCGGCTTCAACGCCGACAACTGTTTGAATATCTCGACTGCCTCAGGATACTTCTTCGCACGAAAGTACCTGCTGCCCAATCTCTCGTATGCGCTCGTGTAGTCAGGACGTAATTTGATTGCCTGCTTGTACGCTTGAATCTCGTCTTCGGAGTGGCCCCAATCTCGGTACGCCAGGCCGAGTGCGTAGTACGCATCGGCAGCGTTGTAAGGATCAAGACGAATCGCCTGGCGGTAAGCCTCAGCGGCGTCGCGATACTGCTTGAGATAATAATTAGCCAGCCCAATATTAAAATACGACTCTGCCGCAGGTCTGAGACTGACGGCTCGCTTCGATGCCTCAATCGCTTCCGCGTGGCGCCCGAGCTTCTCGCGACAGAATCCCGTTTGCGCCCAGGCTTCCGCGTAGTTGGTATCTGACTCGACTGCCTTTTCAAAGTAAGGCAAGGCCTTTTCGCAGTCGTCGCGCGACAGAAAGCTGAGGCCGTCACGGAATAACTGGACGGCTTTGGCGCGCTTGTTCCTGCTGCTTGAAGTGACCAGCTCAGACAGAGACATTAGTGGCACGGTTTGCAGTTGCGAGATCCGCTCGGAAGGAATCGCGAAGTTCACACTCTGCCCGCCAGTGATCTGCAGCGTGGCCACACCAATTACCTGCCCATGCATGTTGACTACTGGACTACCGCTCGAGCCGGGCGAGATCGGCGCTGTGATCTGAATGATTCTGCCGAAGGTAGGAATGTCGCGCACTGCCGAGACGATGCCGTTTGTGACACTGCCTTCCAGGCCAAAAGGATTTCCGATAACGACGACGCTTTCGCCTTCCTGAGGCGAAGTACGATCGAGCAAAAGAGGACGCGCCTGGTTGGCGGGAGCGTCGATCTTAAGCACCGCGAGATCGCCTTCCGCATCGACCGCTAGCACGCCTTTAACCGGATAGATGGCTCCAGTGTACGAGTGCACCTCGGCTCGATGGGCGCCCTCAATCACGTGCCGATTAGTAACCACGCGGTCAGAATCAATGAAGAACCCGCTGCCGCGTGAGAGCTTTTCGCCGCGGACGTCGAATGTCTCAATCGCCACCGCTGACGGTTTGATGCGGCGCACCAGTTCCGGCAGCTGATCCTGCGCGGACGCGATTCTGAAAGGACTGAGGAAGACAATTAACAGCCAGAAAAATTTCATTTAAAAAGATTAGCTCAGGCACTACCTACAGGGAGACCACGACAGATCTTACAAACCGGCGAGGGCCAGCTTCTGAATACGAGGCACGATGTCTGTGAGTTTGACATCTTCGCTCGTCTTGGTCTTGCGCTCAAACAATTCAACCACTCCTTCGGTGATCTTCTTACCTACTGTGACGCGGTAGGGAATCCCGATCAAGTCTGCGTCCTTGAACTTGACGCCTGCGCGCTCATCACGATCGTCAAGCAACACGTCCAACCCTGCGCGATGCAGATCCTTGTAAAGACCCTCGCCGGCAAGGCGAATCTCATCCTGCTTCATGTTAGTGATGGTCACGATTACATCAAACGGCGCAAGAGTTTTGGGCCAGACTATTCCATCCGCGTCATGGTTTTGCTCGATGGCTGCGGTCATGATGCGCTCGACACCAATACCGTAGCTTCCCATCACGATTGGGACTTCTTTCCCATCGGACGTCAGCACCTTTGCACCCATCGAGGCGGAATACTTAGTGCCGAGTTTGAAGATGTGACCGATCTCCATCGCCTTGTAGACGTCCAGGACTCCAGAGTCGCAGCGTGGACATGCTTCACCCGAAGTGACTGTGCGCAAGTCAGCCCACTGATCGATGCGAATGTCGCGCTCCACGCTGACGCCGCGGATGTGGTAGTCATCCGTGTTCGCTCCCGTGGTCATGTTGCGGCGGCCGCGCAATCCAACGTCGGCAAGTATGTGAACTGTCCGCCCTGGCATTAGTTCGCCGGCCTTTTTCTTTGCGCCAACCGCTCCCAAACTCCCAGGATTAGCCCCGAGCAGGGAATGGATTTCACCAGCAGACGCAGGATGGACGACGCGTCCCGCCAGTGCATCCGTCAGTTTGGTTTCATGCAACTGGTGATCGCCCCTTAGCAGGACGAGAAGCGCCAAAGGTTGCTCGGGCTCGCTGCCCGAGGCTGTAGATTTGGTTTCATTGCCTTTCGTCTCATCACTGAAATAGACGAGCGTCTTGATTTGTTGGTCGGCAGGGACACCTCCTTCGAAGTTAGTGAGGTCGTCGATCGTGCGCACGCCTGGTGTCGGAAACTCGGACGGAAAATCAAGACCCACCCCGTCCTTAATTTCCGCGAGGCGCGACGTCGCCTTCTCCACATTCGCCGCATAGCCGCAGTTCGCGCAGCTCGCGATCAGGTCTTCACCGGCATCGGTCTTCGCTACGAACTCGTTTGATGCCGAGCCGCCCATGGCGCCAGACGAAGCTTCAACCACGGAGAACTTCAGCCCACACCGCGTGAAAATGCGATTGTACGCTTCGCGCTGGTCTTCAAAGGACCGATCCAGACCCGCCTCATCAATATCAAATGAGTAGGCATCCTTCATGATGAAGGTGCGCAGTCGCATCAGCCCTGACTTGGGGCGTGCCTCATCGCGAAACTTGATCTGAATCTGATACCAGACCTGCGGCAGTTGCTTGTAGGAACGGAGTTCGTTGCGCGCGATCGTCGTAAAGACCTCTTCATGGGTCATGCCCAGACACATATCAGCGCCTTTGCGATCCTGAAGACGAAACATTTCATCGCCAATTGCGTCCCAACGGCCAGACTCTTTCCAGACTTCTGCCGGATGCAATGCGGGCAGATAAAACTCCTGACCGAAGATGCGGTTTTCCTCTTCACGCAGTATCTGCATGATGCGCAGGACAACTCGCTGTCCGAGGGGCAGGTAGGAGTAGATCCCGGATCCCAGTTGCCGAATGATGCCGGCGCGCAGCAAAAGTTTATGGGAGATAACGTCCGCGTCAGTAGGATCTTCGCGGAGCGTCGGAATGAAGCATTGTGACCAGCGCATAGTTGAATCAGTACTCGAATCGGGAACTAGAAAGGCGATTCCATTCTCGCTTAGCAAAAAACTTAAAGCAACCGACGTCTCTAGAACTTAGTTGATGATTATTCAATGTCCAGTATTTGCGGTAGATGATCGCCGATCTCGGCCATGATGAACGGCTTCACCCCCTCACGCCCTGTAAGAGACAACCAGACTGCGCCCCCATTCCTTTCAACCTGTAACGAGAATTCAAAGAACGGACAGCAGCGCCGCTCGCGCGCGATGAACTGAGCAGCAGTCAGCAGGATGTTCGGCTCGTTGGACAACTGAAAAGCATAGCCGTTAGGCAACTCGCGTAAGTTCTTGACCGACAGAAACAGGGTAACAATTGTTGCCAGATGTTCGTCGCGGCTGTCCGCGGGTATCGCAGTCATGTCACATGCGAATGGTAATTCTCCGTCAGTCATAACATTGATTAGCCTTTGGTCGACGTCATGTGCGCCTCAGGGTTTCGCAGGAGTTCCTCGACGCGAGCTATGTAGCGCCCGACGTGCAATCCATCCATCAACGAGTGATGCACCTCCACGGAAAAAGGCATAAGCACTCGGTCGGTCTCCCTGGTGAACTTCCCGAACGCGATCTTGGGTACCGAATCCTCGCGTCCCCAGTTACGAGCATGGGCAAAGCTGGTGAATGAGACCCAGGGTAGAGTTGTAAAGTGAATTCTGTCGTCACTCTCCAGGGGGTTGAAAGCGCCGCCGCCCTTTTTTACTTCTGCAGCGGAGCGTTGTGCCGCGTTCATAAACTTTTCAAAATCCGGATCATAATCAAAGTATGCGAAGCTGAAACTCTCGTTCGGCAAAAGCACCGTGGTGCCACCGTGAATCACTTCGTGGACCAGCACCTTGCCTTCTCTCAAGCGATAGCGAAACGGTTCGATTTCGTTCGCAGCGCGCAGAGCGAAGTAGTGATTAGCAAGCGACACGCTGAAGTTCGGACGTTGCCGTAATACCTCCAGCAGCCTGGTAACATCCAGGCGCGTACAGATATTGAAGTAGGGGTTATCGTAACCAAGAAAGAAGTGAAACAGGTCGCGGCGACCCCATTTGTCGACATCGAGATACTCTGCCATTGAATGGATTGTACTAGATCATTTTTCAAAGTCACCGTTAGTAACCAACAACTCCGTGGAGTGCGGTGACTGTCACCGGTTGGGTCCTCAGTTTTGAAGAAATCCAACTTTGAATAAATCGCCCTTGGGCCAAAGCGGCGACAGGTCAGCGCACTCCAGGGAGTCGAAGCTCTGCATCGCTTGCTTTGCGAGCATTTCGACCGTGATGTAACATCGCCTTTCTGGTCTCAATAACGGGTAGTAAAGCAAACCCCGACGCATCGGGGTTAGCGAAGGTGTAATGGCAGTCAACGCGCGAGCAAAATAACGGTTCGAGTTAACCATAAACTAGATTGAGGTGCTCATGAAAATTGCTATCGCCAGCGATCACGCCGGGTTTGCGGAAAAAGAGAGACTGAAACCACTATTGCGCGACCTTGGTGTGGACTTTGACGACCTGGGCACTGGCTCAGAACAGTCGGTCGACTATCCCGACTACGCCGAGCGCGTTGCTAACGCGGTCGCTGCTGGACGCGTGGAGCAGGGCGTGCTTCTTTGCGGTTCCGGCACCGGCATGGCCATTACCGCTAACAAGGTTCCGGGCGTGCGCGCAGCGGTGGCGTGGTCGGAAGAGACAGCGCGACTTGCGCGTGAACACAACAACGCCAATGTCCTCGCCATCGGAGCTCGGACTACTCCGCAGAACGATATCCCTGGAATCGTGCGCGCGTGGTTTGAGACGAGCTTCGCCGGTGGAAGGCATGCTGATCGCGTTGAGAAGATTAACGCGCTGGAGAAAGGCAGTAGGCAGTAAGCAGAAAGCAGTAACCAAGCCGCAGACCAAGACGCAAGACGCAAGACCCAAGACCCAAGACCCAAGA
>JBDTYQ010000118.1:0-10057 GCA_040005515.1 bacterium
CAATCCAATCAGACTTGCCTTCTGCATAATCACGTACGTTCACGTATCCCAGCGCTGCCAAATCACGGGCAGCGTTCTCAGAGGCATGTCAGGTGGGGCTCGCGCAGTAGACGACAATATCTGCTTGTTTGTCGGGTAACAGCTTCGCGGCCAGTTGCCCCACTTCATCAGGCGGCAGATTGATCGCAGCCGGCAGATGCGCGTGTTGATAAGCTGTGGCGGGCAACGTTTCCACAAGCTTGAAGCTGTCCCCCCGATCAATCTTCTCTTTCAACTCATCTCGCGAAATTGTTTTGGCCATTTTGTATCTCCGTTGACTGGGTTAACTCAGGATCGTTTTACGCAACGTGCGACGCACAGCCTCGGTAGTCACTCCGTAAACAAAATGTGAAGCGAGTGCATAAACATGTGTGGAGAGCGGGTACTCCGTTGGTGCTTTGGATAAGCCGAAGAGAGGTACCGCGGTTTCATCCACGGCCAACCAAACGCCAGTGCCGAACACGAGTCCAGCGCCAGCCGTCACTTCCGGAACAAGCTCGGCCGCGAAGCCGTAGGCTGCGCCCGAAGCTCCGCCCGTCGCATAGTGCACGACATTGCCGGCGATCGCTCTTTCATTCTTTGCCAGGCGATGGCCGAGTAGTTTTTGCGATACCAGCTCTGCTGCTTTGACCGTTGCGGGCTCTTGCTCTTCGCTGTCTTGCGATTCATCCGTAGCAGGCGAAGCCGAGTTCTCCTGCATGCTTGTCGAAGCTGCGGTCCAGGCAGACTGAAACTCTTCCATCACCCACGACGCGACGAGTCCGCCAAGCATTCCCGCCGCGAGTCCCTTCAAAACCTGAGGACGATGGTTGTGGTTGAACGCTCGCGAATTACCTAATGACATCACTTTCACCTCACACTGCAACGATTGCTTCGGTAGTTACTGAGGACATTGAAACTGGAATGATGCCGATGGTACACCCGGTGGACTCAATTCGTAATTGTTGGAGCACCGGGCGACGCATTATGTATTGAGCGCCAAGGGCGCGGCAGATAGTAGTAGAGAGCTTCGAGCACTGAAAGTGCGGAATGGATCCGGCGAAGGGGAGCATTCCGCTCCTTCAGAGCTCAGACATTTCATACGGTTCAACCAGTGGCGGCGTGTTTCGGTGAGCCCGCACTTGCCCCCGGCTATCTTCTTGCTCGCCTTTGGGGCTCTGAAACGTGCCTAATCAACCGCGCTTTACGGTCCCGGACCCCACGCAATAAACTTCGACTTGAACTCTGATCAAAAAACCGCGAGGAGCCAACATGCGCAAATTACGTGTCTTCAATTCCGTGACGGCGGACGGTTACTTCACAGACAAGAAGGGGGACATGAGCTGGGCCCACAACAGTGATCCAGAATGGAATGAGTTTGTCGCCGAGAATTCAAAGTCCGGGGGCGAGCTGCTTTTCGGTAGAGTTACTTTTCAAATGATGGAGAGCTTCTGGCCCACACCGGTGGCCGCCAAACAGTTTCCCGAAGTCGCCGAGCAGATGAACAAGCTGCCCAAAGTTGTCTTTTCAAAAACACTAAACACCGTGTCGTGGCAAAACACTCGCCTCTTGAAAGGCGAACTGGTCGATGAAGTACGAAAGCTGAAGCAGGAACCGGGAGATGACATCGTCATTCTGGGAAGCGGCAGCATCGTCGCGCAGCTGGCTGGAGAGAAGGTGATCGATGGATACCAGCTGGTTGTGAACCCAATTGTTCTCGGGGACGGTAGGACGATGTTTGAAGGCGTCAAAGAGAAACTTAATCTGAACCTGACTAACTCTCGTACGTTTAGTAATGGGAATGTGTTGCTGTCGTACGAACCAGGGTAGAGTGCACCTTTGGAACGCGGCAGCAATCCGACTTATCGGGAGACACCGCTTTCGATGTTTATCATTTGAACGTGCGACAGCAACTGCTAACGCCAAGTCGCCAAGAGTGCAGAGTGCGCCAGGAACATGATTTTCGGTGGTAATTCAATGTCCCTCCTCTTCGTCGCATCCATGGCCATCCTCTTAGGCCTGGGCCTTCTTCTCGTTCGCGAATTCCGTCGTCCACTCGCTGCGGAAGGTTCCCACTGGAAGAAACGACTCCGCATCAGTCTCGTCGCAATTCCGCTCCTGCTTGGCTGTCTCGCTTTCTGGGCATTCCTGATTGAACCGAACCGACTCGTCATTCATCACGAGACCATTGCGATCGACATGTGGCCGAAGGAACTCGACGGTCTAAAGATAGCCGTGATCTCCGACCTTCACGTTGGCGGCTCGTTCATCGACCTGAAGAAGGTGCGCCTAATCGTAGAGCGCACAAACCAACTGCAGCCGGACATGATCGTCATACTCGGTGATTACATGTCAGGCCAGGGCTGGACCAGCAACCGCGTCGACCCGGCGGTGTTCGCTGGTGTCTTGAAGGATCTGCACGCGCCCTTTAGCGTTTACTCTGTCCTCGGCAATCACGATTGGTGGTGGAACGGTCCACGCGTTCGGGATGGTCTCGAAACGAACGGCATCAGGGTTCTGGAAGACGAAGTTCTGGAGGTCAAAGTCAGAGGCAGATCGGTATGGCTTGCCGGTCTCGCAGACTTGTGGACGCGTCCACAACACATCGACGAAACGATCGCGAAAATCCCTCCGGGTGCGGCAGTCATCGCACTCACACACAACCCTGACATCTTTCCGCAGCTTCCCCAACGAGTCCAACTACTGTTGGCCGGACACACCCACGGCGGACAAGTCAGGCTCCCGATCGTCGGAACAATCATTCAGCCGTCCAACTACGGCGAGCGCTACGTCCGCGGGCATGTCTTCGAAAAAAATCATCATCTCTTCGTCACTACCGGCATCGGCACCAGCATCATTCCGGTTCGCTTAGGCGTGCCTCCTGAGATAGTGTTGCTGACGATCAAGACGCAGTAGGCAGTGGGCTGGAATTGCGCAGCGCCGTAGTGAAAGTCAGTACTACCAGGCGGTAGCCGGTGGGCCGACGCTTTGGCACTCACGCCTCGCGCGCCAAGTGATAACCCGAAACTATTTTGCGGGCGCTCTCGCAAGGTTCGAGTGCTTTTCGATCGGCCCATCACTACCTCTTGGTGGTACTGACTTCATACGGCCGACATAGCGCCAGCCAAACCAGCGATGCTAAGCTTCAGTTCATCCGAAGCGACTGCAAATTTAAGCCATGAAGACCGCCGACAGTACTGCCCCCCACTATCGCGCCTGCAATCTCTGCGAAGCGATCTGCGGCATCGAGATCACCGTTCAAGCGGACCAACGTCTCGACATCCGCGGCGACAAAGACGACCCTTTCAGCCTCGGGTACATTTGTCCGAAGGCAGCGGCCTTACCAGATCTTCACTACGACAAAGATCGGCTCAGGCATCCCGTTCGCCGCACTGCTCAAGGTTGGCAACGCATTGGCTGGGACGAAGCTTTTGACGAGGTAGCGCAGAACCTGAAGCGCATTCGCGCGACGCACGGCAGGAACTCAAGCGCGACGTACCTTGGTAATCCCACCGTTCATAACTACGGTGCGATGCTATTCGCGCCAGGATTTATCCGGAGCCTACACACGCGTAACAGGTTTTCCGCGACATCCGTTGACCAGCTAGCTCATCACTTAGCCGGTTACCTGATGTTCGGTCACCAACTCCTTCTTCCCATTCCCGATCTCGATCGCACAAATTTCTTTCTGATCCTCGGCGCGAATCCGGTCGTTTCAAATGGCAGCTTGATGACTGCGCCAGGCATGAGTCGAAGGCTCGGGGAGATTCGCGAGCGCGGCGGCAAAGTAATACTTATCGATCCCCGCTTTAACGAAACCGCCCGCCTGGCCGACCGGCATTTATTCATAAGACCCGGCACAGATGTGTTGCTGCTACTGGCACTACTTCATGTTCTCTTCGAAGAAGGGTTAACTCATCCCGGTCCTCTCGCTGCGTTTACTAAAGGTGTCGACGTCATCGGCAAGCTTGTGATCGAATTTCCCCCGGAGCGAGTGGCATCGATTACCGGAATAGAGTCCGGGCAAATACGCCTGCTCGCCAGAGAATTCGCTGCAGCCGAGTCCGCGGTCTGCTACGGAAGAATCGGTGTGAGCACTCAGGAGTTCGGAGGCGTTTGTCAGTGGCTGATTAATGTTTTGAATACCGTGACTGGAAATCTGGATAAACCAGGTGGTGCGATGTTTACGCTGCCCGCGTTTGACCCCATCACGGCGCCAGAGTCGCTCGCGCCGCGAGGTAGTTTTGCGCGCTGGCACAGCCGGGTGCGCAAGCTACCCGAATTTGCCGGAGAGCTTCCGGTAGTCGCGCTTGCTGAAGAGATCTTGACCGAAGGTCCGGGCCAGATTAAAGCCCTGGTCACTTCCGCCGGCAACCCGGTGCTATCAACGCCGAACGGCCGTGAAGTGGATCGCGCGCTTGCGGGACTTGAGTTCATGGTCTCAATCGATCCCTATATCAATGAGACTACGAGGCACGCGCACATCATCCTACCGCCCAGTTCCTCGCTCGAGCGTTCACACTATGACGTGGCCTTTCATGTCCTGGCAGTCCGTAACACAGCGAAGTTCTCTCCTGCTTTATTTCAGCCGGACGGTGAGACGCGTCACGACTGGGAAATCTTTGTCGAACTGCAAACGCGTATGGAGCACGACGGTGCGTTTGGAAGTTTTAAGCAGAAATTGATCAAGCGGTTTTTCGGGCCGGAGAGGATTCTTGATTTGGGTTTACGCTTTGGACCGTACGGAGACAAACTTAACCCCTTCTCTAAGGGTTTGAATTTGCGCCGGCTGAAAACAGCTGTCCACGGAATCGATCTCGGTCCATTGCGATCCTGTCTCCCGGCACGGTTGCGTACTCCAGACAAGCAGATTGAGTTAGCGCCTAAAGTCCTCGTCAGAGATGTCGAACGTGTGAAGGTAAAATTTTTGGAGCGCGGCGGCAATCCCGATTTGTCGGGAGCGACGCTGCTTTCGAGTGACGTTGGAGCGAACGAGCGGACGCCAGTACTCTCACCATCCGGCGACTCGCATCACTCCAACGGCCAGCTGCTATTGATCGGGCGGCGCCAACTTCGCAGTAACAACTCCTGGATGCACAACAGTCAAAGATTGGTTAAAGAACAGCCGGGAAAATCTCGCTGCACAATACTCATGCACCCGGCCGATGCTGCACATCGCAATCTGAACCACGGGCAATCGGTCTCGGTGCGATCCAGAGTCGGAACCGTAACGCTGCCAATCGAGGTCACCGAGGAGATAATGCCTGGTGTAGTCAGCATTCCGCATGGATGGGGACACGAACGGCTGGGAGTTGAGTTAGAAGTAGCGAAACAGCACGCCGGCGAAAGTATCAACGACCTGACAGACGAGCTATCTATCGACGCTCTTTGCGGCACCGCGGCCTTCAACGGAACATGGGTGGAGGTTGAAGCGAAGAATGGATCCGCCTCGCCGGGCAACGCGAGGATCCAGCGTTAGGTTACGGCGTGAAGTCAGTACCACCAGCCGATGCAATTGGCACCTGGCCTCGCGTGGATCAATTACCAACTAAGAAACCATGTCGACTCCAAAAACAAACGACTCCACCAGAATCGGTCCTAACGACCCGCGCTACGGCACAGTAATTAACAAGCGTTTCAACAAACGCTTCAGCGCGAGCCCCGACTACGTTCGCTTCGTCAGCTCGACCGATGAGGTCGTCGCCGCAGTCCAGGAAGCAGGAACCGAACGACGACGTCTCGTGGTGACGAGCGGCGGACACTGCCTCGAGGGATTTGTTTCGGATCCCGATGTGCGCGTGATCATCGACATCTCGCCCATGAAGCGCATCTACTTCGACCAAGAAAAGCGAGCCATCGCTGTCGAAGCGGGAGCGACGGTTGGCGAGACGTTTCGCGCGTTGTTCGACACGTGGGGCGTTGTGATTCCGCTCGGTGAACATCCGAACATTGGCATGGGTGGGCATGTGCCTGGCGGTGTCTTTGGGTTTCTCTGTCGTGAACTCGGTCTCACCGCAGATTATCTTTACGGCGTCGAGGTGGTCACCGTCGACAAAAGCGGACGAGCAAACGTCGTGGTCGCGACGCGCGAGGCTTCCGATCCGAATCGCGAACTTTGGTGGGCGCACACCGGCGGTGGCGCCGGCAACTTTGGCGTTGTCACCCGGTTCTGGTTCCGCGCACCTGATGCAGTTGGTGACAACCCTGCCAACCTGTTACCGCGTGCGCCGGAATCGATCACTACCTTCAAAGCGGAATGGAATTGGAGCGCTATCGACCAGCCGTCATTCCTCCGTCTCCTGCAGAACCACGGCGCGTGGTGCGAGCAGAACAGCGCTGCCGATTCGCCTTATGCCTCGCTCTGGATTTTGCTAGAGGTCCATCGCCAACAGTTTGGAAAGATCATCGTTCGCGGCGTGAGCACTGCTGGCTCGTCGGCCGACCAACAAACGCGTGAGTTCCTCTCTGCACTGAGTGACGGCATTCCCGCCCCGCTCGGCCCGGAAATGACTCGAATGTCATGGCTTGAGTTTGCGCTCGAGCCGTTTCCTGATCTCTTCGCCACTCCTCCGGAAGGTGTGAGTTTGAAAGTGAAGGACGCGTTACTAAAGAAAAGATTTAACGATCGGCAGATTAATGTGGCGTATGGTCACCTCACTCGCACAGACGAGGATGTAATGGGCGGCATGTTTGGGTTGGCAACCTACGGCGGCCGTATCAACACGGTCCCATCGGATGCGACTGCCTCTGCTCAGCGTAGTTCGATCCTCGACATCGCTTGCACCACTGGTTGGTTGGATCCAAAAGAAGAAGAGAAGAACCTTTCATGGGCGCGCGCGTTCTATCGAGATCTGTTTGCGGAGAGCGGCGGCGCGCCGATACCCGGGGAGTCGTACGACGGCGCCTTCATCAATCATCCCGACAACGATCTGCTCGACCCGCTGTTGAATACATCCGGGGTTCCCTGGCACGCCTTCTACTACAAGGAGAACTACCCACGCCTCCAGCAGATCAAAGCGCGATACGATCCGCTCAACGTGTTTCGGCACGCGTTGTCGATTCGTGCGGAGTGAAACAAATTTCCAAAAACGCCCACCGACTTAACCTGACCGGCCTCAAAGTTATTGCAGGAATTGCAGGTGCTTCAGTCCGCGTAGCGAAGCGAAACCCCAGGAATTCAGTACAAGAAAATCTGATCCGCGGGTTCCGCGTTCATCCGCGGCCCATGATTCTCTCCCCCTTATTCCTGCTAATGGACTACTTCAACTCCGACGCACGTCGCTTCTCAATCGACGTCCTCAATTCCTCAGGCGTTGCAGCGCGACCGTGCACCGCGTAGATCTTCTCCACGTTCAATCCCAACTGTTGCAGCTTCTCACTGAAACTAATCGTTGGGTCTTGGGCAATTGGAATCGTTCCGTTCGCGGCGGCGTTTAGCATGTCCGCCTGAAACAAGATCTTCTCCTTAGGCAGGTACACCACCAACATTTCCTTTGCATGTGGGTTCGGTCCGATGTCGTATAACTCCACAACGTGTTTGTCGTCCTGAAAAACTCGCTTCTTGTTCTCAACCGTCTCAATGGTCAACTTGTGACTGGGAGATAACTTCGGCAACAACGATGACTCGGTGGCTACGGCCTTTTCGAGAAAGCGCTTGGTTTCACCAGTAGTCACAATCGTCGCCCCCTCTGCTACGTACTCGCGAAATCCGCCCGCGTGATCGGAATGATGATGCGTCAGGACCAGATACTTGATCGGTTTGCCCGGCACCGTCTCCTTGATCCTGGCAAGCGCTTGGACCGAGTTATTGTTGTAAAGGATTTGCTCCGGAGCCTCTACCACCAACACATAATCATTGAAGGCGACGAACAGGACGTTGTGGGTGCCTCCGTTCAGTCCTTCAAGTATGTAAACATCTTCGGCGATCTTGCTCACCGCCGGTGGTGGCGGCGTTGCGGGCGGAGCGGCGAGTTTCTCAAAGCCTTCCGGTCCTTGAAACACACTCTCCGCAGGCCGCGTGTTGATCTGCAGTTCCGTATATTCCGCTTCCTGTATTACGCCGCCGGAGTTGTACAAAACACGTGCGCTGGGAAGCTTCAACCTGCCGATAGGTCGATAGCCTGAGTACGATTGCGCGATCTCAGAGTCGCCAGTAACTGGATCGGCGTAGAGGTAACCATACCTGGTTAGCAAATTTGTTTGCGCATCAAAAGACATAGTCAACAACTGATTATCCGGTCGCAGCACGCTGATCACTCGTTGCTTCCTGCCGCCGATCTCATCTTCACCTACCCAACGAAGAGTTGACGCGCGGTCCAACGCCTCGAGCAATACGAATGGGGGGAGCCGGCGAATCTGGCCACTAAAGTTGTTTACAGATGGATTCACAATCGGCGTTGCTGTCCTGGACCACATGTCAAAGTTCTGGCCTTCTTTGCCCTTGATGATAGTCTTGTTCCAGTTGTTGAACCCGGTGTTGACCGCCTTCAAATCATCGAAGACAAATCCATGATCAGTATCGACGACTAGAGTCTCTTCGGAGGTCCCGACTGCGAATGGTTCAGCGCCGGGGCTTTGATAACGCGCGTAGATTTTGCCTTTCTCTTTCAGAGTAAAGTCTTTGATGCCGCGCAGTGCTTCGAGTCCGCCGTGCGCTTCGATCGCATCGTCGAGCACACGTCGGGCTTGTTGGTACGAACGCTGCGATGCGTCTAGTTGCTGCGCGAAGATCGAGGTCGATGCTTGCAGAATGATCAAGGCAGCGACGACAAACAGTTTCAGCTTCATGGTGGTGCTCCTTTCATTTAGAAATCCGGTAGGAATTCCAATGCTTCGGATTAGGTGTGCGTTCACGTGTTGGAGGGAAGACTGCTGCTCTAATACTTAAGAACTCGCGGAAAAGTTCGGTGGGTTTTGTAAAATTTTAATCTGGAATGCATTCCAGAACTTTGGTGGTATGAGGTCAGTACCATCAGGCGGTAGCCGGTGGGCCGGCGGAATAGCATCAAAGTCCCGCATTGAGCAGTATTGGCTTAATAGTACGAAAGGCCCACGCGATCTTGTGCAAAGATCTGGGTACCGAAACGAAGAAAGGCGCGGAACTGCCAACCTTGACGCGACTCGAGAGATATATTCACATGTGCCTTCCTCATCCTCATCATGTGGAACGATACTGGCTGCATGGCGACAAGAGAGGTTCCATAGATCGCTTTCATAGTCGCTACCGATCGCCCTACCTACCAAGGAACGACAGTTGGTGGAACTACAACAGAAAACAACTAAAAACCAAGCCTTTGATTCTGAGAGCCAGGCACAGAAAAGCAATCCATGAGGCGATTCAGGAAACATGCCGAATACGCAAATGGTCATTGCTGGCTTTTCATATCCGCACCAACCATGTTCATACCGTCGTGTCGACAACTAACAGGAAGCCGGAATTGGTGCTCGGCGCATTTAAGGCGAACGCCACCCGCCAGCTAAGAGAAAATGGGTTGTGGTCTTATGCGTTCAGTCCTTGGGCCGATCGCGGTAGCAAGCGGAAGTTGTGGAACGAGCGGAGTATGGCCGCTGCGATTGATTACGTTTTGTATGGACAGGGAGATGAGCTGCCAGACTTTGACGAGTGATGCATTAATGCGTCTTACATCGTGAAGAGTGGCCCAGTGGAGTGAGGTCAGTACCACCGCGCGGTAGCGGGTGGGCCGATACCCAAGCACTGAGCCTCGCGCGATGGAGTCAGTACCACCATGCGGTAGCAGGTGGGCCGGTGCATCGACCTTCAACCTGACGCTTCATGCCCAAAGCGATCACTACGCGAGGCCTGAGTGCTGGCCCATCGGCCCACCGCTACCGCGCGGTGGTACTGACCTCATGGGACCGCTGGCTCCATCGAGATCCGTGAAGCCATACACAAAGCGCCAGTGACAATAGCAACCTTCCCGTTCAGGTTTGTCATGAGGTTGTTAAGCTGTAGAGCACTACTCCGGCCCGCTGAAGGTGAGGATGTTCTTATCGAATAGGCGACGAAAGCAAGGATGAA
>JBDTYQ010000119.1:0-8879 GCA_040005515.1 bacterium
TCGGCCGGGAACCGTTGCATTGGTGGAATCCGACAAAAGCGCCAGCACACCTTCCTGTCCGTAGCGGCGAAAGGAACGCAAGTCAATCGGTTCGCCGATCACAGGCGTCTCATCTACCTTGTAGTCACCGGTATGGATAATCGTGCCGACAGGTGTTTTGATTGCGAGCGAGAAACAGTCGACGAGCGAATGCGAAACACGAATAAACTCAATCGTGAACGGACCAATCTCGACTACGTCGCGGGGCTCGACGCGATGGAGCAAGGTGTCGCCGAGCAAGTCGTGCTCTTCGAGTTTGCTTTCCGCTAGCCCTGCCGTGAAGTGCGAACAATAGACCGGGACATTGAACTTCTTGAGGATGAAGGGCAGCGCTCCCAGGTGATCTTCATGACCGTGCGTTAATACGATCGCAGTGATGTTGTCGCGATACTCTTCGAGAAAATCGAAGTTGGGAATTGAGATATCGACGCCGTATGCCGTCTCTTCTGGAAAGCCCATGCCGGCGTCGAGAATGATCATCTCGTCGCCATAGCGCACAGACATGCAGTTCATTCCAAACTCGCCGATACCGCCGAGTGGGATAATCTCTAGAACGTTACTCACTGATGGTTAGTGCCTACTCTTCCGCAAGGTTGCGTGATGGACATCTGGACAATAAATACCGGGGTCATCAAGTTGAGGAGTATAGCATACGAGCACGTTTAGGCGGTGGAGGACTCAATCGCTTCTTCACTACGCAAGCCAACCGGGAGCGGACGGGATGTGACCTCTTGTGTAACTGTGATCTGTTTGAGTGACTCTTGGTCGTCTCGGTACCTTGGGTCATGCAGCTGGCGCTCGGGGTCCCCTAAGATCGCTCGCACACATCCTCACCCGGGGTTACAATCGGCCACATGAAAATCACTCTCTTGGCAATTCTTCTTTTGTTCACTGCAGGCGCTGCTCTTGCTGCGCCGCCGACGATGCGTCTGGACTACTACCACACCGGAACCGCGACGGAAGAAGTGTTCAGCCTCGATCGCCTCGTGATGGAACCGCTTCCCTGGCCCGGTGATTTGCGCAAAGCGATCGACGACACGAATCTTGGAAAATATCTATTTGCAGTGAGAGACCAGAAAACGAAACGCTTGCTCTACTCGCGGGGCTTCGCTTCCATCTATGGGGAATGGGAAACAACCGACGAAGCAAAGTCGCTGCGGCGAACCTTTAGCGAGTCACTTCGCTTTCCGGCGCCAGAGGTGCCAGTGGAAATCGTAATCAAGAAACGCGATGCGAAAAACAACTGGCGCGAAGTCTGGTCCACCGCTGTCGATCCGAAGAGTATTTTCATTGACCACTCAAAACAAACGCCTCCAGCACCGGTGATTGCTATCCAGAAGATGGGCGATCCGGCAACGAAAGTGGATTTTCTGATTCTTGGTGATGGCTACACAGCTGGCGAGGCGAGGAAGTTTGAAGCTGACGCGCGCCGTATGACAAAAGCTCTCTTCGAAACTTCTCCCTTTAAGGAACACCGCAACGACTTCAACGTCTGGGCAATAAGCCCGCCAGCTGGAGAATCCGGCATCTCGCGGCCATCGACAGGCATTTATCATGACTCTCCCCTGGGCGCTACGTACGACGCCTTTGGCTCAGAACGTTACGTATTGACGTTCGACAACCGCTCCTTGAGAAAGGTCGCCGCCTTCGCGCCTTATGAGTTCATCGAGGTGCTCGCGAACAATCGCACCTATGGTGGCGGCGGAATTTTCAATCTCTACAGCACGGTTGCCGTGGACAACGCGTTCGCGAACTACGTCTTCGTTCACGAGTTTGGTCACCACTTTGCCGGACTCGCCGACGAGTACTACACATCTTCAGTTGCCTACGCCCCGGCCACCGAACGCGTTGAGCCGTGGGAACCAAATGCCACGGCCTTATTGGATCCGGCGAAACTCAAGTGGCGAGATCTTGTCTTGAAGGACACGCCGATTCCAACACCCTGGAACAAGGAAGCGTTCGAGACTTACTCAAATGCGATCCAGAAGCGTCGGACGCAGCTCCGTAAAGACAAGAAACCGGAGACGGAGATGGAAGCACTCTTCCACGAAGAGTTGGCACACGAGCGAAAGCTATTCGAGCAGGATCGGTATGCCGATCGTGTGGGCGCTTTCGAAGGAGCAATCTATGAATCGCGCGGTTACTACCGTCCGCAGATCGACTGCATCATGTTTACACGCACCGACCACTTTTGTGCTGTATGTCGCCGCGCGATTGAACGAATAATTAATCTCTACTCGTAAGGGTTGTTCTGAGCAGACTTCAGTGCAAACGAAAACGTTATGAATAAATTTTTCCAGATCGACTGGAATTCGGTGTTTGTCCCGACCGTCTCCATTCCTGAAATCATCCTCCGCGGCACGGTCATGTACCTCATGCTCTTTGCGGTGCTTCGCATCTTGAGACGCGAAGCAGGCGGTTTGGGTATTGCCGACGTCCTGGTAATTGTGTTGATAGCGGACGCCGCTCAAAACGCAATGTCCAGCACCTATAAGTCCGTTACCGAGGGAGTAGTTTTGGTGGGGACGATCGTCTTCTGGGACGTTGCTCTCGACTGGTTGGCCTTTCGCTTTCCTGGTTTCCAACGCCTGATTCGTCCTGCGCCGCTGCTTCTGATTAAAGACGGCAGAATGCAGCGCAAGCACATGCGGCAGGAGATGATCAGTGAAGACGAACTGATGAGTCAGCTACGGCAGCAAGGTGTTGAGAACGTCACCGAAGTTAAGAAGGCATGCCTGGAGGGCGATGGACGAGTCAGCGTCATCACGAAGAAGAAGTCTGATTCAGCTCGCAATCAGAGTCCCGAGAAGAAGTTTTAGCTCAAATGAAGATTGGGTCAGTATTAGGAGTCTTCTATGAAGTTTTTAGTCTCTAGCATTCTTCTTCTTGCCGCGTTACTTTCTGGATCTCATGCACAACAAGGTGGGCCTGGCGGTTCGAACCCAGACAACAAAAGCGATAAGACTCCTTATGTCGGCTTACGGCACGGCGATGACCTTCCACGAGGACTCAAATGGGTCGGCGGCGCTCTGCTATCGGATCCATACAAGAAAGACGAGAAGCAGTATGGAGTGACCCAGGTGATGAAGGCTCAGTCGAATATGATTTGGCTTGAACGTCTGACGCACAACGACCCAGCCGGGAAGGCGCATTGGGAGACGAGGGACGTTCTCTTCCTGCCTGTGATCCGAAAGAACCAACTGCTTTTCTATGTTGACTGCTTCCTGAACGACAAGCCAGATCCAGAGCTGGTGGTGATCGTGGACAACATTGTGCGAGGCGGTTACTACGCGACTGCGCGGAGTGCCTGGAGGGCGAACCGGCAGACTGAGTTATTTGAGCCACTGGCCCCGAAGGGCATCAAGTGTGTTGCTCAAGGCGACGACTGAACGACGAAGCCGTACTCAACGATTACCTGCTTGCCGGGCCACCCCGGATGCTTCCCGCAACATCCAAAGCTCAATGAAGCGGGGTAGCCGTCTTCCCTTCCAATTAACTCCGCAAGTCTCCGCGTCCTGGCCGTTCAATGGTTACGAGTTGGACAATACATAAGGCAGCAAACCATGAACACTGACCCAACGATAAATAAGTTTTTCTGAGCGTTGCTATTTCCCAAACTTAGTAATATCTTGCTCCCCGTTTCACGGAGTTCCTCGCTTCGTCGCTGACGAGTAATTCACCCTCATCAGCCTCATGCAGTGTCTTTCACCAGACTAATCGCCCATGAAAAACTCAAACCGAGTCTGTGCCGCTACCCTCGCGCGTGCAAAGAGACTTCCTAAAGGATTCTTCACAGAGCGTACTCTAGACTTCGCTCCAAAAAAGCCGCGAGATACGAGCCCGAATGCACTCATGCGCCGCGCTGCATTTCTCGATCGCGGCGGTGCCCAGCCTACGAAAGCAGAGTTCGAACGGTTACTGGGAACCAACGATCTGGTCGACGAGTTCTATCTGGAACGTGCCCTGCTGGCTGCGCGTCCTGTCTGTCGCATCAGCATTCGCGCCCCTTCCGGTCACGAGCGTGGGTGCGCCACCGGCTTTATGGTTTCGCCGAGTCTGCTCCTGACCAACCAACACGTCTTCGGATCCGCTGGCGAAGCAGAGCCTTCGATCGCTGAGTTCAACTACCGGTTCGATATAGCCGGTCGTCCGGAAACATCCTATCGCTTTCAGCTGCGACCAGATCAGTTCTTCCTCAACAACGAAGCACTGGATTTCGCGCTCGTCGCCGTTGCTGCTCAATCAACTGAAGACGGCGTCGCGCTAAATGCGTTTGGCTATCACCGACTGCTTGCCGAGAGCGGCAAGGCGCTGATTAAAGAATGGATGACCATCATTCAACACCCCGGTGGCGCACGACGACAGTTCGCGATTCGTGAGAACCAGTGTCTGGACGACTCAGATCCTGATGTGATCTGGTACAAGAGCGACACGGCCCAGGGCTCCAGCGGAGCGCCCGTCCTCAATGATAGTCTGCAGGTTGTTGCTCTTCACCATTCGGGAGTGGCGCGGCAGGACGCGCAAAAGAAGAACTTTATTTTGAAGAACGGCAAGACGGTAAAGGACCTGAGCGATGTTGATGATTCGGAAGTTGACTGGATTGCCAATGCCGGCATTCGAATCAGCAGACTGTGCGCGTTCTTGCAGCAAGCAGCGGAACAAAACGGCTACCTCGCCGAACTCAAGATCGCGATGCAGGGTGGCGACGTACTCTCCAACGCTTTCAAAAACGAAAGCCAACCTATAGGAGTCGATATGAGTTCACGTGTTAATCCTAACGCAATTAACAATGGCGGCCGGCTCGTACTCGGGACACTCGTCCTTGAGCTCGGCACTGGCCTCGTCACCGACCAGACGTCCCCAGCATCACCGGTAACGACTGTCGCGGTTGTTGACGGAACGAGCGCTGTAACAGAGACGTTCAAGGAGCCGATCATCGACACCAACTACAAGACTCGCACCGGCTTCAGCACCAAGTTTCTCGGTCTCGTCACGCCGCTGCCTCAAGTCACCGATCAATCACTGATTGCCCCCACGCTGGATGGGAAGAAGATCATTCCGTACGAACACTTCAGCGTAGTGCTGCACAAGAAGCGGAAGCTGGCGATCTTTACCGCGGCGAATGTTGACGGCAGCGTGAAAGCGAAACAACCGGACCCGGGCAGAGACTACACACGCGCCGGACTGACTGGCCTTGGCAAGAACGATATCGAGAAGTGGGTACTCGATCCACGCCTCGACGCTCAGTTTCAGATTCCTGACAAGTTTTATACGAAGGACAATGGCGCCTTCGACAAGGGTCACATCTGCCGCCGCGACGACGTTTGCTTCGGCAACGACTATGCACAGGTGCAGCGAGCGAATGGCGATACCTATCACGTGACGAACTGTTCGCCGCAGCGTGGCAACTTCAACCAGTCCGGCAAAAACGGAATCTGGGGCAAGCTCGAGAACTTCATTGGGGCCCAGGCAGACAAAGAGCAGTACTGCATCTTCGCCGGTCCGGTACTTGCAGCAGAAGACCAGACCTTTAACGGCACTGAACCGGTCATGTTGCCATCGCGTTTCTGGAAGGTAGTCTGCGCAGTGAAGGATAAAAAACTGCAGGTGTTCGCTTTTGTGCTCGCGCAAGACACGAAGGACCTACCGCTGGAGTTTGCGGTGACTGCTGAATGGAAGAGCAAGCAGGTCAAGCTAAAGGATCTGGAGAAGCTGCTGAAGATTGTAAAATTCCAGAAAAAATACCACGACGCCGATCAGGCATGATGAGTTCAGTAGTGTCTTGATTTGGAGTGCGATGGCAAGCGCAGGGCGCCACCGCTTTTAGTTCGCCTTGATTGGTCAGTATCCAAAGCGCCGTCACCGCTTCGCTCTGCCGACGCACTCCAGACTGAGACACTACCTACTAGTCCAACCGCTAATCAAGAACGTTACAGTGGTACAATTTTGTCAGCGCCTCGTGGCGCTGACTTTCTTATGCCCGACATGCTCGTCAATCTTCTGAAGTTGCCGCCCTTCGATGCCACGCTCGTCGAGATGGCGCGAGCGGGCGTTGTCATCCGACAACCTCAGCCTTTCGAGTTGACGCCAGTGCGATCGTTTATTGAGCAGAAATTCTCTCTCGCCTGGGCTGATGAGACTTCAGTTGGCTTTGCTCACCAGCCTGTTTCAGTCTTCATTGCCACCAGCGAGCAGGCCATCATCGGTTTCGCGGCGTACGAGTGCACACGCAAGACATTCTTTGGCCCCACTGGCGTAGCCGAAGGCAGGCGAGGGCAAGGTATCGGCAAGGCGCTGCTGCTTGCCTCGCTGTGGGGTTTGCGCGAGTCGGGATACGTCTATGGAATCATCGGAGGCGTGGGACCCGCAGACTTTTATCAAAAGACGGTGGGCGCGGTCGTCATACCAGACAGCGACCCGGGAATCTACACGGACCTGTTGAAATAGCCGCATGAACCACACTCAGGATCTTCCAATCAAATCAGTCGTGCGCAGCCGGACACCGCTGGCTCCCGGGCCGAAAGGAAACCTGATCCTCGGCGTGATGCGAGACTTCAGTCGTGACACGTTTGGCTTTATAGAAAGCTGTCGCGACTATGGCGATGTCGTGAGCATGCGGTTTCTCTATCTCACCACCTACTTTCTTTACCATCCTGCAGACATCGAATACGTCGTCTCAACCAACGCCAGAAACTTCGTTAAGTCTCGGAACCTGCGTTCGCCGCTCTTCCAAAGACTGGTCGGCAACGGGTTGCTGACGAGCGAAGGGGAAGTATGGAAGCGGCAGCGGCAACTGGCGCAGCCGGCTTTTCACCGGCAGCGAATCAACTCATACGCGGAAGTAATGACGGACTTCACTGAGCGAATGATCACTACCTGGCGCGAAGGCGAAGTTCGAGATCTTCATCGCGACATGATGCGGTTGACGCTCGAGATAGTGGTGAAGACTCTCTTCAACGCCGACGTGTCCGCGGACGCCGATAAAGTCGGGCGGGTCCTTTCCCAAATCGTCAAACCATTTGCTTCGCAGGCGACACTGAAGTGGATCATGGATAACCGCCTGCCCACCCGCACGCACCGCCGGTTCAATGAACTAGCCAAAGAGATCGATGAGATCGTCTATCGCATCATCAACGAACGACGAAGCAGTGGTCTGGACCAGGGCGATCTGCTTTCAATGCTATTGCAGGCGCACGATGAAGACGGCAGTCAAATGAGCGACAGGCAACTGCGCGACGAGGTGATGACGCTTTTCCTTGCGGGACATGAGACTACGGCTCTCACTCTCTCCTGGGCCTGGTATTTATTGGCCGAGAACCCTGAGGCGGAAAAGAAGTTCCATGCAGAGTTGGATGAAGTCCTGCAGGGAAGATTGCCGACAATGGCAGACCTTCCCCGGCTGCAATACACCGAGAAGATCGCGAAGGAGTCGATGCGGCTGTATCCACCCGCTTACGCATTGGGGCGGGAGACCCTGGAAGAGTGCGAGATCGGCGGCTTCAGAGTGCCCGCCAAGACGCAGATATTCATGTTTCAGTGGGTGACCCAACGCGACGCGAGGTTTTTTCCGGAACCCGAGAAGTTCGATCCCGATCGTTGGACCGAAGAGTTCAGTAACGCACTGCCGAAGTATGCCTACTTCCCTTTTGGCGGGGGGCCAAGATTTTGTATCGGTAATTCGTTTGCGATGATGGAAATCATTTTGGTCCTGGCGACGATTGGCCAGCGATTCCGCTTTTCGGTTTCACCAGATCATGAGGTCAGTCTTTATCCGGCGATGTCGCTACGACCGCGCGATGGCATCCACGTCACAGTTGAGCGACGTTAACCGTCTCGTTGAGAGTTTCCCGCAGGAAATAGCAAGAAGCAAAGAACCGCGAGAGTCTATACTGGGATTGCGGGCGTCTCGCCCGCCGAAGTGGAATGCCAGGTAGATTGACTCTCCAACTTAGTTATTCCAACGCGCGCACGATGCGCGCCCACTCTTCGAGCGTAAGCGTTTCGGCCCGCCGCTGCAGTTCCACTTCGGCGCGACACAGCACGATGCTTGCGCCGCCGTGCCGTTTCATCAGTCCCTCAAAGTCCGGCGGCCCACTTCGCATATTGTTGAGAATCGTCTTTCGTCTTTGCGCGAATCCAACACTCACCAACTTCCACAGCAGGTCCTCATCCTGCACCGTAACCGCAGGCCGGGATCGCAGGACCAGACGAACCACGCTGCTCCAGACCTTCGGTGCTGGACGAAACGATCCGGGCGCAACATCAAACAATTTTTCCGTCTCGCAGTAGAACTGGACAAAGACTGAGAGATAGCCCCTCTCTTTGGTATCCGGAGGGGCGATGATTCGCGCAACAACCTCGCGTTGCAGCATCAGTACCATTTCGGTAAGACAGCGACGTTGCGCAATGAGACGCTGCAGTATCGCGGTGGCGACGTTGTAGGGGAGGTTCGCTACCACCCGGGCGCTATCGGCGGGCTGGATTTCCAAGCAGAAGTCGACATTAAGAGCATCTGCCGGCACAAGCTTTAAATTTCTATTGCCGTTGAAGCGATCGGTGAGATGAGGGATCAGGTTCCGGTCAAACTCTACTGCCACGACGCGTTCGGCTCGGTTTACAAGTTGCGCAGTTAACGCCCCCCGTCCGGGACCGATCTCAATGATCGTTTCATTTCGTTCGGGTGCGAGTGCATCAACGATGTTCTTAACAACGCCTTCGTTAACAAGAAAATTCTGACCAAGTTTTTTTGAAGGAGGAGGAAGAGATGAAGGCTGAGGGCTGAAGGCTGAGGGCTGAAGGGCAGACGTCCGTGGCTTATCTTTTTTCATCCTTCATCCTTC
>JBDTYQ010000120.1:0-8821 GCA_040005515.1 bacterium
AATGCTTGATTGGTTGCGACTTGTGCTGATGGTCTTCTACGCGCCCGTTCGCGGGCTGCGAGAAGTCCGCGACCGCGGAGCTTTGGCACCGGCCGCGCTGCTTGCTCTTTTCAGTCAGATAGCCTATCTGCTGGTCAGCCAATGGCTCGCTAATGACAGACACTTAGTCTTCGCAGGTTTCCGAGTCGGTGCCGCACTCTTATTTCAGTCAGCGATTTCCGTCCTCTTGATGGCCGGCGTGCTGACTCCAATCATCGCTTTTGTAGGCAACCTTTTCGAGCGACGGGGAAGCTTCGGCCTGTTACTGCAGCAGGAATACGCTCCCCTTGCCGCGACGGTTCTTTACGTGTTGGCAATCGCGAACCTGCTGACGATCCCTCTTGCACTTTTCTTTAACCTAAGCGGATTCCAAGGTGCTTACGTCGCGAGTTCATTGGAGTCCGCCGCCCAGGTCGGCAACTGGGTACGACTATCTCCCGAGTTTGAAGCGCAACTGCGGGCGACGCTGAACGATCCCAGGCTTGTCGCTGCCGGTCTGTTCCGCACCGTCAAACTTTCGATCTTCATCGTGGCAGCAATATTCGCCGTGCGTGCTGTTCTCCGGACCTCGGTCGCGCGGTCGATCGCCGTCGCGCTGATCTCACTAATCGTCGCCCTGCTCGTAGCGCCGCTGTGGACATTGCTGTTCACTCCGATTCTGGCCTCACCGTTCTTGCTGTTGATAGTTTTCCTGCTGGTGCGGGGTTACATCAACGGCGTCATGCGCACGCAGCGCGCGCGGGAGTCGTTCCGGCAAAACCTTGAGGCCGCAACACTGAACCCGGCCGACGCGTCTGCTCATTACAATCTCGGTTTGATTCAGCAGCAGCGAGGCGAGCTCGACGAAGCACGCGAGCGCTTTGAACGGGCGGTGCAGATCGACGACGAAGAGGTAGACGCGCACTACCAGCTGGGACGGATCGCGCGCCAGCAGAAGCGTCTCGCCGATGCAGTGCGACACTTTGAACAAGTGGTGGCTCGTGACCGCACACATGCGCAACACGAAATCTGGCGCGAGGTGGGCGCAACCTATCTTGAGGCTGGTCAATTCGAAGATGCGCGCGATGCGCTCGAACAATTCCTGGAAAGTCGACCGTCAGATCCGGAGGCACTCTATCTGATGGGACGCGCGCATGCCGGTCTCGGTCATCAGCGGGAAGCAGCCAGCTCGATGCAGGCATGCATTGAAGCGGTGAAGACAGCGCCCGCGTACAAATATCGCGCGGACAAAAGGTGGCTGAACGAAGCGCAACAGTTTATTAGAAGTAGTCGGTAGGAACCCAAAGCCCAAGTCCAAGGCCCAATGTCCAAAGTTAGACTGGGTTGGTTCTACCGAAAACTGTTCAGACTCAACTGCGGACATTGGACATTGGACGTTGGACATTGGACGATCACAATCATGACACGCAACAATATGCCGGCCATGTTAGCTCTCGAGGACGGCCGCGTATTCCGTGGCCGCTCGTGGGCTGCCGATGGCGAGTCGTGCGGCGAGATGGTTTTCAACACGTCGATGACCGGCTATCAGGAAGTGCTGACCGACCCTTCTTACGCCGGACAGATCGTCTGCATGACTTATCCGCTGATTGGCAACTACGGCGTGAACAGTGCTGACGCGGAGTCTTCGCGGCCGTGGGTAGAAGGGTTCGTCGTGCGCGAAGCGAGTCGTGTCGCCTCGAACTGGCGCTCCGAAGAGGGCCTCGATGCGTATCTCAAGAGATGGAACATCGTCGCAATTGAGGGACTCGACACACGCGCTCTCGTTCGTCACATTCGCGACAAGGGAGCGATGCGGGCGTGTATCTCCACAGTCGACCTCGATGAGAAAAGCCTGATCGAAAAAGCCCGGCAATCTCCGTCGATGGAGAATCGGGAACTCGCAAGCCTCGTCACTACAAAAGAGAACTACACGGTGCGGGCGGATGGCGAAGAGCGATTCCACGTCGTCTGTTACGACTTTGGCGTGAAACGCAACTCCTTACGCGAACTTTCCGCGCGCGGTTGTCGCATCACCGTTGTCCCTTCATCAACTCCAGCTGCCGAAGTGCTCGCCTTGAACGCCGACGGCGTTTTCCTCTCAAACGGTCCGGGCGATCCGGCCTCAATGAACAAGGAAGTCGAGGAGATTCGGCGGCTCATCGCCTCATCCGTGCCCACTTTTGGCATTTGTTTTGGACACCAATTGCTGGGTCGTGCTTTTGGCGGAAAGACTTTCAAACTCATGTTCGGACATCGCGGCGGTAACCAGCCTGTGAAGGACCTAACGCCGGGTGGCGGTGTGGAGATCACTTCGCACAATCACGGCTTCGCAGTCGAAGCCGAGAGCTTGCCGGGCGAAGTGGAAGTCACTCACGTCAACCTCAACGACAAGTGCGTTGAGGGCATGCGACACCGCACCCTTCCCATCATCTCAGTTCAGTACCATCCCGAAGCCGCACCCGGACCTCACGATGCCGTTCATCACTTCCAACGTTTTATTGAGTTAATGGAGCAGCGGGGAAACTAGTTCGTCCCAGGCGGGCGGTTTCAATCGCGAGCAGGCATCTCTAGCTCGCCTGTTGTGAGGTCGGGACGTTTGCGGGCCATCTCCCGGGGGGTCGTGTTCACGTTTGGATGCTCCACCACCTTTGGTTTTGCGCCTGCGGCCTTCAGCTCTGATTCGAGCTCCACTATCAATGCGTTATCCGCCGGAGTGTCCGTCGAGTTCGCCGCCGTCGTCTCCAGTAAGTCAGCGAGGCCCTCACTGCCTCGATGTTCCAGCCAATGACGGTACATTACAGTGACTATAGCGACTACTGGAATCGCGAGAAAGATGCCGGCGATGCCGGCGAGTTCGGCTCCCGAAAGGATCGCGATGATTACCGCAAGCGGATGAAGGTGAATGCCTTGTCCAATGAGCTTGGGATAGATCACGTAGTCCTGAGCGATTCGCAGCACCCCCAGAAAAACAAGCACCAGCAGGGCCCAGAAGGGACCGGCGTGAAGCATCGCCACTGCGACTGCCAGCGTTGCTACAAGCAAGGGACCAATGAGGGGTACGAATTCAAAGAGGCCGGCGATTAGACCGAGCACCAGGGGACTCGGCAGTCCCAGCAAAGCGAAGCCGATCGAGCAGATGGTCCCGATGAGGAGGCACGCGGTGAGTTGCGCCCGCGTGTAGGCGGCAAGCGTGCCGCTCACGTCTTGAAAGAATTCGTCGCCCCGCCAACGCCAGCGTCCGCGCGGCAACATCTGTAGCGCTGATCGACGAAACCCTTCTGCATCCTTGAGAAAGAAAAACCCGAGTACTGGAATCAGCACGAGCCACGGAATATATGCCAGCCACAGGACCATCCCCTTCACAACTTCACTGAGAGTATTGCCGACTGCCTGGACTACCTCAGGAACCTGGCGATTGATCGCATCCATTACAGGAGCCGGCATTCTCAAACGCAAAAACTCATTCACCCGCTGCATGCTGTCGCCGACGCTTTTCCAGTAGCCGCGCGTCTGCTGCGCAAACTCCGGAAACTGTCCGGCCAGACTCGGCAGGATCAGATAGATTGCCGTAACCACCGCGGCGATGATGCCGAGATAGGCAAGGGAGATGGCCAGCGCGCGCGGCATAACCAATTCGCGGCCGGCAATCCTGATCGGGCGTCGAAGAAAATCAACGAGGGGCGCAACAAGGTAGGCAAAGAAGACTGAAAGAATCAGTAACAAAATAACGCCGGTGAGTTTGACGACGATCCAGAGCGTTACCGCAACGGCGAGCACGATGACGATCGCCCGCAGGATCATGCGGGTCTGTGTCCAGGATGCGTCTACAGCGCCCTTCGCCGCGCTACGCGCAACCTCTTTGGTTTCCTCGTTGTTTGTCACTGGTTTTGCGGTGGCCCGGGATACAGTCGTTTGATAAGGTCGAGGACCGCACGCTGGTCAATCAAAGTTAAGTCGCGAAATTCAACACCAAACGTGTCCATGCTGGCGTGATGAACCACTTCGCCACGCAACGATAAAGCGTCTTGCTGGTCCATCAGCAACAACCCAAGCCTGTCGCCAACTTTCACATTTGGGCAGGCGGGCAGGTTACGCACTCGCACCCCGCCCAGACTGATATCGTCCGGCTCGCCCAGTCCAATTGACTCCCGCAGACTCTCGTCTTCGATGGCGAGTGTCATGCGCGAGCTCACGTAATAGCGGGGAAACTTGCGTCGCTCTCGTTCTGATGGTGTCTGGGTAGTCATCAGTTCTTTGCCTCCCCGGCTCGAGCGGGGCATTTCAGTTAGCGAGTTCGTCGTCCTCCTGATCTTCCTCTTCCTCCTCGGAGGGGGGCGGAGCAGCAACGCGCGGAGCGGCGGGTTCCCAGATCAGTCCTTTCCACTCATCAGTCTCGCCGAGAAGTTGCAATGCCGCGAGTGGATGTCCGGCGTTGCGTTCAATGCGCAAGACTTCCGCGATCACCTGGAGTTTCTTGCCGTCCTCACCCTGAACTTCGAGATGCACCCGGCTTCCTACGTCCGGCAACTTCCGTGGCAAGTGCACCAGCGTTCCTTCCGGGCCGACATTTTCCGTCGTTCCTTCCGACAAGACATGAACTCCGTCCGCTTCGTCCCATTCGGCGCGGACTTCAAAGGCCACGAGGTAACGCGGGCCGGTGCGATGATTAATTTCGATTTGGCGAGTCATGTGTCCAACTCCTCGTCGGGAAAAGAGCGTCCGTAGCTTTGATCAAGGCGAGCACGGGCTCAGGCAACAACACGGCAATCAAATTAGAATTAGGGCAAGTCTATACTGCTTTTGATGAAAGGGGCAGGGAAATCAATATCCAGTAGTGTCTTACAAAAACCAGACAACACACTACTCAATATCGAAGGTGCAAAGTCCGCAGTCCAAAGTTCAAACTCAAATTCTCTTGGACGGCTGCGCGTTGACAACGAAAACGTTGGGACCTGGGACTTTGGACGTTGGACTCACTCTTCTTCAGTGCGCAACTTTTCCAGCACTGAGAAGTCTTCGAGCGTCGTTACATCACCCGCAATTGAACCGCTGGTAGCTAGCTCGCGCAACAAGCGTCGCATGATCTTTCCCGACCGCGTCTTCGGCAGCATATCGCTGAAGCGGATCTCGTCGGGACGCGCGAGGGCGCCAATCTCCTTCGCCACATGCGCACGTAATTCCTGCTTGAGCGTTTCCGAAGCGTTGTGAGATCCCTCGAGCGTAACGAACGCAATGATGGCTGAGCCTTTCAGCTCGTCAGGGCGAGCGACTACTGCGGCCTCAGCGACGGCGGCATGCGAGACAAGCGCGCTCTCCACTTCCGCAGTTCCCAGCCGGTGTCCGCTCACGTTAATCACATCATCGATGCGGCCCATGATCCAGAAGTAGCCGTCTTCGTCGCGCCTGGCGCCGTCACCGGCAAAGTAGATCCCCTCGATCTGCGACCAGTATTGTTCGCGATAGCGTTCATCATCGCCCCAGATTGTTCTGAGCATCGAAGGCCAGGGACGTTTGATCACGAGGTATCCGCCCTCGTTCGCTCCCACGGACTTGCCCTCGCGCGTCATCACATCGACTTCGATTCCCGGAAAGGGCAACGTTGCGCTCCCGGGTTTTGTCGGCGTCGCTCCGGGAATCGGAGAGATCATGATCGCGCCGGTTTCCGTTTGCCACCAGGTGTCCACGATCGGGCAGCGGTTCTTCCCGATCACTTCGCGGTACCACATCCAGGCTTCAGGGTTGATTGGCTCGCCCACTGTACCCAACAGACGCAGGCTGGAGAGGTCGTGTTTCAGAGGCCATTGCTCGCCCCATTTAATAAAGGCGCGAATCGCTGTAGGGGCTGTATAGAGAATGTTGACGCGATGGCGCTCGATGATGGACCAGAAGCGGTCGGGCTCAGGATGGTTCGGCGCGCCTTCGTACATCAGGACTGTGGCGCCGTTAGAGAGTGGCCCGTAGACCACGTAGCTATGTCCGGTAACCCAGCCGATGTCTGCTGTGCACCAGTAGATGTCTTCGTCCTTGAGATCAAAAATCCATTTCGTGGTTAAGTGCGACTGCAGCAGGTATCCGGCTGTGGTGTGAAGGATGCCCTTGGGTTTTCCGGTAGTCCCTGAGGTGTAAAGGATAAAGAGTGGATGCTCGCTATCCAACTCCTCAGCGGGACAATCGGGTGACACACCGTCCATCAATTCGTGCCACCAGTGGTCGCGGCCGCCCTGCATGTTAATCGGTATTCCGCTGCGCCGAACGACGATGCAGGCTTTTACTGATGGCGTCTGTTTGAGAGCCTCATCGACGGCCGGCTTTAATTTCACTTCGTTGCCGCGTCGCCAACCGCCATCGGCGGTGACTACGACCTTACAATTCGCATCGTTGATACGATCTACTAAAGCCGTACTCGAGAAGCCACCGAAGATGACAGAGTGCGTGGCGCCGATTCGCGCGCAAGCAAGCATGGAGATCGCGAGTTCGGGAATTAAAGGCATGTAAAGAGCAACACGGTCGCCTTTCCGGACACCCGCGTGCTTCAGCACATTCGCGAATCGACAGACTTCGGTATGCAGTTGTTGATAAGTAAGAGTGCGCTGATCGCCGGGCTCTCCTTCCCAGATCAGTGCCGCCTTATTGCGCCGCCAAGTTGCCAGATGACGATCGAGGCAGTTATCGCTGATGTTGATCTTGCCGCCAATGAACCACTCCGCGTGCGGCGCTTCCCAACGCAGTACTGTGTCCCACTTCTTGAACCAATGAAGCTCTTCGGCCATGCGGGCCCAGAAGCCTTCCGGATCCGTACTCGCCTCCGCGCGCAAGCTCTCCAGTTCGGCCATCGACTTGATGTAAGCGGATCGTGCAAATGACTCCGGCGGCGGAAAGACTCGCGCTTCCTGTTGCAGTGATTCGATGTTTGTTGTCGTTGTGGACATGGTCCTGCGCTCTCTTGTTAGCGAAAGATTCTGAGTGTGATACTAGGTTGAAACGGAAGTGCCGAACTAGCGCCTTGTGTATCATAGAAGGCGCTCGACCGACAATCGATGGTTCTCTGAATCTGAGCACCAAAGACCCTTGCTCAAAACAAACCCGGGCGGTATTTTGATCTCCAGGCATCAGCCATGAACCTCTACGTCGGCACGAGCGGCTACAGTTACAAAGAATGGAAAGGCAGCTTCTATCCGGAGAAAATCCCGGCGAAGGAAATGCTGCGCTACTATGCCGATCGGCTGAGCACCGTCGAGATCAACGCCACCTTCTATCGCATGCCGCAGCCGACGATGCTGGAGAACTGGAAAGAGCAGGTCCCCCCGGGCTTCCGCTTTTCGCTGAAGGCCCCACAACGAATTACCCACTTCAAGAGACTCAATGAGACTGAGGCAGAGACAAAATATTTTCTTGAGACTGCCAGAGTGCTTCACGACCAGCTCGGTGTGGTGTTGTTTCAACTCCCACCGAATATGAAGAAGGATCTGCCACGACTCGCGAAGTTTCTTGAGCAGTTGCCGCAGGACACTCGAGCCGCTTTCGAGTTCCGCCATCCCACCTGGTTTGACGATGATGTATTGGAACTACTGCGCAGTCAGAATCGCCCGCTTGTTGTTTCGGATACTGACGACATGCCGGCAATGCATATCGACAAGACTGCCGACTGGGGTTATCTGCGTTTGCGGCGCGTACTCTACGCGGAGGAAAATTTGGCTGAATGGTTACAGCGAGTGCGCGATCAAAACTGGGCGGAGACTTTCGTCTTCTTCAAACATGAAGATGAGGGCACAGGCCCGAAACTAGCTGGCCAGTTTCTGAAGCTTGCGGGAATGGGGTGAACCCGGAGGGAGTCTTTACAAAGAAAGAGGCGCATGGTGCGCCTCTTTTTTATTAGATTTGCGTCCGATTAGAAGTCTCCGCTGCAATTCGGATGGCCACAATCACAATCAAGTTCCACCACTTGGCCCTTGCCTTCGCACGTAACCCCGCAAAAGTCACTGTCCTCGCTCGGCGGACAGCTACACGTAGGGTTCTTGCACTGTTTATCGTCTGCCATGATTTCCTCCTAGGTAGTAGTTGGGTTGGATGGCAGATTAACACCGCAACCTTGCTACGTCCAAAGTCCAAGCTAAAATGTCCAAAGTCCAAGGTCCAAAAGGCCAACGTCCAATGTTCAAAATCCAATGACTTTCTGTCGCAAGTCCCCTCTGAGCATTTAGCGTCAAGGAAATGAAAGGCGACATTGGACCTGGACGTTGGACAGTCTTATTGATTGCCGCCTTCGTTCTCGTTCTCAGCCAGTCCCGGCAGCGCTCCAAACGACCGTAGCAGTTTGATCACCTTCTCGTGATCATTCTGGATTGCATAGTCCAGCACGCTCTTCCCATCGTTATCGCGGGCGTTCATATCTGCTCCTGTCCGGATCAAAGCGCGAACATTGGCAATGTGCCCGTTCCCAGAGGCGTTCATCAGCGCTGTCACTCCCGCTTTGTTGCGGTGTTCGACCTTTGCCCCAGCGTGAATCAATGTCGTAAGTGCTCCCAGGTTGTGGATCATCGCCGCCTCAGTCAACGCCGTATCTCCATCTTCATCCTCGACATTTACGTCTGCGCCGGCATTGATCAGATCCCAGGCGATGTCGCTCGTGCCTTCCTCTCCGAGCATCATCAGGGCCGTTTCCTGAGAACCATTGCGGGCATTCACGTCGGCGCCGGCGCGCAGCAGCAACTGCACCATCTCGCGATTGCCGTTTACAACGGCGTGTTCCAACGCCGTAGTGCCGAGATTCTTGTCGCGAAGGTTTATGTCAACTTTGGAAAGC
>JBDTYQ010000121.1:0-8673 GCA_040005515.1 bacterium
GGAAGCAGGGAGACAAAGCCGATGGCGGTAAGGACGCCGCGCTAAAGGCCGGCGACTATCGACTCACAGGCCCTTACTCACATAACAACCTGACGATCTTTCTCGTCCATGGGAAGAACACTTTCGAAGGCAAGTCGTTTCTAACTCTTCAAGAGGCGATGTTGCAGCGCAAGGTAGTTGTCTATGAGACAAAAAGCGTTAATGAACTTTCGATTGAGAACCTTTCCAACGACGACGTGTTTGTTCAGGCAGGCGACATCGTGAAAGGCGGACAGCAGGATCGGATGATCGGAGTCGATCTCATCGTTCCACCCAAGTCCGGCAAGATGCCAATCGCTGCATTTTGTGTCGAGCACGGAAGGTGGAGTGGACGCGGCGACGAGCGGTCCACTGTATTCAGCAGTTCTGCTGATGCAGTCGCAACGAAAGAGATCAAACTCGCAGCCAAGCGTTCGAACTCGCAGGGTGGGGTGTGGGAAAACGTCACGGTGGCGCAAGACAAGTTAAGTCAGAATGTGGGCACTCGAGTGAATTCTTCAGTGTCTGTGTCGAGCCTGCAACTAGCGGTCGAGAACAATAAGGTTCAGGAAACAGCTGATCGCTACATCAAGGCGCTCGCGAAAATTGTAGATGGCAGCGACGACGTAATTGGTTATGTGTTTGCGATCAATGGCAAGGTGAATAGTGCGGACGTTTATGGCTCGAACGCCTTATTCAAGAAACTCTGGCCCAAACTGCTGAAGGCGAATGCGATTGAAGCGATCGCAGAGCTTCAGCACGACAAGTTTGAACCCGCCAAAGCAGAACACGCGATAGCATTTCTTGCGGAAGGCGAGAAAGCGAAGGCAACTGAGAAGTCTGTTACCGAACGCGTTGGCCTCATCACGGGCGAAGACGATGACAACATCTTCTTCGAGACACGTGACCGGGGTCAGAAGGACGCCTGGATTCACAGAAATTACATCAAAAAAAATTAGCCGAACGAATGGCAATTCGGCATGCGAAGTGATTAAGGAATGATCAATGCGGAAAGAGGAACGATGAATAAAGAAAGGTCTGCCCGTGCGAGCGCTTGACCCAGTGATAGCTCTCTCTTCCAATCACTCTCGGGGTCTGCATTTATTCAACGCTCATCATTCCGCATTCATCGTTCGTTCAGTGTGTGATCTTCGCTGAATAGAGCACGCCGTACATCGCATCCTGATGGGTAGGGAAACCACTCCCGCTGGATGCCAGCATCACGTTAACGAGCTGTACCTGTCCTGCATACTTGCGATAGGCCAGCCATTGCAGGCGGCGAATGCCATCAGCCTTCTCGGGGTTCGACTCACGAAACTGCACTCCCTTCATCCCGTCGATTTCTACCCACTTCAACTCATCCACTTCACCGTTCTTTTCTCTCGTCTTCGCGCCGTCGTAGAAAGCTTTGATACTAACTTCAGTGGGAAAGCTTTCGTCCATCGGTGAGATGCTTACGATCAAATTTGCTGCGTCAGAACCACCCGGCGAGCGCCAGACAAGCTCCTTTGATTCGTCTGACGATTGTTTCCAGTTCGCCGGAACAGTGAACGACATGCCCTGCTTGTCCCAGTTCACATTCTGACCGCCCGCAAGCGCAGCAATCTGCGCGGCAGTCGGTTGCGCATGTTCCGCGGCAGTACCACCATCCGCCGCCGAGCTACCAGAAGTGTTTGAATCCCCCGACTTAGTCGCGGTCTTCAGCTTGTTTGTTAGATTACAAAGCGAGAGGGCAAAGCCCAAGAGCAGGATTACGGGAAGTTGTCTCATTATTTTTCTCTCACGCGGAGTCTGTAAAATCAGAGCGCTTCTATTCTAAAGAGCTGTTCAAGTCAACTTCCAATTCCTGGCGGGGGCGATGTGGTTAGTAGATCACTTGCTTCTGCAAAATCGCTGGTGGCTCCCCGGGGGCCTGTTGCGTGGGCAACGATTCGTTTTCGCCGGGGCGTCCGCCTCACAGATTTGCTGAGTGGTCCCTGCGTGCTATCCTAAAGCTTCCCCCCGCACTCTAAAATCACAGGCGCCTCGGCGCTGGAATCACCGGAGACCTTTATGAAAAGCTTGATACGATCTTCTGCGTTCTTGTGTCTCGTCAGCATCGCCGCGATCGCACTCATCGCCGTTGCTTGTCAACCGGCCACCAATACAAATGCCAATGCTAACGTGATCGTTAACGCGAACACGGCTCCCGCAAATACGAACGTGAATGTTTCCGCGATGCCGATTGCGGGAATCGCAGCTCGCGAGCCCGACGCTTATCGTGCCACGCTTGTCCTTTCTGCTGAAACCGAGGGAGGGCAAAAGACGATCGGCATCCCAACTCTTTCCGCCGAAGTCGCGCGCAACGGCGCCGACCGCCGCGTGGCTTTCAAGCTTCCAGACGGGTCGGATCTGATCTACCTGGAAAAGGGAGACTTGCACATTGCAATCGCTCCTGCTCGCAAGCAATACGCGGAGCTGACTCCGGAAGCAACAGGCTTTCAACTGCAGAAGTTGATGACGCCGGGACAACTCGTATCACGATTGGAGAACCTCAAGGGTGTCGAACGGATTGGGGAAGAGACCGTCAATGGACGCACGGCAGATAAATACCGCTACGGCAACACCACAAATACGAATACTTCAGCTGGCAGCGTCAGCACCGAAGCTTTTGTTTATGTGGACAAGGAAACAGGATTGCCGCTGCGTTCTGAGTTGTACACAGAAGCGAGTGGTAATGTGCAGGGCGTGAAAGGAGCGAAGATCGTTGCCGAGATGCGGGATATTAGTACCGTGGTCGACCCCACATTGTTTGAAGTGCCGACTACCTACAGCAAAGTACCGCCAGAGCAAATCAAGCAACAGATCAACGCATTGGCAAACATGGCGGGAGCTCTGCTCAGGTCAATGATGGCTAGTTCGCAAAGCGGTCCGGCAACTTCAGCCTCCCCGGCGGCCCCAATGTCACCAGCGGCAAAGACGCCGTAACGTAAGACCGGCATTCCTGCCTCTCCGCTTTTGCCGCCGCGAATTCATAACGCTGGTCTGGGGAGAGCGCTGCTGCGGAGTTTGGATCACAACAAGGAGCATTGAATGAAGTACTTGATCATACTCGTGCTGGGACTCGTGTTGGGAGCGGGTGCGGCAGTGTTCTTCCTCGGGATTTCACGAGCGAAGTCGGTGCCAGGCGTAGCTGTCCAGGCTCCAGATGCGGCCGGCGATCCGCCGGCCACAGTTGTGGTGAGTCTGACCAACAGCTTTGCCGATGAATTACTCGGCAGTCTCTTCAAGGACCTCGGCGCGCCTTCATTTCAGCTCGCCGGAGTCGAGACGCAGCCGCAGTTTGCAATGCAACGAGTAGCGCTGGAGGGATGCACAAACATGATCACGCTCGCTCCCGAAGGGAGTGGGGTGAAGACTCAGGTTCAATTCACGAACGGAAAAATCGCAGTGCCGCTTGCGTTCAGCGGCAACTACAACCTCCTCGGGAACTGCATGCAGATTAAAGGCTGGGCTCAGACGAGTGTTCAGCTTCGCTTCGATCAGGAGAAGCAGACGGTTTATGGTGACGTTAATGTTGAAGGAGTCAATCTTGAGGGTGTGAATCCCCTCGCGAATAACTTCGTCACGGTCTTCGTTCGCAACGCAATTGACAGCAGGGTCAATCCGCTGGAACTAATACGCGCACCACAGTTGCAACTAATGATTCCGGTGAAGGCGAGCAACGGCGCTGTGCAGGCCCATGTGAAAGACGTGCGCGCTGAGATTCTGGACGGTGCGCTGAAGATGCATATCTCTTACGAATTCACAGGCGGGAAGAGCGCGCCAGCGGGCTCGCTCTAGAGATTGAGGTTGACTCGAGGTTAGCTTGTTCTTCGGGGTCGGCCTGAGCACCCACGATGCGTCAGCGTGGCCAGCCACAATAGTTCCGAAGGAACCAGATGTTTATAGAACACGAATCTTTGGGTTCCAAGCCCCAGCGGGGCGAAATATTCCGCTCCTACCGGAGCGCCAAATTATCAAGAGACTTGTTTGTCCATAAACATTCCGTTCCTGGGGAGCGTAGGTTCACGTCCTAACGGACTCGCTCACGCCAGACATTTAAATCCGCACCTCTTCCACTGGCGCCTTCTCAACTTTTGCTAACGCACGCTGACGCGTGAAGTGCTCAACAATCTCCACTGCAGTTTTCAATCCGACAAACGGCGACAGTTCAGAGACCGTCGCCTGCGACACGCGTTGAATCGAACCGAACTGTCTCAATAGTCGAGTCTTGCGTTTTGCACCGACGCCCGGAATCGCGGTCAGTTCCGAAGTAAAGTCGCGCAACTCTCTTCGCTTGCGATGATAGGTGACGGCATAGCGGTGGGTTTCGTCGCGGATCATCTGCAACAACCGCAGGATCAATGAATGAGAGTCGAGATAAATGGGCTCGTCTTCTCGGCCCTTGACGAGTAAGTGCGAAACGTCGTTATGGCGGAATGGCGGTTTGACGATACCGACCATCGGAACTGCTTCCAGATCAAGTTCGCGCATCGCATCTGCAGCAGCGTTCAGCTGGCCCTTGCCGCCATCGATCATGATTAGATCCGGCAACGGCTTGCCTTCGTCGAGCACGCGACGGTAACGGCGAAAGACCGTTTCACGCATCGAAGCCACGTCGTTCGAACCTTCGACCGTTCTGATCTTGAACTTGCGATACTCCGACCGATTCATTTTGCCGTTTTCAGCCACGACCATCCCGGCTACGTTCTCGGCGCCCTGAATGTTCGAGATATCAAAAGACTCAATGCGGGCGGGGAAGCGCGGCAGCTCAAGCGTTTCCTGTAACTCCTCAAGCACCAGTTTCATGTCGGGCTTGAGCACGCGAAAGCGTTGTTCAAAAGCCAGCTTTGCATTCTTCTCACCCAATTCGATCAGGTCGCGCTTCTCGCCGCGTTGCGGATCAAGAATTCTAACGCGACGGCCCTTCCTCTCCGTGAGTGCCTTTTCCAAGAGTTCCCGGTCCTCAAAGTCGACCGGAACGTAGATCTCCTTCGGAACATAGTCGTTGGAATAGTATTGGGCCAGAACATGACTCAGGAATGAGGCCGGCTCGAAGTCGTCCGCGATGTCCTCCCAGAAGAATTCACGGCGCCCAACGATATTCCCCTCGCGCATGGTGAAGAGCTGTAGGGCGAGCTGACGGCCCTCGTAGTAGTAGGCAAATATATCCACGTCACGCTCAGGCGAGGTCGCCATCTTCTGTTGTTCGGAAAGTTTGTTGACCGTCCTGCGGAGATCGCGATACTTCGCGGCCATTTCGTAACGCATGTCCGCCGAAGCGCGCGTCATTCTCTCTTCGAGCGCATCGGCGAGCTCCCTATTCCTGCCTTCTAAAAGCAGACGCACGTCTTTGACAGCTTCCTGATACTGCTGCGGAGTACAGAGTCCTTTGACGCAGGGACCAAGACACCTTTTGATGTGATACTCCAAACAAGGTCGTGGCGCTTTGCCGTCGATGTCGATATCGCAAGTGCGCAACTGAAAGGTGCGATTGATGAGATCGATAGTCTTGCGCGCAAGACTCGCGGGAAGAAACGGCCCGAAGTACAAAGCGCCGTCAGACTGAATCCTTCTGGTGATCACGACCCTGGGAAACGGTTCGTTGATTGTCAGCTTCAGATGTGGATACGACTTGTCATCTTTAAGATTGACGTTGTAGCGTGGCTTATGTTTCTTGGTTAGCGTCGCTTCGAGAATTAATGCTTCGACTTCATTGTCCGTGACGATGAATTCCACGTCCGCGATTTGCTTTACAAGAGCGTCGGTTTTCCGATCAAAGGGTCGCGCTTCCTGGAAATATGTGCGTACGCGGGCGCGCAGGTTCTTCGCTTTACCTATATAGATCGTCTTGCCGGTTGCGTCTTTATAGAGATACACGCCGGCCGAGCGAGGGATGTTCTTGAGTTTTTCTTGTAGAGCCAATGCCTTGAGATGCCTTACTAGTAGGGGTTGGGTTGCTTATTTTAGCGCAGCCGCTGACCGAAGACTACTTGGGCCTTATTGCTCATCTAACTGGAGCTTCTAGCACTTGCGATTTCCCTTCCAACTACGTGACAACAAGCCCTTCGATGCGGTTGGCTTTGGGTTGAATGCAGTCGATCACATTCTGGTGGTGCCTCATTTCCCTCAGTTCGATACAAAGGTGAAGCTGCTCGAACACGCGCGCTGCGCCGGGGGCCAAGCGGCAACGGCAATGGTGACGTTGCAGCGTCTGGGAATGACGACTGCTTATGCGGGTCGCTTTGGCTCCGACGATGAGGGAAGGTTCGGACTCGACTCTCTGAAAGAGGAGCTCGTTGATCTTGAGTTCGGCGAAGTTATGGAAGGCGCGCGCAACCAGATCGCCTTCATCATCGTCGATCAGCGCAACGGCGAACGTACGATCATCTGGGACCGTGACGAGCGACTGGCGTACAGCGCTGCTGACGCGCCTGTTGAGATTGCCGCGCGCGGCCGTGTCCTGCATCTGGATGCGCACGATCCACGGGCTTGTATGCGGCTCGCGCAGGCGGCACGGTCTGCCGGAACGATCGTCTCTTCAGACATAGATAACGTCTATGAAGGACTGACTGATCTCCTGCCACTGATCGACATTCTGATCAGCTCGCGCCACTTGCCCCACCGCGTCACTGGGATCAGCGATGAGCGCGCGTCTCTAGTGGAGATGAAAGCGCGTTTCGGCTGCGCCATCGTCGGGATGACTTTAGGTGCGCGCGGCTCGTTGGTTTATTTCGATGGGCAGTTTCTGGAGACGCCGGGCTACGAGGTGCCGGGTGGTTGCCGCGACACAACCGGCGCGGGAGACGCTTTTCATGGTGGGTTTCTTTATGGACTGCTGCAGGGGGAAGATCTCGAAACGAGCTTGAGACTGGCTAATGGTACTGCGGCGCTGAAGTGCAGAGGGCTTGGCGCCAGGGCTTCCCTCCCTGACCGAAACGAATTAAATCACCTTCTAAAAATTTGAGCGCGGCTAACTGTCAGTGATCTCACCCTGAAGTTAAACCGCGCTCAGTACCCTTACTGCAAAGCGTCGCCCTCTATTACCACCTGCCCAGCAGCCTCTCGAAGAAACCCGAAGGCGTCGGACCAGGAGGCGCTGGAGCATTGTTGTAGGCCTCAATCTCCGTAATGCGACTGAAGCCGGCTTGCGCGTTATTCACCACCACACGAATCTTCGTGGTCGTGATGTCCGTGAAAGTGATCTTCCGCCAGACATTGCTGTTGCCGACGATGGCGCCGCCGGAGACGGTGACCCAGGCGCTGCCGTTCCAGTACTGCACATCGAAAGCAGTGATCCCGTACAGCGAGAATGTCATTGACTCCGTCGGCGTGGCCGGCGCGCTGTAGTTATCCTGGACCTAAAGACATCGATCTCATGGATTGTTTGCGAGCTGCTAAAAGCTATTTCAACTGAGTCCGGATAAACATTTTCCGTGGCATCGTTCCAGCCGCCATTGCCGCCGCCCCAGCCACTGCCGCTTCGTTCACCGTTGTTAACTCCGGTGACGGCGAAAGCAGAACTGTAGGTTGAAGAGGGAGTGGCCACACCGCCGTTTGCGGCGAGCGCCACGTTTACACCTGGTGATGGTGATGGAGTCGGTGTTGGTGTCGGGGTCGGCACGCCGCTGGGCGTGTAGGCCTCGAACTCGGTGATGCGGCTGAAACCGGCTAGCGCGTTGTTCAACAGCACGCGGATCTTTGTGGTCGTGATGTCCGAGAAGGTGATCTTTCTCCACACATTGTTATTGCCAACTACGGAGCCGCCCGGCACCGTTATCCAGGTGCTGCCGTTCCAGTACTGCGCATCGAAAGCGGTGATGCCGTACTGGGAGAAAGTCATTGACAAGGTCGGTGTGCCCGGCGAGCTGTAGTTGTCCTGGACTGTGAAGAGATCGATCTCGTTAACGGTTTGCGAGCCGTTGAAGGCTATCTCAACTGAGTCGGGATAGAGACTTTCCGTGGCATCGTTCCAGCCGCCATTGCCGCCGCCCCAGCCACTGCCGCTTCGTTCACCGTTGTTAACTCCGGTGACGGCGAAAGCAGAACTGTAGGTTGAAGACGCGGTGGCCACGCCGCCGTTTGCAGCGAGTGCCACGTTCACACCTGGTGATGGGGATGGCGTCGGAGTGGGTGTCGGAGTCGGGGTCGGCACGCCGCTGGACGTGTAGGTCTCGATCTCAGTGATGCGGCTGTAACCAGCCAGCGCGTTGTTCACGAGCACTCGGATCTTGGTGGTCGTGATGTCCGAGAAGGTGATCATTCTCCAGACATTGTTGTTGCCGACGATTGAACCTCCCGGCACGGTCACCCAAGTGCTTCCGTTCCAGTACTGCGCATCGAAAGCGGTGATGCCGTACTGGGAGAAAGTCATTGACAAGGTCGGTGTGCCCGGCGAGCTGTAGTTGTCCTGGACCGTGAAGAGATCGATCTCATTGATGGTTTGCGAGCCGTTGAAGGCTATCTCAACTGAGTCGGGATAGAGACTTTCCGTAGCATCGTTCCAACCTCCATTGCCGCCGCCCCAGCCAGTGCCGCTACGGTCGCCATTGTTAACTCCGGTCACGGCAAAGGCAGGGCTGTAGGTTGAAGACGCGGTGGCCACGCCGCCGTTTGCAGCGAGTGCCACATTCA
>JBDTYQ010000122.1:0-8648 GCA_040005515.1 bacterium
AAGTGAGCAACTTTTATGCTGAGCACCCTACGCTCGTGAAGACTCTCGGCGCAGCCGCTCTGGCCATCGCGCTCTCTCAGATTGCCAAACGGCAAACGGATGGTTGATAAGTAGATTTGCGAAAGCTGGACACGCCGGTTTTAGAATCTAATTTGTACTCACCTGAAGGAACCTAATGAGAGCCCCAATTCCAGCGAATGAAGCCGCTAGGGTAGAAGCACTTCGTCAGTACGAGATACTCGACACCGATCCTGAAGAAGTGTTTGACGATATCACGCGCTTGGCTGCCCACGCTTGCCAGGCTCCAATTGCGGTCATCTCTATCATCGACCACGATCGTCAGTGGTTTAAGGCGCGAGTTGGTTTGGGACCGCGGGAAACATCTCGCGATTGTGCTTTCTGCGCTCACGCAATTTTGCAAAACGCGCCCATGGTTGTTCCCGACGCCTTGGCCGACGAGAGATTCGCAGAAAATCCTATGGTTACTGCAGAACCTTACATTCGTTTTTATGCTGGTGCGCCCCTGATAACACCTGAAGGATTCAAACTGGGAACATTGTGTGTGATCGATCGGCTGCCGCGAACATTGAGCGCCGAACAGCTCACCGTTTTGCATATGTTAAGTAAGCAGGTTATGGCCCAGCTTGACCTGCGCCGCGAACTTGCCGCCGTAACACGGTCGCTCGGTCAACGAAAGCGTGAGGTGAAGGACTTGAGCGAGCACATACGCCAACAAGACGCGAAAATCAATGATCTGGAAACGCGCTTGGCTTAAGAGTGTTCGACCACCCCAATCTTGCGCCCCGCAGGTGCTGTTTCCAAGGCTGGCCACTATAGGCACTCAAGACGAAAAAACGGGCAGTCGGTCTGACGAGACGCAGGCTTTGATTTCCGGCTGACGAAGCTGAACCAGTTCAACGGCAACTTCGTCCAGCAGCCCCTTGAAGAGCTTGCAAAAGAAACCTCTGGCCTCGTACAAGGCTACTTTTTCGGCACAGCGAGGACTTCCAATTCTAGAATTTTGATCCCAATCTGAGATATTTTCCGACCCCGGCTTATCGTCCCGCAGCGAAACCCGAGGATTTGGACCATTTTGGCGGATAAGTGCCCATTAACCCACTTTGGCATTCAACTTGTTTTATCTTCGCTCGTTTTCGCTTTTCCAAGATCCTTCTTTCCAAGTATGCAGAGACTGCTACGAGCAAGATCTTACCCGAGGCCCTTGCCTCTGGTTCCAGGAGGACGAATAATGTTAGACCTAAGACTAACGAAGTTAATTTTCGTGCTTACCCTGTTAGTCGCAGCGGCGCTCTTACCGTCCACTGCCCGAGCAGACGTAGTTGCCATCGGACCAGCAGCCTTTCCGGGAGGTTCTACCCTGATTACGTTTTCGGGCCTGGCTGATGGCACCGAGGTGAACGGACTGGCAACCGGTGGCGTTGTTTTCAGCTACAGCCTGGGGAACGGGCAGCTAATAATTGATGGTGGACCCGGGGTTACAAATAACATCAGTCCGGGCAACATCGTATCGGTCGGGAACAACACAGGTATCCTAACAGTCACTCTTTCCGGGCTGTCGGACAGATTTGGGTATGGCTACGCCGTCCTGAATACAATGCCTGTTGGCAACGCAACAACGATCACACTCTTTAACGGAGTGACGAACGTGGGAAGTCTTTCCTACAATGGTGCGCCGGACCCAACTTTTGCGGGAGGTTTCGCGGGCATTTTCAGCACCGTACCGTTTAACAGGGTGCAGATCAGCTTCAACTCAACGTTAGCCCCCGCTTTTGCTTTGGACAACGTTCGCATTTCAGCCGCAAACGCCGTCCCTGAACCAGCCACCATGCTTCTCCTGGGCACTGGTTTAGCGGGGCTTGCAATGAAGGTTAGGAGACGGTCTCAAAGCTACCGAGCGTGAAGCACCTTAAAGGTTCAATAACACAACGGCAGAGTTGACCGAGCGCGGCGATTATCAACAACCTTCGCCGCACCAAGCAAGGCAAAGAACACGCTCTCCGCGCTCCGGTGAAAGGCCCTTGACAACTTAAGCTTTGCGCTTATATTGATCCGGATCAAGCACATCCCCAGTTTGGACCATTTCTTCAGGTGATGCCCTGGCCAGCGTTCCAAGACATGACTGACCATGACCTTCTTGCGATGTACGAGTATCTGAGCGCCATTCCTTGTATTGAAGGTGACCCGGGCCTGCCGCACCCGCGTCCCATCGGTACGCGCTGTCATTAAAGAAAGCGATGGAAAACGGCGACGCTACGTGGTGAAGTAATACGGCTCCAGCCAGTATCCACAGACAGAGAAGGGCGGGCTCCGGCCCGCCTTTTTTACTAAACAAAGTCCGATTCGTTCTCCAACTCTAGCAGGCAAGCAAAGATGGCAACACCTCGCCCTTTAATGTGGTAAGCAAGCTCCCTGATTACCTACTGCACGCCGTGCACTGAATGTGGTCGTCGCTTAGGCATGCGTCAATGCCATGACAGTACTCGGGCTTCGTATAATCGCCAAGGACGGCAACAAGTGTGATCGCGTCGATGCCTTCAAACTGGTTGAGTTGCTGCGGCTTAATCGCGTCAAGGAAGTGCGTTAAGCGCCGGACCAGCCGCGCCGCGACTTCAAGACTCTAGCAACATTACGACAAGGTGACGGCTCAGCAGGCACGTTTGAAAACTAAGCTCAAGGCCCGCCTGAGTATGCAGGGTGATTGTTACCGGCGAACGACTGTTCTCTAGTAGCGGTCGCAAACCGGTGCTGGCGGCGGGTAGCGGCTCTCCGCAATAAAGTTACGTTTCAACAAACTAACCGTGGGTGCGGAGACTGGAGTAGTCGACGGTCATGGCCCCATAAGATAGTGAGAGTCCCTCGACCTCTGGTCGAGCAAAACGATAAGTCTGTTCGTGAAAAAGAGGGAGAAGCAGTCTATCGCGCACAATGATTTCTTCGATCTGCCGATAGATCGCGTGCCGCGTTGCAGGAGATGTTTCAGATCGCCCTCGAGCTATTAGACGGTCCACCTCTGTTGACCCACACAGTTGTCCGAACAGCCCCTCCTTAGTGGCGAGGATGTTCGCAAAGGTATCCGCATCCGGATAATCTGCTGCCCAACGCCCCAGGACTAGGTCGACGGAACCCTCCGACACTGCCTCTAACCATTCTCCCATGGTCTTATTCACCGCGCGAATGGTTACTTTACTGTCGCGAAGGGAGTGCGAGATCTCACGCGCGAGTGCAGCGTACTCACCAAAGAACACCGGGTTGAGGACAGCGGTCAATTCAATTGCCTCGTCTTGAGCCTCGGACACTTCCGCCAATGGTACAGGCAATGGCGGGCTGTAAGAAGAATCATGACCAAGGAGTCCAGGTGGAATGAGCCCGTGCGCGGGAACGGCCAGACGTCCCAAAGTTTGACGAACTACGCTTGCGACGTCGATAGATTGCGCTAGTTTCTGTCGCAGGTGTTTGTTTTTCAGAGGTCCTCGATGCGTATTGAATACAGCGTAGTACGTTATAAGGCTGGGCATCTCGCGATAGCCCGAAGCAAACTCGGGCTCGCGACGCAAGGCCTCTGCATCTGCAGGTAACAGATCCGAGGCCATTGACAGCTGGCCAGCGCGAAATTGCGAAAGGATGTCGGTCGGGGAAACACCGAAGTTGAAGATGAGTCTTTCGATTTTCGGATAGCCACTTCGCCAGTAAGTTTTATTTCGTTCCAGTTCAAGGCGGAGCCCTGGATCAAACTTCACCACGCGAAACGGACCAGTACCGACGGCGCCCTCCTGCCAACTGCCGAAGAACTTGTCACTACCTTCAGGAACGATGGCTGCCGCGTGATAAGAAATGAGTGCTGGGAAAAATGAAATTGGCTCGTCTAGTTCGATCGAAAACTCATCGGCCGAGTGAATTCGGAAACCTGAAAGGTCCGTCTCCTCTCCATTAAGAAGTGCCTTCGCACCACGAATCGGCGCATAGAAGAAGCGGCCATTGCTGTCGGGATTCAGTAACAGTCTCTCAAACGAATAGCGAACATCGCGTGGTGTGAGTTTTCGCCCATCATGGAAGCGGACATCATCTCTTAGTCGGAAGCGATATCTCTTGCCTCCTTTTTCAACCGTGAAATCAGTAGCCAACCAGGGAACAATCCTCGCGCCGCCAATGTCTCGAGTTAATGTCTCGAAGATGTTGGGCAGTACCTCTGCATCTTCTACGGTGCTCGCCAGCGAAGGATCGAGGTGTGGCAGTATTCCGGTTATCGGGACTTTGATTGTCCCACCATCCGCCCCCAGAGTATCGGTCGCTTTGAGCCGCGACTCTAATTTCCCGATCTCGGCATAATTCACATACGGAGCACTTCCACGAAGGTTAAGGCCAACAACTTTTGAGTCGGCAAGGCGATAATCGACATCGTGGAACAGCGGCAAAACCATCCCCGATTCCTGCAGAAAACTTTCGTACTTCCGATAAAGCGATGCCCTAACATCAGGACGGCTCTCCGTGCGAGCCTCTTCCAGAATCTGATCCCCATCTGCCGAAGAGATGTAAGGACGATAAACACCCACGCGCGAATGGAACAGACCATAGGTAAAGTCGTCCGGGTCATCATAGTCAGCATTCCACCTGCCGATGAATACATCTATTCCGCTGCTGTTTTGGAAAGATTCGAGGTAGGAGGCCATCGTGGGTGTAGTGACCTCTACTTTCACGCCGAGGTCCGCCCAGATTGAGAGTAGGGTCGTCAGTAGCGACTTATATCGATCCAAGAACAGCGGGTGCGCAGCTGCTTTGAGGTTAATTGAATCGCTGGCGCCACCTGAACGCAGCATCGATGTCGCTTCGTCGCGGGTGAGCATCTGGCGCCGCCTGCCTGGATCATAGCCAAGCATTCCCGGCGGAATCAGGCAAACGGCGGGTTGCGCAAAGCGCCCTAGAGTTTGCCAAACCAGATCGTGAGTGCGCAGTACCCCTGAAAGTGCCCGACGAAAGTCCAGGCTCTGAGCGACTGAACCACTTGTAGAATTAAAAAGGAGGAAGTATGTATTCTTGCGCGGAGCCTCAACTAGTCCTCCACGAAAGCGCGAATCGCGGAGAAACTCTTCAAGATCTTCCGGTGATAAATCACGTGCAAGGTCAATCGAACCTGACCGCAACCCTGAAGCGATCTCTGCTGCGGTTAACCCGGCGCGAAATTCGACCTCATCAAGAAATGCCGACGAACCTTTCCAGTATTTTTCATTCCGCTTAAGCACAATCCGATCAGCGCTGTACGAGGCCATGCGAAACGCACCGGTGCCAATGGGAATTGAAGCAGTCTTCCCTTTGTCGATGTTCAGTGTGATACCGGTCTTGTAATCTGTCAGCAGAGATGGATAGATAGAAAGTGGTTCCGGCAATTGTATTTCCACTTTGTAATCCGAATGGATCAGAATTGCCGCCAGCTCTTTATCATCGTTCTTGGCGAATTCCCTCGCACCGCGGATTGCTGCGAGGCCTGGGGCTAGCTCACGAGCCACACGAATGCTCCGTTCAAAGGAATCCTTGACAGCCCGGGCGGTCAGTGCCTGGTCATTTTGGAACCGGACATTTTCTCGCAAGGTAAAGAAGACTGAAGTACCATCATCGGAGATTTCCCATTTCTCACACAGAGCGGGAACTAAATTTCCTTCCGCGTCGGTGGCTAAGAGCGTTTCAAAGACGTTCGCTAGAATCTCCTGCTCTTCAACCAGCTCCATATTGACCGGATCAATATCGCCCAAGGGAGTGGCCAGCGCCACAACCAGTTTGCCTCCCCTTGGCATTTCTTCTTTTGATTCGCTTTCTTTTGCAGCTGGAGCCAGGGAAGCAACCTCTTCGAGGTAATCATTGGCCTTATCGTACTCGCCACGCAGGTTGGCCAGGGTTGCTGCCAGAGAGAGCACATGCCTGAGGCTATCCTTATCACCCGCGGCGCGCGCCGCATCTATTACTTGTTGGACCAAGTGCGTTGTCTCTTCGACCTTTCTGGCCTGCCAGGCGGTCTCGGCGGCAAAGAGGAGTGCGGTCACAGCGCGCGCTTTGTGGTTTTCACGCTCAAGAATTCGTCCCGCGGCTTCCGACTCTTTTAGTGCGGCATCCACATCTCCAGCCAATCGGTGCGCCTGGCCCAGCAACATCCGCGCCTCCCCTTCCAGGGCGGGGTCGCCTTCCCATTCTTCATCGAGGAAATCTAGTACTGTTCGTGCAGCTCGGGCGGCCTCTTCCGCGCTGAAAGCATCGAGCGCTGTCTTGGCCATGCGCAAGCCATATTCAACTGTCTTATCGGCGACATCACCCTGAGAGAAGTGGTGGACCAGTTGTGGGTAGACTCGCTCAAGTCTTCCTCTATGACGCTTCTCGATCTCTTCGGCATATTTCCGATGTAGCGACCTTCGCCTGCGGCGCGAAATCGCGCCGTAGAGAACGTCACGAACAACACCACTCGAGAAGGTTAAGCGATCACCACGGGACTCTCGCTCTTCCTCAAGGAGTCCCTCTTCTACCAAACGATCGATCGCGTTCTCAAGGTCGTTGGTCCCAGCCAGCGCTTCCAAGTCGCGAAAGTCAAAAGCTTTGCCAATTACTGAAGCCATAGAGAGAATCTCACGCAGTTCTTCGGGTAAGCGCTCGATACGCTTTTCAACCGCCTGTTGAATCGTGGCAGGCAACTCACTAGCCGAAAGGTCAGTGGCTGCCCCAAGACTCCAAGCTCCCGTTTGGTCCTTAGAGATACCGCCGGAGTCGAGCAGAGAACGAACCAGCTCTTTTGTGAAGAAAGGGTTGCCTTCAGTTCCCTCATAAAGTTTCTCCACCAATCCGTCGGCCAATTTAGGTCCGCCAATAAGCGTCTCAAGATATAGGCGATTTTCTGCTGGTGAGAATGGTCCCAGCTCTAGAGCTGCAAAACGGCGATCTCCACGGAAACTATCGAGCATGCGGATTAGCGGGTGAGTGCGGCCGGCTACTTCGCTTGAACGGTAGGTGCCCACAATCATTGTCGGCGTTGGTCCCAATCTGCGAACGATGTATTGCAAGGCCTCGATGGATATCTCTGCAGCGTGGAGATCCTCGAGTAAAAGAATGAGCGGTTTCCCCGCTGCCAGACGAGTCAATGTTCGCGCCAGTAGTTCAAAAACCTGAGTGCGGTTCTCGGGTCCTGTGGAGGCACCAATCTGGGTTAACTTTGAGTCGCCTGTTACAGCGGCGCGAATCTCGCTAATTTCGGTAAGCATCGGAAACAGCGACACGAGGTCAGGAGCAACATCTGAAAGCTCGATCAAGTTGTCAGGTGAGCTGGAATTGTCCTTCAGCCGAAAGTACTCCTGAAAGGCCTCGCAAAATCCTTGGTAAGGAAAGGCACCATCCTGCTCAATTGACCGACCATGCAGTACCAGCAGTTTGCGGGCTTTCGCCAAGTTCTCGATCTCATCAAGGAGTCGTGTCTTCCCTACTCCCGGCTCACCAGAAACCACAACAAACTGGCATTCACCATTAATGGCCGCATTAAGCCGCTTCTGCAGCTCAGCTTGCTCTTTCTCCCGACCGATAAACGGAGAGAGCGCCATGCGCGGCATCATCAGCGTCTTAGTCAATACCACTGATTTGCCGAGATCGCTCTGATGTAGTCGGGTATGGCTTCGGCGTAGTAAATCAGCAACCTCACTCGCGCGCTGCGGTCTTCTAGCCGGATCTTTTGCTATGCAGCTAAGTATGATTGCTTCGAGATCCTCATTGATATCGGCACCCAGTGAGCGAGGTGGTTGGGGAATCTCATGAACAATACGATAGAGAATTGACTGAAGCTCGCCTGAAAATGGCGGTTCGCCCGTAAGACACTCGTACAACACAGTACCGAGAGAGTAGATGTCTGAACGATAGTCCACACCGCTAGCTGCCACTTGCTCAGGGCTCATGTAGGAGAGCGTGCCGGCAATAGTTCCAGTCTTGGTAATGCGACTCTCGGTAGCCATTCGGGCGAGACCAAAATCCATGATCCGAACTCTGATACGACCGCCCTCACGCACGACCATCATATTTTCTGGTTTAATGTCTCGATGAGTGACGCCGTGTGAGTGGCTATAGTCGAGTGCTTCGGCAACCTGAATTCCGATGTCGAGAACTTCTCCAAGAGTAAGCGCGCCCTCGCGCTGAAACCACCTGAGATTGGTCCCCTGAACAACTGGCATTACAAAGAACAGGGAGCCGTCGTGCTTGCCAAAGTCGAAGATCGGCACCACTGCAGGATGGTCCATTTGCGCAACCAATTGCGCTTCACGCTGAAATCGTTGTTCCGTCTCGTTGCTTAGAAGCGTCGGAGGAATCAGCTTGATGGCCACTTCGCGGTTCAATAAGGGATCATGCGCCCGATAGACAACGCCCATTCCGCCGCGACCCAATTCAGCCCTGATTTCGTAGCGGCTAGAAAGTTTTTTACCGATCATTTTCCTCCCCCTGAAGAAACATCTACCTTGCCTAAGTTGTGAGTGGTGAACCGAGGAAAGGGAGCGCTTTTGAAAGGCACGCATTACCACTAAACAAGAACGGAAGTTGGGATGATAGGGCAGTTCCTTATGGATTGTATAGAGGGCAAGCGATGAGCGGCGCAGTGTTAAGTAATTGCGTTT
>JBDTYQ010000123.1:0-8494 GCA_040005515.1 bacterium
AGAAGCCGAACATTCACCTTCTGAGTCTTCGATGATCCGACACGCTCGAACTGACCGGTTTCCAAAACGCGCAGAAGCTTCGGCTGCAGGTTGAGTGGCACGTTGGCAATCTCATCCAGAAACAATGTGCCGCCGTCCGCGAGCTCGAACCGCCCCACTCGATCAGTCCGGGCATCGGTGAAGGCGCCGCGGACGTGGCCAAACAATTCGCTTTCGAAAACGCCCTCGGCGAGCGCGCCGGCGTTAAGCGAAATGAGTGGCTTCCCTTTTCGAGCTGAAATCGCGTAGAGCGCGCGCGTTATCACTTCCTTTCCTGTCCCATTCTCCCCAGTGATCAAAACGTTCGCGTCCGCTGGTCCGATCTTCGCGACAAGAACCAGCACTGCTTTCATCGCGGGCGACTCAGCAACGATCTCCGGCAGTTCATTTGCAGGCTCGGAAACGCGATCGCGCAGGGCAATGTTCTCCGCCTCCAAACGCTGCCCGCGTCGCAGAGCCTCGGCCAGCTCCACTTGAGTGCGCAACACAGCGAGCAGCCGCGCGTTGTCCCAGGGTTTCTGAATGAAGTCACGAGCACCACGACGCATTGCTTCAACCGCAAGATCGACGCTTCCCCACGCTGTCATCACTACTATCGGCAGCGTTGAATCTACCGCGCGAATTCTTGTCAGCACGTCGAGCCCTTCACTTCCTGACGTCGTGTCGCGAGCGTAATTAAGATCCATCAGCACAACATCGAGCTCGAGCGAGTCGACTGCCTTCAGCACGCCTGCAGGAGAAGACGCCGTCTCGATCTGATAGCGTTCCCCCTTCAGCAAAAGACGCAGAGCCGCCAGTACGTCAGCTTGATCATCGGCGATAAGTATTCGAGACATAGTTAACGGAAACGGCGCGGAACGCTGTGGCTCTACACGATCACCTTGCAGTAGCCCCGTGGTGCTTGCCTCGTCGTGCCCTTGAACCGCATCAGGATTAAGCAACGAACAATAACCTCACTCGTATCTCAACGCCACAATTGGATCGACGCGGGACGCCCGGCGCGCCGGTAGATAACACGCCAGCAGGGCGACTCCGCCCAGCAGTATCGTCACTGCGGCAAACGTGGTCGGGTCTTTGGTTGTCACTCCGAATAACAGACTTGCGATCACGCGCATCAATGCGAAAGCGCCGACTAATCCAATTGCCAGTCCAAGCAGGACCAACTTGAAACCCTGCTTGACGATCAAACTGAGGACGTCGCGTGTTTGTGCCCCGAGCGCCATCCGGATTCCGATCTCGTTAGTGCGCTGTGCCACCGAGTAACTCATGACTCCATACAAACCGACAATGGTTAATATGAGCGCTACTGCGGCAAAGATTGTCAGCAAGGTCGTATTGAAGCGCGGCGCCGCGACAGATGCGGCTAGATATTCATCCAATGTCTTGGCGCCAAACACCGGTAGCTCCTTATCCAACGAATTAGCTTCGCGGGTAATGGCAGTGCTCAGACTGTGCGGGTCGGTGCTCGTCTTGACGACCGCAGTCATCTGGCTGAACGGCACCTGAGCGTGAGGAACATAGAACGCTGGTCTGGGCTCGCTGCTGAGACTGCGGTTCTTAACGTCGCCCACGATGCCAACGATCTCGCGCATTTCGCTTTTGTCGTCGTCGTAAGTGCTGATGCCGGGCTTGATGTGTTTGCCAAGCGCGTCTTCACCAGGGAAATACTGTTTAGCGAAAGTCTCGCTGACAATGATCACAGCGGGTGCTTTGTGCTGATCGCGGTCAGTGAAGTCTCGACCCTTGATTTGCGGAATCCCGAGACCCCGAAAATAGCCTGGATCGACGAGAAAGAAATCCGCCGAAGGCTGATCGCCTGCCGCTACTGGTCGCCCTTCCACCTCGAAGCTCAGGCTGAAGCGATCGCCGCTCAGGGGAAGCGGCGTCACAAACGCCGCCGATTGCACTCCCGGCAGCGTCTCAACACGTGCCTTCAGATCCCGGAAAAACTGAACCTGCTTCTCCGAGTTATATCTAATCTCCGGTACCGCTACGTTGAACGTGAGAACATTATCTGGTTTGAAACCAGGACTCACCTGACGCAACCGCCAGAGACTCTGAATCAGCAATCCCGCGCCGACGAGCAACACCACTGCGATGGCCACCTCGCTCACAACCAGTATCCCGCGAACGCGATTGCGGCGCGCGCCCTCACCTGATCCGCGCCCGCCTTCCTTGAGCGACTCGGTCAAGTCAGTCTTGGAAGTTTGTAGAGCCGGAACCAGCCCGAACACTATGCCTGTCGCGAGTGAGACGAACAAAGTAAAAGCGAGGACACGCCAGTCCATGCCTACCTGCAGCGCACGAGGAATATCCTGCTTACCAAGTGAAATCAACAAGTCCGACCACCAAACTGCGAGCACAAGCCCCAACCCACCGCCGGCTAACGACAGCAAAACACTTTCGGTGAGCAACTGACGGATCACTCGAAGGCGACTCGCGCCCAGCGCCGAGCGGATCGCAATCTCTTTATGACGAGTCATTGCGCGCGCTAATAACAAGTTGGCCACATTTGCGCAAGCAATCAGGAGCACACACGCGACCGCGCCGAGCAGGATCAATAGAGCCGGACGAATATCGCCAACCAACGCCTCAAGCGCGGGTTCGACGGCAGTGCTCTTATGTAGATTCTTATCCGGATATTGCTGTTCAAGTCGCGAAGCGATCGCGGACATCTCCGCGCCTGCTTGTTCTTTGGTGACTCCGGGTTTAAGGCGCCCCATGACGCGAAGGTAATGAGCGCCGCGTTGCACGGTAAGCGGTTCGTCCCCTTCGCGGTCAACCGCCGCAGTGGTCCACAGTTCAACTGGTTCATTCTGAATCGGAAACTGAAACGCGTGAGGCATCACACCGACGATAGTGAAGGTCTTGCCGTCGAGCGTCATCGGTTGATTGATCACATTCGCGTCAGAGTTGAAGCGACTCCGGAACAGCTCCTGACTCAGCACAGCAACTCGGCCCGTATCACCGGGTTCATCCTCCGCCGGGAGAAACGCGCGACCCAGGATCGGTGTGGCACCGAGCATGCTGAACGTATCGGCACTAATCACGGCGCCCTGCAAGCGCGTCGACTCGCCCCGACCGGTCATGATGAAATCGGTTGTATGAAACGCGCTGAGATGATCGAAGACGTGGTTCTGTGATCGCCAGTCCTCAAAATTGGGATAAGAAGCCGAGCCGCGTTTCTGACCGCGGACCGAGTCGATTTCCCAGACCATCATCAGTTGATCGGAGTTCGCGAACGGCAACGGACGCAACAACACAGCATTGACTACACTGAAGATTGCGGTGTTTGCACCGATGCCGAGCGCCAGAGCCATCGTCGCAACGATACTGATGCTCGGAGCCTTGACCAACATGCGCATCCCGTACCTGATGTCCTGCCAAAGGTTTTCCATGATGTCTCCATTTCCGATGCCATTGGAAATCCCCTCATTCGTATCGCAAGGCCACTAGGGGATCGACTTTCGTCGCACGACGCGCCGGGATGTAACACGCCAGAAGCGACACGCAGAACAACGTCCCGAGCACAACAGCGAAGGTTGGCACGTCCGTCGTCTGCACTTCAAAGAGCAAGCTGCGCAACAAGCGAGTAAGCCCAACCGCAGCCACTACTCCCAACGCCATTCCAGCTAACGCTAGGGTCAGTCCTTGCCTGAGAACCATCTTGAGAATGTCAGCGGCCTGCGCGCCGAGTGCCATCCGTACTCCGATGTAATGCGTTTGCTGTGTGACGGAATAGGAGACCACACCGTAAATACCAATTGAGGCGAGCAGCAGTGCCACCCCCGCAAAGATGCTGATTAGCAACGCCGGGAAACGCCGCATGAATGCCGCAGGCGAATCCGCGATGATTTGCTCCATCGCCTTAACATTGAAGATTGCTACGTCAGGCTCCAGCGTTCGCGTCTCATTGCGAATGGCTGCTGCCAAGGAGGAAGGATCGCCAGCCGTGCGCACCACGAGATTCGTTCCGGTTCCCGGAAATCGTCTAAAGGGATAGTAGAGCACCGGCCTGATCGGCTCATCGAGTCCGCCGATTTTGACGTCGCCGACAACGCCGACAATTATGTCCGGCGGTCCCGGCGATGACGAGTACACCAACTTTTTTCCGACCGGATCGCGACCAGCAAAGAGTTTGTCCGCCGCACTCTTGCCGATAATCACGGCGCCTGGGGTGTTTGCAATGTTGTTGGGAGTGCTTGCGGTGTTGGCGCCCGTGGCTGCGTTCACCCCATCTCGCGTATCAAACATTCGCCCGGCTACCACGGGAACGCCGAGAGTTTGAAAATAACGCTCGTCAACAGTGCGAATATTCGCTTCAATCTCTTCACCTGGAGGCGGCACTGGATCCCCTTCAACAATGAAGCGCGTGGTGTTCCCGCCCTGAAGCGGCAAGACGTTGACGGTGCCCGAACCGATCACACCAGGCAGTGACTGAACTCGTTCGTTCAACTGATCAAAGAAGGCCACCTGCCTGGTTGGGTCCGTATACTTCGTTGGCGGCACGGCGACAGTCATCGTCAGCAGGTTCTCGGTATTAAACCCGACGTTCGATTGCAACAACCGCAGGAGGCTTTTCATCATCAATCCCGCACCGACCAGAAGCACTACGGCCAGGGCGATCTCACTCATTACAAGAGCGCTGCGGAGACGGTGGCCAGCACCACCGACAGTATTGCGACCGCCTTCCTTGAGCACTTCATTCAAGTCTGGTCTTGAAGACTGCAGCGCCGGAACGAGGCCAAAGACGATTCCAGTCAGCGCTGAAAGGCCAAACGAGAATGCGAGAATGCCTGAGTCGATCTGTAGCGACTTCAGGAAAGGCAGCGCATTGAGTTGATTATCTGGCAGCGCAGCAACGAGACCATGGACACCCCAGTACGCGATCATTAAGCCCGCCGCCCCGCCAGCTAGAGATAGTAAGAGTGACTCGGTGAGCAGTTGACGAACGACGCGCCAACGGCTCGCGCCGAGCGCGGCACGAATAGCAACTTCCTTTCGGCGCGCCAGCGAGCGAGTAAGAAGGAGACTCGCCACGTTGGCGCAGGCGATCAGCAGGACGAAGCCGACTGCGGCCAAGAGGACCAACATGATCGGTTTGACCTGGCCCACGACCTGCTCCTGCAAAGAAATCAACTTCAGACCCGTTCCCGCGTGTGACTGAGGGTTTTCCTGTTCAATTCGTTTAGTGATGACACTCAGTTCCGCTTGAGCTTGTGTAGCGCTGACGCCGGGCTTGAGCCTTCCGATCAGATTGGTGCCGTGCAGGAAACGCCGCGTGAGTTGCGCGTCAGTGGGTTGATAGGGTCGCCACAGGTCGGCGTTTCTTAGTGCAAATTGAAAACTCGCGGGCAACACGCCAACTACGGTGTAAGGATCACCATTGATCGTCAGCGACTGGCCAAGGATTCCACGATCACCACCGAAGCGGCGCTGCCACATTCCATACGTCAACACCACCACTCGAGGCGCGCCCCGTTTATCTTCGCCGGGTTGAAAGGTCCGACCGAGCAAAGGTTCAACACCAAGGACCGAAAAGAAATTCGCAGTGGCACCTGGGGCGAAAACTCGTTCGGGCTCTCCACGCCCGCTCATGATTCCACCGCCGCCGGTATACGCCGCGAGCCCCTCGAGCACCTGGTTCCTTTGATAGTCCTGATAGTCGGGATAGGAGAACTCCCGTTGGGCAAACTCCTTTTGCGGCGTACTCTCCCAAAGATGATAGAGACGATCCGGCGACTGGTACGGAAGGCCGCGCAGCAAAGCTGCATCAACAACCGTAAAGATGGCGGTGCTGCCACCGATACCAAGCGCCAGCGTGATCACTGCAACCAGAGTGAAGCCGGGTTTGCTCAGCATCGTGCGCACGGCGTAGCGCAAATCTTGTAGCAGGCTGGTCATTGTGTCTCCTCTTAAGATTGCCGATTGGCAATTGCCGATTGCCACTTCGTACTTAGTTTTAGGTCTTTGGACTTTTGACTTTGGATTTTGGGACTTGGTTTTTACCTACTCGTATCGCAGCGCAACCATCGGATCGACTTTCGTCGCTCGACGCGCCGGGATGTAACACGCGACGAGCGTGATCAAAAAGAGTCCCGCCGCTACCAACCCGAACGTCGTTTTGTCCGTGGTCGTCACTTCAAACAGGAGACTGGCGAGGAGCCGCGTTAATCCGAACGAGGCCGCAAGCCCTGCCACTACTCCGATGAATGCCAGGAAGATTCCCTGCTTCACCACCAGTCGCAGCACGTCCCCCTGTTGCGCACCCAATGCCATCCGGACGCCGATCTCGTGGGTTCGCAGCTGCACCGAGTAAGACATCACGCCGTAAATTCCCACCGCCGCCATCACCAGAGCGACAAGTGAGAAGACGCCCAGCAGCGTTGCGTTGAAACGCGATTTCGCTACCGACTTCGCCATCAGTCCATTCATTGTGCTCACCTGGCCGACAGGTTGGTCGGGATCGAGCACGCGAATGACGGTGCGCGCTGCGGGAGCGATGTTTGTCGGATCGCCTTGCGTGCGAATCGCAAGAGTCATAGAGCGGGAAGCCAACTCGGGATGTGGCCAGTACGCCATCGGTTCGACTGCCGTATCGAGTCCGAGGTGCTTATGATCGCCAACGACGCCGATGATTTCCGACGGCGAGTTCTCTTCTTTCATATCGATCGTGACTCGTTTGCCGATCGGATCCTGTCCAGGCAAATTCACTCGCGCAAAAGCCTCGTTCACGACAACGACGTGGCGTAACTCCGTCGCTTCCTGCTCGGTGAAAAGGCGACCGCTCTGAAGTGGGATATGCATCGCCTGAAAGTAGTTTGCATCCGTCGAGCAGACGCCAGTGGTGAGTTCCTGACCGGGCGGCAATTTTGGTTGTCCTTCCACAGTGACATCTGTGCCGGAGTGAGGCCCTGCAAACGGAAGATAGTCGATCGCACCGGCACTTTCGACACCGGGAACCGCGCGCAACTCCTCAACTGCCCGTTTGAAGAAAGCAATGCGCTTGGAATCCGTATCGTATTTCTTCCGCGGCAGGGTGACCTGCATCGTCAGCAGGTTGTTTGGTTCAAACCCCGGGTTAACCGACTCGAGGCGATTGAGACTCTTCATGAGCAGGCCGGCGCCCACAAGGAGCACGAGTGCCATGGCCAACTGCATTACTACAAAGAGCTTGCGCAATCGATGGCTTCGCGCGCTGCCGCCAATATTTTTTCCGCCCTCTTTGAGTGAATCGTTGAGGTCGAACCGCGTGGCCTCAATTGCCGGCACGAGGCCGAAAATAATTCCTGTCAACAACGTGAGACCAAATGTGAAGGCGAGCACTCTCAGGTTGACGCTCACGTGAGCGAGGTCCATTAGGCCTGCCGGACTCAGATTTACCAGGGTTTTCGTTCCCCACCACGCGAGCAACAAGCCGGCAACTCCACCGATCAGCGAAAGCAGAACGCTTTCCGTTAGCAGTTGCCGGGCGATGCGCCAACGACTCGCGCCGAGTCCCGCCCGGAGAGCGATTTCCTTTTTCCGTGATGCAGCCTTCGCTAACAGCAGATTCGCGACGTTGGCACAGGCGATGAGCAGGACGAAACCAACAGCTCCCAGCAGCACTAGCAGTGGCCTGCGAATCTCCCCAGTGAATTGCGTTCGTAGCGGAACCACGTTCACGCTCCAGTTCGTATTGAACTCCGGATATTGCTGCGCGAGTCTCGCCCCAATCACTTTCATTTCGTTCTGCGCCTGGGCCATCCTTACGCCGGGTTTCAATCGTCCGACCGCACGCGCGAATCGACCTTGACGCTGGCGCAGTTCGTTGGAGATTTGCCAGGGCGACCAAAGTTCGGGCGCCTTCTTCGCCATCGAACCCTTTTGCACATACCAGCCAACGCTGGCAGGCAGGACTCCGACGATCGTACTTGGCTCGTTGTTAAGAGTGATTTGTCGACCGACAGCGTGCGGATCTCCACCGAAGCGTCGCTGCCAAAGATCGTAACTAATAACGACAACGTCGGGCTGGCCTGGCTTGCCATCATCCGGCGTAAAGGTGCGGCCTTGAATCGCGTTGACACCGAGGACTGAAAACAGATTCGTCGTCGCGATCTGCCCGGTGAGTTCTTCAGGTTCTCCATCCCCAGTGAGATTGAGAGTGAGATCGAAGAAAGCGGCCATGTCTTCAAAGACAGTGTTTTGATCTTTCCAATCGTAGAAGTTGCCCAGATTGATCACATTCTGATCATTTTCCGCACGCTTCTCCCAGATGATCGCCAACCTCTCGCCATCGGTGTAAGGCATCGACTGCAGCAACACAGCGTTGACTACCGAGAAGATCGCGGTGTTCGCACCGATTCCGAGCGTAAGAGCAACCACCGCAACGAGCGTAATCGCCGGGGTTTTTACGAGCATCCGCGCGCCATAGCGCAGGTCTTGAAGAAGCTTGTTCATACACACCTCAGAGCGT
>JBDTYQ010000124.1:0-8425 GCA_040005515.1 bacterium
GACCATTGCGGGCCGGTCACCAGATCGTGTTTGAAGGATTCGACACTGTTAGCCGGGCCTTCAGCGAATGCTTCGACGCTTCCGTCTTTCAGGTTGCGCACGTACCCAACCACCTGGTGTCGCGCGGCGGCTCGCTGCGCAAAGAAACGATAACCAACCCCCTGCACTTCGCCCCGTATCAAGAACCTTCTCGCTACCTTCTCCCCCACTTCGCTTTCTTTCCCCCCTCGTCATCCATCGCAGTCAATCAATCGCCGTACATCGTACAAATTTTCCGGCGCAATTACGATTCTTCGTTCAACTGGTTTCCATTGAGGGACTCTACGGGAAGCCCGTCAGGCAAACTAATGCGATGAGAAACTTTCACGCCCCATCACTCGTAGTAAACGTGCCCGAGGTTGATTAGGATTAGGCATTCCTCCTTACCCAACCGGCTCCGCGTTGTCTTCAGCTCGCGTTGGAATTAGTTACAACAAGACTCAGCCATGGATGAGGTCAAAACTATGTTCATCTTTAAGAGGTCTCTCGCGGGACTTTCAGGTCGGGTGCTGGTGGCCCTCGTCTCAGGAATGCTTGGGTCCCTGGCGATCGCGACCTGGTCACTTCCCGCCGCCCAGGCCAAAGACGTCAACGTTCCAGTCGTCTATTACAAACTGCCGAACGGCTTGCGAGTCGTGATCTCTGAAGATCATGTGGCCCCCGTCGTCACGGTAGGAGTCTATTACAACGTCGGCTTTCGCGTTGAGCCCAAGGGTCGCACGGGCTTCGCTCACTTGTTCGAGCACATGATGTTTCAGGGTTCGGCAAATGTGAAGAAGTTCGAACATGCAAAGTTTGTCGAGGCTAATGGCGGCAGTCTCAACGGTCATACAGACTTCGACTACACCAACTACTACGAGACGCTGCCCAGCAACAAAGTCGAAATGGCGCTGTGGCTGGAATCGGATCGCATGCGCTCGCTCGATGTCAGCGCCGAAAATCTAAAGAACCAGCAGAACGTCGTCAGCGAAGAAATTCGCGTCAACGTCTTGAACCAGCCTTATCAGCTCTTTGAGTGGATCGACCTCTGGCAAAATGCGTTTCAGAACTGGAACAACTCGCACAACGGCTACGGCGATCTGGTAGACGTGAACGCAGCAACTCTTGAGGATGTGCGCTCCTTCTTCAAAACTTATTACGCCCCCAACAACGCCGTGCTGACGATCGTTGGCGACGTTGACCCCGCGGCAGTCAAGAGCATGATCGAGAAACACTTTGCCGGAATTGCTACCCAGCCCGTGCCCCCGGTGCCAGACCTGACCGAACCAGCCCAGACAAAAGAAAAGAAGATTTCCCAGCCCGATAAGCTTGCCAACCTTCCGGCCCTGGCGACGGGCTATCACCTGCCGGCGCAAAGCTCACCCGATTTTCCCGCGACTGCTTTGCTCGTTCAGATCCTGCAAGGCGATGACAGTTCACGCTGGTATCAGCGACTTGTAAAAGAGAAAGAGCTGAGTCTCGATTTGACCGGCGGTCTGAACTACTTTGGAAATGAGTTTGATTACAACGGACCGATGATCATGACCACTCGAACCACGTACAAGCCCGGTCATACCGCCGCTGAAGTAGTAGGCGAGATGGATGCGGTGGTTGCTGACGTCGTGCAGAAGGGTATTACGGAGAAGGAACTTGCTGATGCCAAGGTGCGTTACCGCTCAAACTTCTACAACCAACTGGAGTCGACTTTCGGCAAGGCTCACCTGCTTTCTGTGCTCGCTCTCTTCCGGGACGATCCGAATCAAATCAACTCGCTGCTCAAGCCGTTTCAGGCTGTCACTGCAGATCAGGTCAAGAACGCAGCGAAGAAGTATCTAGTGGCTGAGAACCGCACTGTGATCGATCGCGTCCCCCAAGCGAAAGATCCGAAAGGAGGCAACTAAGATGAAACGATCGACACGAACATTGTTTGCCGCAGCGACGGTTGCCTTGATCGCTTTAGCGGGTTTCGCGCCCGGCAGCATTAACGCACAACAGAAGACCCCGCCTGCAGCCGGACCGGCGAGACCGCTCAATCTTCCGAAGCTGACGGAGCGAAAACTCAGCAACGGGTTGACTGTAGTGCTCGCTCCCCTTCCGAACGTGCCTAAAGTAACTGCTGTGCTTACATTCCGAGGAGCGGGAACGGCTGCAGATCGCGAAAGGCATCCAGGCAGTGCGCAGCTTGCCGCAGCAGTTGCCAATGAAGGCACGGACACAAGGACAAGTAAGCAGATCAAAGAAGAACTGAGATCGATCGGCGGAACTCTAAACCTGGGCAGTGACGCCGACTCGACTTCGATCTCTTCCTCAGCGCTTTCGGAATTCTCCACAAAGATGTTCGACTTGATGAGCGACGTTGCGCAACACGCTTCCTTCCCCGAGGGGGAACTAAAGCTCGCTAAGGAGAACACAATTCAGGGCATTCGTGCCGGACGCGCAGACCCAAACTTCCTGGTCAATGAGCGCTTTCAAAAAGCAGTCTTCGGTAATCACCCTTACAGCTTTGTTGTTCCCGACGAGAAATCCATCGGCGCGCTGACGCAGGCAGACTTGCGCGGCTTCGCGAGCAGCTACTACATCCCCAACAACGCGCATTTGATTGTTGTCGGAGACATCGATCCGGAGCGGACCTTTGCTGAAATTGAAAAAGCCTTCGGCAGCTGGAAGAGCGGTAAGATCGCGGCAGTGGAAACGCCGGCGCTGCCTACCCGCGATAAGCGACAGATCTATTTCGTAAATCGCCCGGGGTCCGTGCAGTCGGCTATTTACATCGGCAACATAACCATTCCGCGTAAGGACAAGGACTACTTCGTGATTCGTACCGCCAATACGATCTATGGCGGTTCCTTCTATTCGCGACTGACCAGAAACATTCGCGAAGGGAAAGGCTATACCTACTCGCCGTTCAGCTCGTCGAACACTCAAGCGAAAGCCGGGTCATTCGTCGCGGGAGCTTCCGTGCGGAACGAGGTCACGGGCCCGACTCTGCTGGAGATCTTCTATGAACTGGATCGGATGCGCGTGCTTCCCGTTACTGACGAAGAACTCAACGCAGCCAAGGAGTACAGCACCGGAAACTTTTCGGTAGAGCTGGCTAGTCAGGCTGGATTGGCCGGTCGCATCAATACGATCTACACCTACGATCTTTCAAAGGACTTCATCACAGACTTTCGTCCGAAGATTGAAGCTCTGACTCCGGCCGATATTCAGAATGCGGCCGCGAAGTATTTCGATACTTATCGTGCGGCGATCGTGATTGTGGGTGATTACGAGAAGGTGAAGAATCAGGTGCTGCCTTTCGGCGAAGTCACGCTTTACGATGCCGACGGAAATGTGATTCCGAAGTAAGGAATCTTTAAAAATAAAAAAAAGCGGAGGCAGGAAGGCGGGCTCGCTTCCGCTTTTTCCCACATACTTTTGTGACCCTCAGCGCCCCACAACTAACTCCACAACTGCCACAGCTCCCGGTGCCAGCTTCACATTCAGTACTTGCTGACCGTTCTCCTTGCCAATCTCAAGTGCTTTGTCGGTAATCCAATCCGACGCGCTCTGAATTCGCTGGCTCGGCAAAGTAATTGTGGCCATCACGTTCGCAGTGCGATCCACCTGGGCCAATCCCTGCTGCGGCTTGAAGACGCCGTTGTTATTAATTAGGGTGATCACCCAGCCCCGCGTATTGCGGTTAATCAAATACTGAACATCGCCACTAACACGGAGAGGAGTAACGTCGGCGAACACGTGCGCCAGCATGTGCGCGGCGAATGGCGTCATTCGCTCGTCTTCGCCAAGCAAGTCCGGCAGCGCGGCGAAGACCAGTCTCCCCTTTCCAACCTTGTTAACCAATACCAAGGGATCGCCTGACGGAGTTTCGATCAGCACTTCGGCAGTCTTCGCCTGAACACGTTCATAGCGAAACATCTGACCGCTGAGGTCCTGGGGAACCTCATTCGGCGAAAGGCAGCGTGCCGTCTCGCCTTCAGCGGTGGTGCCGAGTGAACGTATTCCCAGTAGCTCCGGTGCAAGGCCTTTGACCTGACTAGCGTTGAGTACCACCGTTCCACCCGCGCGCACGTAATCGGTGAGGCGCTTCGACCAATCCGGGGACCATTTGATTCCACCGCCCACAACGACTGCATGATAGGGAGTCAGCGGAGTCGGATGTTGTACTCCCGATGACGCGACGAGCACATCAAAAATATCGCCAAAGACTCCCGAAACAAACGCCTGCCGATCTCCGGTTGCCGGTTCTCCTTCCAGGACAGCAGCGGGGTAGTAGGCCGTAGTAAAGAGTTCGCGCAGCGCACGATCGCTGCGATTTCGCTGAGACATGCCGAAGGCCCACTGCGGATAGTCAGTCAGGTCCCATCCGTGCGCGGGATCCAAAAGGAACGCGACTGGAGTGTCAGGCACTCCTCGATCAGGATGCTTCTCCGCAAACTGCATGAACTCGTCTGTAATCCTTCCGAGCGGGTTTAGTTGAAACGGATTGTCGCCTGGTCCCGGCTTGAAAAATTGATCGTAGCCTTGCTCCAGATAGATGGCTGACGCGCCCGACATGTAATAAAGGAAATAGCTCTTCCGATACCACGAGAGCGATGGGCCCATCGTTGCGCCGTACCGCGTGTGAAAGAAATTATCCGGCCCGGCAAAGTTTTGCGTTTTTGTAAAAGTTGTAGCAGTGTCGCCAAAGTTGGGGGCATGGTAGTAGGCGAACGCGCCTCCATACTGACGTGCAGCTCCGCGCGTAAAAGCAATCCGCATAGCCGTGATCGGTTGCACGGCGGGCGTCTCCATTCCCAGCAGCCGAACGCCCCACTCAGCCAGCGCATGGGCGTAACTGGTTCCGGAAGCGGACTGGGCGGGAATTAACTTGTTCCACATCGGGCCAGTCGCGGTGTGAAAAGTACCAGTCCATTTTTTCTCAAGCGCGTTCGTATAAAAGAGTCGATAAGCCTCCAGCATTTCCTGGCGGGACATTCCCGAGTTGATTTTCAAATCGGTTGCCGCTGAGTCCCAAACGAAACCGACACTCTCCCCGGAAACCCAACCAAGAAACTGCTCGCGTAACTCTCCGGTCAACAGATCGAACGCAGCTTTTCCGTCTTGTTCGTTCATGGTTGCTGTTCCGAAATTGATCAAAACGGCGAAGGGCACCTTCGTCTCGCGCACATAACGGAGAAACGGACTGCCTTCCTTGAGATACTCGGGAAGATCATTGAGATAGATCACCGGCACGACTAGCTTCGAATCGAAGAGCGGCACTTTCTGAGTTCCCTTAAACCTGGCGACAAACTGTTCGGGAGACTCGCTCGCAAACGGATAGAGCGGTCGTTCGTCAGCGGGCTTGTCATACAGCGCCCAGAACTCTTTGCTGATATTCCACGGCATCATGAAGTCTCGGCCCGAGATCTTTGGACGCCGCCAAGCTGCAGGGATTTCACCCGTGAATCCGGATTGAGAGAGTGGCGCAAGCGGCGGATGCGCCGTTTTGAAATCGCGCAGGTAACGTGCGGCGGCAAAATCCGGCTTACGACGACCATCAGGCACGAACGCAGGGTCATTTGTTATCAGGATTGCGTCGACATGACGGCGCGCCTCGCCGGCCTTTTCAATCTCGATCGAGATTCTCGCGGGTCCCTTTTCCAGTCTTGCTTGAACACTATCCCAGGCGAACACCCAGCCCCAGTACATGCTGACTTCATCGTGTGGATCGATTACATCTCGAACGCCAAATTCCTGATGCAGTATTTCGCGAGGTGCAGCGCTTGTTTCAGCTGAGCCCTGAACGATCCGGATTCCGAACGGCTCAGTCTTATTGGCCCAGTCAGCGTAGCGCACCCAAATCTTGTAGTCCCCTGCTCGCGGCACTTCGATCTCCTGGGAAACCTCTGCGTGTGTTTCATCAGCGGCGGCGGCGATGGAGTTCCACTCGCTCTCGCCACCTTGCGACCACTCGGCGGAAACGCCGGGACCGTTGATGCACCAACCGGGAGCTTTTGCTCTTGGCAAGTTAAGAAAGGAGGGACTCAGAATCGGTTCACCGCGTCTATCGCTGGATATGCCACGCATGTTCTCCGCTTCGTACCAGAGGTGTTCCGGATGGACGGAAGCAGCAGACGCGGAGAGAGGGAGAGGGGGAGATGGGGAGACGCGGCGATGCGTGGACGTGGGGACCCGCAAATCTACCGATGTAAAAAGAGGCGCAGACGTTTGAGGCACTGCTGCTGAAGAAGCCTCTAAAAAGAAAACACAGATTAGAACTACACAAAGGTGCCAACTGTAGACAGCCTTCTTGTTTTGCTTTGAAGCCATTGCAGGAACACGTCCCGGGCTAAGCTTGATTCGGTCTGCGAACCCGAACTGTCCAGACATCGGGGTTTTCTATCATGCGAACAAGCTGGCCGAGGATGTGATCATATTGGCGGTCCAACTGTTCAGCTTGCTCCCGGGACATGAATCCACACCTCCAGGACAACTCAAGCCACACACGTGTTTCCTCAGCTTCGCCTTCAGAATCGCTCAGTTTACTTACGAAGTGCGCTCGATGACGCTTTCGCCAAGCCTCGGCAATATTAGCGCACACTGAGCGTGATGCACCCCGCATTTGATCGGTAGGGAATACCGCTCTCTTTAGTTGGGAATTTTTTAGTTAGCTCAAAGATGCACATCGCTGCATCCATTGCAGCAGCATATACGCGCAGTTCCTTTTAGCTTCGGATGCTTTCCATGAGTGTGAGGGCTTCAATGGTTTCTTTCGGATTACTATTGCAAGATTTTGTGACCGATAGCGCGCTAGACCTAACGTCCCAGGTCACCGTGTCGCCGCCTCACCGCTTCTCCCCGTCCGCCCCTTGGACGTTATCCCAACGCGTCCAAGCATTCCGCGAGCGACCTCTGTCGACATGTGAACATCGGCGTGTCGCGCAGCGTGTAGGAACTAGCTTTGGTCTCTCTCAGCTCCTGAACCAGGTCAAGAAAATCCGACGGATGATTAGTCTCGAAAGCGACGACAAACTCTTGATCATCCAAACCAAAAGAGTAGGTGGTGTGCAGCTTCACCGAACGATACTTCGTGCCAATGCGAATGTGCTCATCCATCATTTCCTGACGCTGGTCCGGAGTCCGCGAGTACCACTCGCGAGTCTTTACGAATGGGTAGACAAAGAGATAGTCGGACTTGCCGGGAATAATGTGCAGGCGATCCTCCACGTGTTCGGGATTGTCTTTATCGATATACATCGAACGCTTAGTCATCGAGAGGAATGACTGCGCCGGGGCGATATACTTCGCGAGCTCGGTGGCATTGATCCGCGACGTCATTTCCTGCAACGGATCAAGCTCGTAGCCGATGCGCCAGATCATGAAGTCAACATTCGTCCGCAGACCAACAGTTGAATAACTATTGATCAGCAGACGGCGGCGGAACTCCTCAACCGTGCTGATAAACTCTTTCTTGCACTCCTCTTTTTCGCTGTCGGACAACAACCGCCATTCTGGGCGGGCCCCGTAGAACGTAAAGTTTACGAACTGCCGAGGCAGTTTCGTTTTTTGCTCTTCCAGTTCAATGGAGTTTGGCGCCAGACGCAGCGAGCTTCGTGTTCCCCCGCCAGGGTCCTTGTCGGTACTCATCGGTTGTCACCTCTAAAGCACAATCGCGAATGCGTTTGTTCAGAAAGTCTAAGGCCGCAGAAAACTAAGATTATTCTGCCCGCTCTCAAGGCTGATTGCAACTTGCCGTTTCGAGTGACGCTGTCTCCGCCAGTCTCGCTACAGCATGTTATACTCGCGGCGCTTTTTGAAACTAATGATCAAGAACGATGGGGAGAATCGGAAAAGATGAAGGCTTTGAAATTCGCACTGATTCCAGCCGCCGTCGCGTTGCTCACCGGCGCTTGCGGCAATACGAGTACGGTAACTACAAACCAGAATCAACCTCAAGTTGCTCAGTCTGCTCCAGTAGCAACACCAGATGAACTTGCTGCTGCTCGAGCAAACTTTAAGAAACATTGCGCGGGCTGTCATGGTGAGAATGCCGACGGGGGAGTGAAGGAGATTGACGGTCACAAGTTGAAGGTTCCAGGTCTCCGAGCGGGACATGCGCTGATGCATCCGGATGAAAAGTTCGTCAAGCAGATTTCGGAAGGCGATGAAGAGATGCCCGCTTTCAAGGACAAGCTGAAACCAGAAGAGATTAAGGATCTTGTCCGATTCATTCGCAAGGACTTACAGGGAAAACAGTAGGATTTGACGATTTGCAATTGTCGATTGCGAATTGCCGATTAGCGAGTGACGATCATTGAAGCGGAATTAAATCGTGATTTCGCACTCATCATTCCCCAATCAACTCGAAGCGCACCCATAGCTCAGTTGGATAGAGCGTTTGACTTCGAATCAAAAGGTCGCAGGT